>CAZVHO010000077.1:0-24525 GCA_964627515.1 uncultured Thermodesulfobacteriota bacterium | reverse complement strand
ACCCCATGGCTTTAACCGTGTAATCCGTGAAATCCGTGCCAAAAATCTATTTTCGTACTAACCATAAGATTCCAAAATCTGTTTCACTTTTTCTTGATCCACCCCACGGCCGACTAAAGGCCCTTGTTTCAACACCGAAAAATGGTCTTCAAAGCTCGGCCGTTCATTCCGATAGATGACCCCTACTGGAATCCGTTCGCCCCATTCCATGGCTGTTTTCATGGCCGACTCCCATTGGGCGGGGTCATAGTCATCCGGCAGGGCATAACAGCGCTTCTTATACCAGGCCAGGGTGTTGACCGGGTTAAAGGAAATACAGGGCTGAAGGATGTCGATCAGAGAGAAGCCGCGGTGGCTTACGGCTTGTTGAATCAACTCGGTCAGATGATCGGCCATCCCTGAAAAAGCCCGGGCGACAAAACCGGCCTGCATGGCCACAGCCACGGCCAAGGGATTAAAAGGGGCCGAGGGCACCCCTTGAGGCTGGGCCTTGGTGATCCGTCCCTCCTCGGTGGTCGGGCTGGCCTGGCCTTTGGTCAAACCATAGATTTGATTGTTATGGACCAGCAAAGTCAGATTGATATTCCGGCGGATGGCCGCCAGGAAATGGTTGCCCCCCTCCCCATAGGTACAGCCGTCCCCGCTTTCGGCAATAACCGTCAATTCCGGGTTGGCCAATTTAGCACCGGTGGCTACAGGCAAGGCCCGGCCATGGAGACCGTTAAAGACATTAGCCTTCAAATAATGGGGGGCCTTGGCGGCCTGTCCGATGCCCGAGACCACCAAAATCTCATGGGGTTTTAGACCCAGGCCGACCAGGGCCTTTTTGACGGCCGCCAGGATGGAAAAGTTTCCACATCCAGGGCACCAGGCGGTTTCAAACGTTCCGTAATCTTCCAGGGTGACCATAGCTAATTTCCGCGCTGGCATAATCCCAAGCGGTTTATAGTGAACCGCTCCTCAAGCGCCTTTAATATATACTCCGGAGTAATGGGCAATCCGTCATAGCGCAACACCTGACTTGTAGTCCGGAAACCCGTTTCCTGCCGGATCAAGCGGGAAAGCTGGCCAAAGGCATTACCTTCCACACAAACCACTTCCCCGGCCTCTTTAAGGAAACCCATAAATTGTTCCGGTACCAAAGGCCAGACCTGTGAAAAATGGAGGGTCCCCACCCGTTTTCCTTTTGATCTCATTTTATCGGCGGCCTCTAAGACCGATTCCCTGGTGGATCCCCAGGTAACCAGCAACAGATCCGGCTTCGTATCCCCGGAGAACTCCGGAGGCACCACCTGCCGTACCAGGGTCTCCATTTTTTTGAGCCTTTTTTCCACCATCTGTTTCCGTATCGAGAGATCCTCGGTCAGATGCCCGTCTGACCTATGTTCATCACTGTCGGCCACGACCAGGTGTTCGCTCCTTCCCGGAAGCAATCGGGGCGAGATCCCCGTTTCCGTCAGGGCGTAGCGCTGGTAAGCGTCGGCCGGACCGGACCATTCCGTACCGGGGCGAACCGGTGAAAGATCGGACACCTCAAAAGGATCGATGGCCCGATAGGAGTCGGCCAGAAATTGATCGGTCAGTAAAAAAACCGGAGTTTGAGCCAACTCGGCTAATTCAAAGGCCTTACGGATCAGGCGGAAACACGCTTCCACCGAACCCGGGGCAAAAACGGCCCTGGGAAATTCGCCATGGCCGGCATATAAAATAAATTCCAGATCGGCCTGTTCGGTTCGGGTAGGCAAGCCGGTAGCCGGCCCGGGACGCTGGGCTACTACGATGACCAGAGGCGTTTCGGTCATCCCGGCCAGACTGACCCCTTCCACCATCAAGGCAAATCCCCCTCCTGAGGTCGAAACCATACTGGGGACTCCGGCAAAAGAGGCCCCGATGGCCATATTTATGGCCCCGATTTCATCTTCGGCCTGTTCGACAATCAAACCCAGGGCTTCCGCCTGGGGGGACAAGGTCAGGGCAATGGAGGTGGACGGGGTCATGGGATAAAAAGAAAAAAACTTCAGACCGGCCGACAAGGCCCCCAGGGCAATGGCCTCGTTGCCATGCATCATCCAACGGCGGCCCGGATAGGAAGGGGAAGGTAATTTCGGGAAAGATACCGGTTGGCCCTCCGTCCATTGATAGGCCGTCTTCAGGATCTTCTGGTTTTCCCCAGCCACGGAAGGGGATTTATGAATAAAAAATTCTTCCAGAGCTTGGCCGACGACCTCTTCCGGAAGACCGATAAGGGCCCCGGCTACCCCCAAGGCCAGGATGTTGGAAAATCTGGCGGCGGCTAATTTTTTGAAAGGGACTTCTAGACTGGCCGATCCGTTTCCTTCCCAGCCGCTGTCCACCACCATCAATCCTTCGGAAGAAAGCTCCGGCCCATGGATAGCCCTGGTCTGGATATCAAGGCAAATCAGCAGATCGATAGTTTCCTGAGGGGCACGGACTTCTTCAGCCGAGGTGCGGATGGAAAAGGTGTTATGCCCCCCTCGGATGCGGGATTGATAGCCCTGGGTAACCACAATAAAAAAACCATTGCGCACCAGACCCTTGGCTAACAATTGTCCGATGGTTACCAGACCCTGCCCGGCTTCACCGCCAATAACAACGTTGACGGAACGGTCGGTCATTTCTCACCATCTAACCCGGCACGTTCTTTTTCTATGAACCATCCTTCAGGATCGGTGAGATAATAGCGGGTATCCTTCAATGCCTTCCAATGTTCCTTTTCCTCCAGGATCATCTTATCCAGAAAGGCTGCCTCCAGGGGATCGGTGGCCCTGGCCCGTTGGTCCTGATAAAAGGTTACACTGGCCCATTCCAAATCCAAACCGCAATCGACCGCCTCGAGATCACCGGCCCGGGCCTTTATTTTTTCCATTTCCCTGTCGGTCAGGTCCCGGAAAAAGGCCCCCAAGTCCCTGGACGGCCCTTTTATGGATTCCCAGTCCCTGGTCCAGCACTTCCCGGCCGTCAGGGTATCATGGATCTGTTTGATCCGTTGGGTATGGAGAATCTCATCTTCCGCCAGGGCCGCAAATATTTCCATACACTGGGGATCCCGGCAGGAATCCCGGGCCTTTTCATAAAAGGCTTTTCCCTTTTCTTCCATGGTCAGGGCCGTAGCCAGCATGTCAAGGGAACACTGGGTTGGACTGGTCATTTTTATCAGGCCTTCCATAACCCGTGGAGGTTGCAATATTCCCGGGCGGTAATCTGCTCGGCTTGGACTTCGAAAAAGGCCTCCGGGACCATCCCCGGTTTCAGAAACTGGCGATAGGCCTTCCCGTCGGCAATCACTTCTATCCATTCGATATAATGTTTCTCTTCCATGGGATGGGCCACACTCCCCACTTTGACCTTAAAACCGCTGGCGGTTTTTTCAATGACCGGCACGTGCTTTTCTTTGGCCGCATCCACAGAATTTTCAACGAATAACTTCATAGGCTGGCCGCAACAAACCAACTCCCCCTGGCCTTCATGGAGCACCTCTACGATGTTCCCGCAAACCTCACACTTGTAAATTTGTAATCGTTCGGTCATGTTTTTCACCTCTCTATTTTATAGTTCGAAAAAAAGTTTCAAGTTTCACGTTGCAGGTTTCAAGTGAAAAAAACCTGGATTCCCGATAAAGACATTCGGGAATGACGAAAAAATGAAATTTCAAATAACTTTGGTTAGTACTTAATTAAAACTACTATCAAAAATGTTTCAGAAAAGACATGGGGGAAAACCTGTATTTTTCAATAAAAAACAACCTATTTGCTTTTTTTTTACCAGTTTTCTCCCAATAGTTCGTAATAATCCCTGGGGTGGTCGCAGGCCGGGCACTGGTCCGGGGCCTCCGGGCCTTCATGCAGATAGCCGCAATTCAGGCAACGCCAGACCACGGGCTTATCCCTTTTAAAAACCCGGCCGGATTGCAGATTGGCCAGGAGCCCCAGATATCTTTTTTCATGCTGCTTCTCGGCTACGGCAATGGATTCTAAGATCATGGCAATATCATTAAAACCTTCTTCCAAGGCTATCCGGGCAAACCCAGGATACATTTCAGCCCATTCATAATGTTCACCACCGGCCGCTGCTTTTAAATTCTCAGCAGTACTCCCGATAACACCGGCCGGAAAAGAGGCCTGGATCTCGCCCTCCCCGCCTGAAAGCAACTTAAAAAGGCGTTTGGCATGTTCTTTTTCCTGATTGGCGGTCTCTTCAAAAATAAATGACATCTGAACCAGACCATCCTTTTTGGCCTGGCTGGCAAAATAGGTGTAGCGGTTTCTGGCCTGGGATTCCCCGGCGAAAGCAGTCAGGATATTCTTCTCCGTTCTGGATCCTTTTAGTTCCATGATCTTTTCTCCTTCCAATTTTTTGTATCACTTTAATTTTTTTAAAAGACTATTTTCACCGCAGAGTCGCCAAGAACGCCAAGGGGAAAACTTTTTCCTTTCTGTTGAGAGGACAGAAAGGAAAAAGTTTTCGCTACCCTTCGGCCGGCTTCCAAACGGAAGCCTTTGTTTTAGGTCGACGAAGTCGACCGCATAATTATGGCCGGAGGCCCTCCGGGGCGTAGTCCCCTCCGGGACGGAGTCCAGAGTTGTTTTGTACAATCCCGCCTCTCACGGGATTGTACAATAATGATTCTCTCTGCGTACTTTGCGGCTTTGCGGTGAACAAAATTCTCTTTTTAAAAACCAAAAGATCGGGAGATGATCAAAAGGAGCGATCTCTCCCACAATCGGGACAAATCCAGGTAATATTATTACATGTCAGACCCCAGGCGTTTTCCTTGAGACAGAGTTGGCAGATTTGAAATCCGCAAGGGCAAACCCAGCAAAAGGCTTCACCTTTCCCGCAACAATGGCATTCAAAGTGCCTTCTAGGTTTTTTTTGCCTTTTTTTGATCTCATCGGACATGGGATATAAAATCTAAATGGATTTTATTATCGGGGAAAAATAATCAGCGTATCTCCTGTTCGTGCCGGGTGGTTTTTATCCAGTTTGTTCCATCGGACCAGTTCATCAGTAGAGACCCTGAATTTTTTGGCAATAACCTGGAGGGTTTCCCCTTTTTTGACTTTGTACTGTATCTTTTCTTTTACGACAGAAGGTTTCTTCTCTTCTAACAGGCGCTTCTCCAATTTTCCAACTTTGGCTGACAGATCCCGGTTAATGGCTTCCTGGGACTTGAGCCGTACTTCCAATTGGGTTTGGCTGTCTTGAATCGCTTTGATCTTTTGGTCGAATTTTCCAGCCTGTTCCCTGGAACTGGTTTCCATAAAATGTATTTTTTTTTGTAATTTTGTGGAAGTCCCGGAACCTTCCTGGAATAAAATAAAATACCCGATATAAATCAGGCCTATTACAATCAGGAGGCCGAACATAACCTCCAAAGCCGATAACTTAAACCGTTGTTTAAAATAAAAAGACGACCCCTGATCCTGGGATGGGGATGGGGATGGGGATGGGCTATTTTTTATTTCCGATTGATTTTCCATTGATTTTTCCTTAGGAGGCGAATTTTTAATTTAGGATGATAACAAAAATCGATTGGATTTGTCAATTTAGGAGATGTCTACGAAAGGAAGATTGATGGTCTCGTAAAAACTCGTCATTCCCGCGCAGGCGGGAATCCAGGCTATATGTAACTAATTAATCCCGCCAAGGGCGGGACCCGTTTTCACGGGAATGACATAAATCGGCGCTTTTGGGCTTTTTACGAACGCATCAATATTGGATTGTTGAGAGAAGAAAAAGAGGGAATAACGAGTCTGGATTTGGGGTGCCCCTACGGCTTAATTCGATTGACCTATTCAAATTTTCCGATCTGATCGCCCAACCTCCTCGAGGTCCGACGTCCTATTATTTTATTTTTTTGGGGGTCCCGCCTCCGGGCCGCTTTAAACTTCCATATATTTTTCCCGGGCCTCGGGGTTGGCATTTAATTCTTCCTTGGTTCCGGAAAATCCGACGTGGGCTTTGCCCATGAGATAGACGCGGTTGGCCAGCGACATGGCCACCTTGAAGTTATGTTCCACCAGTAAAATGGAAACGCCGGCCTTGTTGATCTCGGCCAGGATGTCCCGGACTTCCTGGACCATGATCGGAGCCAGCCCTTCGGTCGGTTCGTCGACCAGTAACAGTTCGGGGTTGCCCATCAGGGCCCTTCCTATGGTCAGCATCTGCTGCTCACCGCCGGACAAGAACCTTCCTTTTGAGCCGGACCTTTCTTTCAGTTTGGGAAAATGCTGAAAGATCCGCTCCACGGTCCACTTGGTCCCGTTGCTGTTTTCGGATATCTTCCCTCCCTTAATCCCGATTTGAAGATTATCCACCACGGTCAGTTCCGGGAAGATCCTCCTCTCTTCCGGCACATAGCCTATCCCCTCCCTGGCCACTTTATAGGGGGGAAGCCCGGAAATCTCCCGGCCCTTAAAGACGATGGAGCCCGATTTCGGTTTGAGAAGTCCCATAACACTCTTCAGCGTGGTGCTCTTGCCCATGCCGTTTCTCCCCAGTAAGGCGACGATTTCCCCCGGCGCCACCCGTAAGGAGATATTTTGCAAGGCATGGCTCAGCCCGTAGTAGGTATTGAGTCCCTGTACTTTCAGCAGCATCCTTAAACCTCCTGTTCCCCCAGGTAGGCATCCTTCACCGCCTGGTTCTGCCGGATCTCATCCGGTGTCCCGGTCGTTAAAATCTGCCCATAATGGAGAACGGTAATCCGATCGGCAATAGAGAAGACCACATCCATATCGTGCTCGATGATGACCATGGTTTTCCCTTCGGTCAGTCGCCGGATCAACTCCACGGCCGTGTGCGTTTCATCCCGGGACATGCCGGCCGTGGGCTCGTCGAGGAGGACCAGGTCCGGGTCCGTGGCCAGGGCCATGCTGATTTCCAGGGAACGGTGTTTTCCATAGGACAATGCAGCAGCCGGAAAATTCCGCTCCCCGTCCAGATTGATCCTCTTCAAGACCTCTTCCGTTTCCTTTGTGATCTCCTTCATCTTGTCCACTTTATGCAGCAGGTTGAAGCGGATCTTATTCTTGGAGAGGACGGCCAGACGAATATTCTGAAAGGCCGTCATATTGTGAAAGGTACTGGTGATCTGAAAGGATCGTCCCAGGCCCATGCGGGTCAATTCATGGGGCCGGGCACCGCTAACATCTTTTCCTTTAAAATGGATTTTCCCCTGGCTGGGCCGGTAGGTCCCGGTAATCACATTGAAGAGCGTGGTTTTGCCGGCACCGTTAGGGCCGATGATGGCATGCCTCTCCCCTTCTTTCACCTGCAGGTTGACGTTGAACAGGACTTCCAGTCCTTTGAAATCCTTATACAGTCCTTTGGTCTCCAGGATATTCATGAAACCTTCTCCATTGGGGCCTTTGTGGCCGGGTGGGAACCCCATCTTTGTTTCAAGTAAGTTATAAAACCCATCAGTCCCCGAGGGGCGAACAGAATGACCAGAATGAGGATCAGACCATCCACCAGTTCCACCCGTTCGGTATAGCGGGTGGTTATTTCGGTCAAAATCTGGAGGACTCCGGTGCCCAGGATGGGACCGAAAAAGCTGGCCACCCCTCCGACCATGACGTTGATGACCGGGGTAAAGGAAATCAAAACACTCAACCCGCCGTCGGCCGAGATCAGATTCTGGAACAAGGCATAAATGGAGCCGGCCACACCGGCAAAGGCGCCGGAGATCACATAAACCACGGCCTTGGTCTGGGGCACCTTAAAACCTATGTAGTCGACCCGCTTGCTATTGTCCCGGACCCCGGTCTGTATTTGTCCAAAGGGGGTTTTGGTCACAAACCACATGATCCAGAGGCTGAGGCCCAGGACGGCCATGGCAAAATAATAGAAGTTGGCCGAGTCTTTTATGCTGACCGACAGGATTCCCGGAATTTGAAAATCAGGCAGGGGAAATCCTCCGATGCCGTCCTCGCCGCCGGTTATGGTTCGTAATTTCAGGGCCAGGACATACATCAACTGGCCGAAGGCCAGGTGCAGCATCGCAAAAGCCGTGCCGCTGACCCGGACGACCAGAGGGCTCAGTATGAGGGCCAGGAGGGCTGCGGCAATAAAACCGAACAAGAGGGCCGGGATAAGGGGCATTCCCTCTATATGTTTCAGGGCCAGGGCCGTGGCGTACCCTCCGGTGCCGAAAAACATGGCATGGCCGAAACTGAACAGACCGGTATAGCCCAGCAGAAAATTATAGGAAACGGAAAAGACGGCAAAGACGGCAAAGGTTACAAAAAAATTGGTATAGTAGATGCCGAATAACTTGGGATATAAGATCAGGACCAGGATTAACCCCGCCCATAAAAGCCACCGACCGGTATTATTCATCATTCCCTTTCTCCGAACAAGCCCATAGGCCGAATGGCCAGGACAATAGCCATGAAGGCAAACATCAGGACCGGCGCCAGAGCTGAAAAAAACTGCACGCCATAAGAGCTCAACAGCCCGAATATAATAGAAACGATAAAGGCCCCCATGAGGCTCCCGAATCCTCCGGTGACGACCACCATAAAGGCATCCATGCCCACCTGGCCGTCCAATCCGGGAAATACCGTCAGGATGGGGGCGATGACCACCCCGGCCACCCCGCCCAGCCAGGTCCCCACTCCAAAGACCACCATGAAGACCAGGGGGATATTGATTCCCAGGGCATTGACCATGTCGGCATCGGAAACGGCCGCCTGGACGATTTTACCCAACCGGGTCTTGTAAAGCAGCAGAGCCATAAACAACAGGACCAGCAGGGCCAGCCCGATAACGAAAAGCCGGTAGACCGGATATTCCATACCGGCTATGGTGACCAGACCCTCCAGAACAGGAGGCATCTTCACCGGCAGGCTCTCCGTGCCCCAAAAGATCTTGACGGCCGCCAGGATGACCATGCCGAAGCCGACGGTGACGATCAATTCGGGTAAATGGCCGCCGACATGCACTTTTCGGAGAATAAATCTCTCCAGCAGGATTCCAAAAATGGCGGTGATGATCGGGGCCAGGAGCAGGGCCAGCCAGAAGCTCCCGGTCCAGGTGATAAATTGATAGCAAAAATAGGCCGAAAGCATGAAGAAGGCCGTGTGGGCCAGGTTCAAAATCCCCATCATGCCGAAGATCATATTCAATCCGGAAGCGATCAGGAAAAGTATCATGCCGTAGGCCAGCCCATGTATGCCTTGGGCCACGTACATTGCGGTTTTTGGGTCCATCTAATCCTCTTGCAAATGTCAAAGTTCGGTAAAAAAATGTTTACGTTCAGTAAAAATAGGTCAGGTATCCTGCCTGACAGGGCCGACCGCCGGGGGCTACAGACCAAAACCCTTTAACCATAGACCCGGCGATCGGCGCCCTGTGACTCTTTCACGTGATGCCCCACGGGGCATGAGGGTTTAGTTAATCTCCTGAAGGGCTCTTTCCTTTGCATCGGTCCAGCTTCTGATCCATCAGAGGCAACACCTTGGCCGCCGGAATCGTAAAGGTGGGACCGGGGTTGGAAGTACCCTTGAACCAATAGTTGGGCGGGATATTGAACGATACCTTCTGTTGTTCCGGGGGGACGTATTCAAAGACATGCAGGTCCTGAATCGCCTTGTGGTCGCAGGCCCGCATTTTCATGACCTTCCCGGTTGTATATTGATAGCTGTCCCCTTCCCAGACCTTGATGATCTTTTCCGGATCTACGCTGCCGGCCCGCTCGATAACACTCAGAAGCCAGTAAGTCTGCTCGGTGTAAGAGCCTATGTTTCCCACCCCGTGTTCGAACAGGCGGGTGTTAAAGGGGGCCTTCCATTTATTCTTCCACAGGTTGTTCCAGGTCTTGTAGTATTTGATCTGATCGGGTGTCTTGAAGGTGGGGAGTTCCGCACCGTACTGGCTGAGCTGGACCAGCCCTTTGGTCCCGTCGACCCCCACTTCATGCAGGAAATTGGGTTCATCTAAAAAGGTGTGGGCAAAGGGCAGGTTGATGCCCATCTGCCTGGACTGTTTGAGAAGGTTGGCGGCGTCCGGGATCCAGTCCCCGGTATAAACCACCTCGGCCCCGGAGGCCTTGATCTTGGTCAGGAAAGGGGCGAAGTCGGTCAGAAACAGCTTATGGTAATCCTCGCCGACGATCTGGGCATCCGGATAGTATTCTTTCAGACCATGTTTGAAGCCGTCTGCCATAGCATGTCCGAACATGTAGTCCTGGCAGAGGATATAAAACTTCTTTTCCTTTTTCCGGATCTGTCCGTAGTAATAGGCTATACCCCGGCCGATCTGCTCGGTCGAAAATGAAGACATGAAGGCATAGCGGGAGAAATTCGTGGCATCCTGGAGTTCATCGGATAAGGAAGCGGCGTTCTGAGAAATGACCTTGTACTTATTGGCCACGTCGTTGATGATCTTTTGCAGATTGCTGCCGTCCGTGCCCCAGAGGACATGAACCTTTTCCTGCAGGATCATCCTTTCGCAGACCTTTTTGCACTGGTCCGGCTTGGACATGTGGTCGGCCTTGATGATCTGGACCAGCTTCTTTTTTCCGTCTACTAACAGGCCGCCTCTTTTATTGATGTCATGGGCGGCCCAAAGAACGGAGATATAATAGATCTGCCCCACTATGGCCGCCGGGCCGGAAAAAGAAGCCACGATAGCGATCTTGATCGTGTCCCCCGTGGGAATCATGGGGTTGTTTGGATCAAAATCCGACATGTCGCCCATTTTGTTGAATTCAAACTTGGCATTAGCCGGCAGGGCCTGGGGTGGCATAAAAGTCGTCAGGGAAAAAAACGACAACAAACAGACCAAAACAAAAATCCAGTTACCATTCTTTTTCATCTTACTTCTCCTTTCTATTGCCCATGGTAAAAAATTTGGAAACTAATTTGCTCTTTGGAGAAAGGTATTATGATATGATGTGCGCTTCTCACTTTCTTATCAAGTAAAATGCGAGAACATATTCAAGAAGAAAATCAACTGCCACCGCAGATCTTTGGCGAATACGGATTCGGAACGACAAAAAGGATTTTTAAAAAAGATAACTTATATATTAAAATTATCTTTACCATGTCAAGGAAAAAATGCATAGTGAGGGAGAAAAACATAGTGGTTAATTAACGGTCATTAACCAATATATTTAATGTTATCAACTTATTTCTTTAGTTAACGCTCATGTTTTCCCGGGGCGCCAGGAAACAGGAAATTATTTTTTAGTGGCTATGGACAAGGTACAGGGTACAAGGTTCAAGGTTTTTGCACTTAAAACTTGCAACTTTCTCTTCAACTGACCCCCGACCCCTGATCCCCGAACTCAGAACTTTATTTTCGTATTAAGCCCTCATGCCCCAGGGGGCACCACGAAGCATGAAAATGGGTTTTTCCGAACCTTGAACCCTGAACCTTGAACCGTATTTTCGTGTTAAAGATAGAGAGGAGCCTTTGTTATGAACAAAACCAGGGAGGGTTCTTCCCAGAAGGAAAGGATTCTTCGGGAAGCGGTCCTGCTCTTTTGGAAAAAAGGGTACCACGACACGACTATGAAAGATATCGCCACGGCCTATGGGTGCAAGCCGGCCAATATTTATAATTTTTTCCCAAAAAAGGAGGCCATTCTTTATGAGATCCTTCGGTCGCAGATAGAGACCATTCTTGCTTTGGTCAAACCCCTGGAAGACGATGAGACCACCAACCCGGTGGAACAGATACGATTTTTTATTATCCAACATGCCACCTATGCCTTAGGTCACAAAAAAACAAATAAATTACTTTTTGACATCGGGCTGGACCGCTTATCGCCAGCCAAACGTAAAAAATTTGTGGCCTCACGGGACACCTATGACCGGATACTCTGCAAGATAATTACCCGGGGCATTAAATCCGGCGATTTTCAGGAAATCGATGTTAAGCTGGCGGCTTATAGCATAGCTTCCATGATTATGCGGGTTAATATCTGGTATTCTCCGGATGGCAGGCTGTCTGACCAGGAGATTATCCAATTTTTTTGTGATTTTGCCCTGAGGGGCCTACAGGGTAAAGCCCCCAAAAGCAAGCCAGGTATTGCCAAGGGTCGGAATACTCGAAATACCAGGAAGAATAAAACTCCGGTTTAAGAGAAGAACCTGTGCAAGGGTCGGGAATTCCCGATCATTTAACCGGCCCGGAAACCCTCTCCCGGGCCGGTTTTTTTCAGGCTATTTACCGAAAAGCTGACTCAAACGCAGGAGCAGTGACAGGTCTCCGGTCACCTGATATTTTTGTTCCATAAACATCTGCTGACCGTCGGCCTTGCCGGTCATGATATCCATCCAGACCTCAAAAGGGGATGAAATAACCAAGTCCGGCTTTTCCGCCTCTCCCTGGACCGGCGTGAGACTGCCATTCTCAATCCGAAAATAGCAGTGTCCTTCGACTTCCCCGGAAAAATGGAATTGAATGACCGCCCTTAGATCATGAGCGGCCTCCGGCTTGAATCCCATGGGCATGATAATCATAAAGGTCTCGATGGAATCCGGACGGGGCCTGATGCCTTTTTCGGCAAATTCCTTGGGGGTTACCCCTTCGGCAATGCAGGTTTTCCAGAACAGGTTGCCCATGGTAGCAAAGGCCTCCTTATCCTCGACGATTTCCTGGTTAATTTGGGCCATCGTTTCCGGAGAGACCTTTAAATCCCGAACAATCTCCCGGCCAGCCTGTTGGAAGGCTTCATAAATCACCTGGGCCTTTTCGCCGAGATAAGGCAAACTCTCGGCCGCCGGCCGGTAGATTTCCGCTACCAGATTTCCCCGGCTTCCAAAAACAAGCTGCACCCAGGAAGACATCTGGTCAAAAACACTGGGTTCCGGAAATCCGGCCACCGAAAGGAAAACGGCCTTGGGCGGGGTCTGACGCAACGGATGATGGATCGTTCCCTCACGCTGTTCGAAAAAGGGTTGCAACACCGGCAGGGTCCGTTCGATAAAGGCCTTCATGGCGGCATTGATCGTGTAATGATAAAGCGGCGAGGCATAAACCACCAGATCGCTGGCCAGCCATTTGGGAAAGAGTTCCCGGCTCATATCGTCCTGATGGATGCAAAGACCGGGGGTCTTGGTCCAGCAGGTAAAACAGCCGGCACAATAGCGGATCGTTTTCTTCCGAAGCTCGATCACCTCGACCTCGGCCCCGGCCTCCCCCATCCCTTGAACCAGGTGGTTCAGCAGCAATGCGGTTTTACTCTGGCCCTCACCCCGAGGGCTTGAATTTACAGCCAGTACCTTCATAACATCCTCCTTATTTATGCACGTTCATGATGGATTTTGTATTGGCCCTTGAATTTGAAGAAGTCTTCAAATCTATTGCTCTCTTCCAATGGTGTTGGCATCCTCCACCATTGCCAGCCACTTTCTCAGGGCGGCCTCCAAAATTTTCTCGGCCCGCTTGATATCCAGACGATATTTCTCCGGAATGAAAGAAAGGTCCACCACATAGATCCCGTTTTGTTTGACCCAAAAAGGACAGGCGGCCAGTTCAGTTTCAGTAAGTTGGGCCAGATGAAAGGCAACCCGGTTGAGAACGGCCTTGCAGTTTTTGATCTTCACCCCCTGAAAGGCATAGTTGTTGGCAAAGAGTCGCAAGCCGGGAATCTTCCTGAGTGATTGCTCTTCCCGGATCAGAAAGTAAAAAGGCGCTATCAAGGTTTGGTAAGCGGGCCAAAAGGCTTCCGAGTTCAGGTGCCCTTGAATCATGGAAACGATGGGCGCCATCTCCTTTCCGTTGGGGTCAAAATCGAGGAGCTTGGCCTGCCCTTGTGGCAGACCGCCTTTTTCCTCCAGCCTCCTTTTCAGTTCAGGGCGTACCAGGAAGACCGCTTGGCACCTTTGCCAGACCCTCTCCGGAAGTCCTTCCAGATCCAACTCCCCTTCGTCTTTGGCATAGAAGATGGGCAGGCATGACCGCCTCTCCCCGGGTGCTTCAGAATAAAGGGGCTGGATGGATTTTCCGTAGGGGAGAAATCGGGCCTCCAGGGCGGCCATCTCCCCTTGATCAATGAAAGCGATATGGGCCGCCTGACCGATATGCTCTACCCCTACGACCTGGAGTATGTGCCGGTCATAATCAAAGGCCGGATGCTCGGCCTTCCATTCCGGGTAGGTCAGAATCTGCAATTCTTCTTTAAGGGCCGTCGGAAGCCTCTCGATCCCGTCAGGACCGAACAAATTGTCCTGAGGGATGATCATGGTCCGGCATCCGGCATCACAGGCGGTCTCCAATTTTTCGGCCAGGCCGCCGATCGGGGTTATCCTCCCCTGGGTGTCGATTTCTCCGGTCATGGCCACATCCCGGCGGATGGTACGGCCCGTAAGAGCCGAGGTCAGGGCCAGGGCGATCGCCCCGCCGGCCGACGGCCCGTCCTTTGGTGTGGAGGCCCCCATGAAATGAAGATGGATGGGGGCTTCAATCTGTTCCAGTTTTATGCCCAGCGTTTCTGCGCAATGAAGAATGCCGGTGGTGGCCACCTTTCTGCTTTCATCCATGATCTTCTGGATGTTGCCTGTAGCCTGAACCATGCTCAAGAAGCTTTGGCGTCGCCCCTCAATCTCTGTCCCAAGACGGATTGGTGTGGCCTGAATGGGAATAATAGATCCGATGCCGAGTTCGACGACCACTCCCAGGGCCAGCATCTCCCCAATCCGGTCTTCTTCATTAATCTTCCAGGGCCGTCTGGGGGCCCGCAGGTTTTCCTTTATTTTGCGCCGGGTGAGTCGCACCGAGGGTTTCCCCCCCAGGAGGATCTCCCGGCGCAGGACCCTTAAAAAGAGGGTGCGAATGATTCGCTCCAGTTCCCTGACTCCCGGTTCGTAGGTATAGTCCTTGATCAGGAGGCGGATAAGATCTTCCTCCTGCTCGGGATCGAAGTGGATGGCCTCCGGCCCGATCTGGTGTCTATCCCGAACCCTTCCGATCAGGTGGTGCCTGGCAATGGCCAGCTTCTCTTCGATGCTATAACGGTTAAGGACAACCACCTCACAGCGATTCACTACGGGAGCCGGTACGGTTTCCAGGGTATTGGCCGTCAGGATAAATTGACAGTTGGAGAGGTCGATATCTATGGTTGTTTCGGTGTACTTGTCATGAAAAAGGTGGTTCTGTTCCGGATCCAGGATCTCCAGCAGCGGAGCGATAGCGAATTTCTCCGTCTTGTCCGCCTCATCCAGAATAAACATCCCGTTCATGACCCCCATCTTGATCAACCCCTGGACGATAGCACCCGGTTTGGAACCTTCATAGGTAAATCCGTGGCCCTTCATATCCGTCTCGTCGCGCATCCCGCCCAGAGAAACTTTATGATAGGGGATTCCAAGATTCTGGGCAATGGAAATGGCAAAGGAGGTTTTTCCAACCCCGGGAGGACCCACGAAAAGGAAGGCGCTGCCTGTCCGTCTCGGACGGAAGGCCTTGTCCCGGCCCCACTGTTGGTAACGCCAGATGAGATTGGTAAAAAAATCGCAAACGATCTCTTTGGGTCCCTGGAGCCCATAATGGGTGCGGTTAAGTCCTTCCTCGAAGCCTTCGGGGGACACATCGATCCAGTGGTTTTTCCCCCAGGGAATGGCCAGCAGGGTTTCAATAAGTTCCGTATACTTGGGACCGCTTTGGCCGATGGCGCTGGCCCTGTTTTTATCTATGATCTCCAGGGCCTGGCGGGGAAAGGCGGGATCATTTCGGATCTCTTCGATTCGATCCTTAAGGCTTTTTACCGGAGGGGGGGCCGGTTCTACGGCCCGGACCGTGGGTACCGGAGACGGAGGGGCGGCCGGGAGGCGAATCGTCAACTGCTCGGTCAGGTTCTTCAAGGCCCCTTTAAAGAAGGCAAACGCTTCTTTCATATCGAGGCCCTCCAGGTTTCTATCCGACAGATCCAGTTCGCGAAAGAGGTCCATCAACCCCCATCGTTCCCGGAAGGTTTGAAAAATCTCAACCGCTTTTTTTTCATCGCCGGCAATAAGGATGGAAAAAAGCCGAAGGACCCTGCGAAGGAAATTCGTCCGCCCCATCAGCGAATAGGCCGTATTCCGGCTCCGCCGGAAGTATTCGCCCAGCAATCTCAAGGCCATGTCTCCGTCGAGGATAAAAAAGAGACCTTCAACCAATTCCTCAGGACCATCGGCCAGGCAGGCCGCCAGCTCGGACAGGATCAAAAAAATCAGATCCTCAGCGGTCTGTTCCTGCTCAGCGGCATTGAAAAGTTTCAGATAGGGTTGCCCTTTAAGCCCTGTCATTTCATCGGCCAGGGCATTCCGAAGCATCCGGTAAAAGGTCGGGTCTTCGGCCCGGCGATCCATGGCAAAGTCCACATCGGCAAGGATCACTTCTTTTTCAGTTTTTTCAGGGTGAAGAACGTGCTCGATCTCGTGTCGGAGGAGGAATTCGGAAAAGGCCAGCATTTTGCCTTCTTCTCCCCGGTCTCCACCCAGTTTGGAATCGGGATGGGTAGGAAAGACAAAAGCCAGGAAATCAAAGACCCGCTCATGGATATGGATCGTCCAATTCTTCTCCCCTTTGGTGATTATGCTTACGGTTCGGAGGCGGTTTGCTTCATCCTCGAGCCGTTCGATAACCAGGAGTTCGGCCTGCCGATTGATCTTACCGGGATCGGTTCCCCGCTTTCTGAAAAAGGGAAGGACCCGTCGGTGCATCAAGGTCCTCAGGATCTGAATGACCCGGGTGACCTCTTCCTGTTCCGGCGCCGGAAGGCTCTCCAGGACCTTATAGTCAAATTGGATAGGAAACATCGTGACGCCCTGATCGAAAACGATTCATTCGCCAATTATTCGTTTTCAATCTTATCTCCTTTTGATCTAAAAAGAAAAATCTTTTTCAGTTTATTTTTTTGTCGTTATTTTTTACCGAATCAATCGCATTCCTCAAGCCCCGGGTGACAAAGGGGCTTGGGCAGCGATGAAAGGGTCTAAGTCAGGGTAAAAGAAAAAAGTTTAAGTCCTGGCACAACGAAACCCGATACTGAAGTCCCTGAAGTCCGGGTGGAGGTTGCCGCGAGCCGCGCAACGGCAGATTCTATTCCTCATGGGGACCGAGGAACCGTTCTCCGTTGAAATGGATGAGATGGGTCGGAGAATCAGCGATCCAGACTTCCGTTTCCCAGGAGATGTCATCGAGATATTTCATCATCATTCTCCGGTCGGCAAAGGCGGTTACATACACTATCCCGGCTTTTGATCCGAAAAATAGTTCCTTCAACTCCTGTCTACGCTTGGGGTTAACAGGTCCGTGGCTGGTGACCGCTTCTATCAAAACAAGCCAGTTTTTTTCAAGGTAGTGGACAACAATATCCGGCATCTTACCGTGTTCTTCTACCGTTAAGCCTAATTTTTCCAATGCATCGGGATCGAAATAGGCCCATTTTATCTGGGTATCTCCGACATAGATGATCCGGCCGCCCGGCGTAAAGAGAGAACAAAAATCATCGATGATTTTCTTGACCAAAACATTATGACCACCGGCCGACAACCTGATTTCTTGGCCGTTCGTAAGTTTCACGGGGATACGGCGTTTATTTCGTTCCCGGGCATAGAGTCTTTTCAGTGTCTCCACCGTTTTCAGATAAGCCCGCAAATGCTTTGGCCAGCTTGGTTTCCCAAACTCCCGTAGCAGTTTTAAAGCCGCTGGTTCGATTTGATAAACTGCTTTGGGGCTGTTGGTCGGCCTGGAGGGTTTATCAGGATTAGGCACAACCAACGCCGCCTGTAGAAATTGGTGAACCGTCTGGCGGCGCACGGTTTCCCGGGTATTGGGTGCATATTTTTTACCATAATATTCGGCAAAAAAATCCATCATCGGAGTAATGCCCATCAATGGGGCACCGGCATTCTCCCATAAATCATTAGGCTTGAGGTTCAACAAGGAAAGAAGTGTCAGTGACGAACGCTCGTTCTGTTGCTGCCGAGGGAAACCAAGCAATTCCAATACTTCGAGTGCCTCTCGGATTTTTCGTTCAATTCTTTTTGCCTCGGCTTTTTTAACCATGGGTAGGGCACTCCTTCTCCAAAAGTGTATCGATCGTTTCCTGATTCGGCATTCGATGCTTCACGTGTGAACCGAGCTTCAATAATTGTTCATAATAGGGATAGCGCATCTTCCTGAGGTCCGTAGCATTAACCTGGGTGTGGCCGCTGAAAAACCGAAAATACCGGTCAAAGAGTGAAGAATTTAGATACAGGGCCAAGCCCTTTGCCAGATTTGGCGATAGACCGTTACCCCTCGTATGGAAAAAATTTAGATGATTTTCGAATCCTACCCAAGCCGACCCAACTCTGTTGGGGTCATATATGGCCGCCACAACCCGCCTTCGTTCTTCCTTGGCCGAAAAACGCTTTGTGAGTACGTAATATCCTGTTGGCACTAACAAATCACCGGTTTGTAACGAGGACCGTATGGCATTCGGCTTTCTGCCCGATTCTACCGGCCATTTAATGTAGCCGTCCTCGAAATGGCAAGGATATATAAGGGGCACCGCTCCTTCTTCCGGGGAAGGGCGAAGGTGTTCCTTTGACCGGAAATCAACGATGCGCCCCGTAGACACCTCTAATCCAAGCCTTTCCAGCGATGTCGTAAAGCCCTTCATTCGATCCAATATCGTATTATCGGATTCCTTCAAGATCAGCCGTATGAAAGCATCTCGGTCACCAGGGTCAACGACCTGTTTATAAGGAACCGACCGGGTGCTTGCTCTGTCAAAATCAAGCCCATCCGAAGAAGAAATCGTCAAACATTCCGGCTTACGCTCTCCCCGGACCGCATGATAAATGACATTTTCCTGGAGTACATGGTCGTCTCCAAATGCCTTTTTACGGGACTCAAAGACATGTATCCGTCGCAGGCTCATCATATATAAAAACCTGAGGCGAAATTGGCGGAAATACGGCCCGTTACAGAAACTCCTTGGCGTAATGGCCACCAATTCGCCTCCGGGTTCCAACATCCGGGCGATCAGCCAAACAAATGCTGCGTAAAAATTGGATACCTCGATCCCTGCCTGCCCAAGAGACCGGCGTGTGGAGGATTGACCATTGATCTTTTTATAGGGAGGATTAACGATTGCATGGGTAAATTGCTCCTGCTGAATGGAGAACAAACCTTCATCCGTTTGCTCTATGGCAGCCGGGATAAAATCTTCTTCCCGTATCTCACCCCGGAAAGATACCCCATATTCCCGGCAAGTCGACTTGCACTGTTCGATGGCCTCTTTTAAATACGGTAAAACCTGTTCATCGTTTTCGTAAGCCACCACTTTAATTGAAGAGGGCCGGTGATTTCCCGAAACCAACTTCTCAACGCAGGCCGTAAACAGGACCCCGGCTCCAGCTCCGGCATCCAGAATCCGCACCTCTTCCCTCTCTTGAACAAACAATGATGCCATGAATTTTGCTATCTTGGCCGGTGTCAGGAACTGCCCAATTCTTGCCCGTTCCTGACGGCTGCTATGACCGTTCAGGAATTTTCTGGCAACATCCATTTGGTTTGAAAGTTCAACTGTCATATCGGGTTTCTCGGAATCTGGTTTGCCGCAATATCGGTTTAACAATTTTAATTATTAATGCAATGTAACACTTTAGTTATTTGAAAAAAGTTTATATTCACCGCAAAGACGCAAAGATCGCAGAGAGAATTATTTTTGTTCAATCCCGTGAGAGGCGGGATTGAACAAACCAACTCTGGCTTTCAGCTAAACAATTTCTCGAAGATAGCGAAGGCTATTGATTGCCGGCCCCTCATCCCGGCCCCCGCATGGGGGCCTTGGCATTGGGTCGGTAGAGCCTCCCGTGGCAATCAACAAATATATTTCCTTCTTTGCGTCCTCGGCGGCTCTGCGGTGAAACCAGTTTTTCAAAAAGCTAAATTGATACAATGCAATTAATTAGCCCCGCCTTCCCCGCCGCCAAAGCTGATTGCGCCGGACCGCTGAGTAGGTGCCCATGGCCCTTTCGGCAGATTCGAAAAAAGGAATACCGGCCTTAAAAAAGTCGGCGCCGAAATCCGGTTCGGATCCGGGTATGCTGATCACCACAAAGGGTTTGCCGAAGTCCCTCCGGGCCTTAATGATGGCTTCCTTGTAGGCCTGGTTAAGCTCCGGACTCATGCCCCGCCCCACGACCACCACGGCGTCCACCCCCGGATCGGCGGCCAGGGCCCTGGCCGCCCGGCCGTAGATATCAATCTCCAGGGAGGCGGTCAGGCCCACGTCCACCGGGTTTCGGAGGCTCGTTCCGGTGGGCGGGACGAATTCGGCCAGGGCGGCGGCGGTCTTTGGAGAGAGTTCGGCCAGCCTCAGGCCCATCTTGCCGCAGGCTTCGGCCGTGGATACGGCCAGTCCGCCGGGGCCGGAGAGGA
Source organism: uncultured Thermodesulfobacteriota bacterium (assembly GCA_964627515.1). GTDB lineage: Bacteria > Desulfobacterota > RBG-13-43-22 > RBG-13-43-22 > RBG-13-43-22 > RBG-13-43-22. Next base: position 4,137 of record CAZVHO010000077.1, on the reverse strand, counting down.
TAGCCACTCGCTCCCCAAGACCTTCGGGCAGGAGGGAAAATCCCATCATGGAATCCACCAGGGCCTCGAAACCGGCCACCGGAATTCCTCCTCCCTGTCGAACCACGGCCTCCCATATAACATTTGAGCCGGCCAGGGCTCCGGTGTGGGAAGAGGCGGCCCGGCTCCCTTCCCGGGTCAGTCCCATCTTCCAGAGGATAACGGGTTTTTTCCAGGAGGCGCTTTTCAGGGCCTTCAGGAAATAGGGGCCATCCTTGATCCCTTCCAGATACATGGCGATGACATTGGTATCCGGATCATTTCCTAAATAGGTCAGGAAGTCGGCACTCGTCAGGTCGCATTCATTTCCCAGACTGACGGCCTTGCTGAAACGGATCCCCTTCTGCTGGGCGATCCGGCCCAGGATATTGGCTAAGGAGCCGCTATGGGAAATAAACCCCACCGGACCGGGCTCTTTGGAGAGCTGGGGGAAAAAGGAAAGCCCGGTCTTCGGAGAATAAAGGCCCATGCAATTGGGACCAAGTAAACGCAGACCGCTGGAGCGGGCTATCTGGGTCAGTTCTTCTTCCACGGCCTTTCCCTCGACAGTACCCGTCTCTTTGTATCCGGCGGTGAAAAGTACCGCTCCCTTGACCCCTTTGGCCGCACAGTCCTTGACCACGGCCAGGGCCTGATCATGGGGGACCAGGATAATGGCCAGATCCACCGGTCCGGGTATGGCCGATACGCTGGGATAGGCCTTGAGCCCGTCGATTTCCCGGGCATCGGGATGAACGGGATAGATCTTTCCCGGATAGCCCTGGTCCTGAAGGGCTATAAGGAAAAGTTTCCCGGCTTTCATGCCCCGGGGGAGCCCCACAATAGCCACGGATTGGGCGTTGAAAAGGGCATCAATCTGGATTGTCAGTTCCTGGGTTGGGTTCATGAATATAACGTCCTCCATCGAATTTTGGTAACACTTTAGGTGCTTGAAAGGATGGCTTTTGTTCACCGCAAAGACACGAAGAACGCAGAGAGAACTATTATTGTTCAATCCCGTGAGAGGCGGGATTGAACAAAACAGCCCTGGCCTCCGGCAAATAATTATGCGGTCGACTTCGTCGACCTAAAACAAAGGCTTCCGTTTGGAAGCCGGCAGAAGGGTAGCGAAAGCTTTTTCCTTTCTGTCCTCTCAACAGAAAGGAAAAATTATTTCCCCTTTGCGTTCTTTGCGGCTCTGCGGTGAAAACAGTTTTTCAAAAAGCTAAATTGATATAAAAAAATAATGTTATGAAAGACCGAGCTTCCAGTTCCAATTCCCCGGCCGGTCTTTCAAGGAGACGGAAGAAGGGACCGGTTCTTCCAGATGGATAAAACGCTGGTAGCCGGATCTTTCCAGGTCTTTCCGAAAATGTGTTAAATTAAGCCTCCAGTTGGGGTAAACCCAATAATTGGAATCCGTTAGGCTCACCCAGGCCATCTCTCCCCTTGGGCTTTGAAATAAGGTCCTGGGTCTCAGGCCCTCGGGATTGATTCGGGAAAGGCACAAGGGCCAGTTGCCGGATAGGACGATCCCCAAAGGCAGGGGGCTTTTTTCAGGGAGGCTTAGGTAATCTGTCTCCCCTAACTCCGGGCTGACTATGGCCCCGGAAAAGCCATATCCTTTGACCTGGTTTATGGCCAGGGGATTGCTCAGGTTGCAAAATGGACCGGCCCACAGGGCAAGGGTTTTGGGATTTTGGAAAAAGGCGATTTGCCAGGGGGCGTTCAAGACAAAGCGGCGAAAGCCCTGTTGCAGAAGGCCTTCGATTAAGGATCGGAAGCGGCTTTCCTCTTCCGGCCAAAGGACCGGAGAAAGCCACCACCAGATATGGCGGTTGGCCGAACCGGCCTTAACGGTCTCCGGAGAAAGCCAGGCCCCGATTTCTTCACTGCCCCTGGTCTGTTTCGGGATCAGCCGGAAAACCTGCTGGTCAAGGGCCTTTATTCTGGACAGGGCCTTCCGGGGAAGGATGGCCTGAAACCCGGAGGTCCTTTGAGCGGACCGGCCCGAGGGTTTGATCTCGGATTCTAACCGGGCGATTTTTTCCACCAGATCCGGTTCCCGGCGATCGGTCAGGAAGACCAGTGCCCCTTTTCGCGGCCCGGGTCTGGTGCTTAAATTCAGAGAAAACCGGCTGCCGGCTGAAACCGGACGGTTGATCTTGATAAGACCATGGCCGGGTTCGTCTTCATAGCCGATCCGCAAGACATCTCCGGGCAGCAGATCCTGCCGGGGCGCAATATAGGTATTTTTACCTTCCCCGGATACCGGACCCAGTAAGAGTCCGGACCCGGTCTGTTGATCCAGTTGAATGGGGTTTTGGGGCCGCTGGGAAAGGATCCGGTAATGGGTTCCGGTCCGGCCCAGTGCCCTGGTCAAAAGGGATAGGGCTTCTTTGCGAAGCTTTGGATCCTGGTGATGATCCCGGAACATTTTATAGGCCAGGACCAGATAATAGACATAATGGGGGCCTTTTTTACGTCCCTCGATCTTCCAGACCTTGATGGCCGGGATCCCCAGAAGGGGCTTAACCAGCACATCCAGGCTGAGATCCTGGCAGGAAAAAACCCGTTGGGCCGGGCCGTTCTGTCGGTAGAGACGCCGGCAGGGCTGGACACATCTTCCCCTCAGGCCGCTTTTCCCGCCCAAAAAACTGCTCCAATAACACCGGCCGGACACCCCGTAACACAAGGCCCCGTGAATAAATACCTCTATGGCGAGTCCGGCCGGGCATTGGCCGGCCACCTGTTTGATTTCATCGATAGTCAGTTCCCGGGGGAGAATGACCCGGCTGACACCGGGAATACGGCTGATCAGGGGCAAGGCGGCCCCGAAGCTGATATTGGCCAGGGTGGAGAGGTGCAGCTCACCGGAATAGCCGGCTTGCCGGGCCAGTTCTATCGAGGCCAGATCCTGGATGATCAGGGCATCGGGATGGACCAGGCGGTTAAGATCATCAATAAATTTTCCGGCCTGGCTGAGCTCATCGGGTTTGATCAGGCTATTGAGGGTAACGTACACCTGGGAACCCTTGGCATGGGCCAGATCGGTCAGCCCGGCCAGTTCTTCCAGGGTAAAATTTTTGGCCTCCATACGGGCGGAAAGCTGCTTCAAACCGCAATAAATAGCCTCGGCCCCGGCGGCCAGGGCGGCCAGGAAACTGGCTTTATTGCCGGCCGGCGCCAGAATCAGAGGGACCTGGGGGGATGAATCCTTCATGACTGAATGATAAAGCGACGCATGTTGATGTTTAAGAGTATCCCGATCCCGATCAGGCTGGCAATAATCGAAGAGCCTCCATAGCTGATAAAGGGCAGGGGGACCCCGACTACCGGCACCAAGCCCACCACCATGCCCATATTGATCAGGCTTTGCCAGAAAAAAATGGCACTGATCCCCAAGGCCAGGACCATGGCAAAACGGTCCTTGGATTGGCGGGCGGCATTCAGGGCCTGTAAAACCAATAGCAGGAAAAGGGTGACCACCACCATGGAACCGACAAACCCCCATTCCTCGGCCAGGACCGAAAGGGCAAAATCGGTATGCTGTTCCGGCAGAAAACGGAGCTGCCCCTGGGTACCCTTTAGAAACCCCCTGCCCCAAAACCCCCCTGAACCGACGGCGATTTTGGATTGGATGATGTGATAGCCGGCCCCCAAAGGATCGGATTCGGGTTGAAGAAAAATAAGGATCCTCTTTTTTTGATAATCTCTCAGGAAATACCAGAATAAAGGCAGAGACAGGACAACCCCTCCAATGGAGATAAACAAGGTCTTCCATTCCACGCCTAAAAAAAGGAATACGGTGATGCTGAGCAATAATAACAACAGGGCCGTTCCCAGATCCGGTTGTCTGAGGATCAAAAGGGCCGGCAACAGGACCATTCCAAAGGGGAGATAGAGGTCTCCGAACCGGTAGCGGTGATTGATTTCATTATTGAAAAAAAATTTGGCCAGGGCCAGGATTAATGAAATCTTGACCAGCTCCGAAGGTTGGAAGGAAAAAGAAGCCACGGTCAACCAGCGCTGGGAACCGGAAATCGAACGGCCGAAGATCAACACCCCGATCAATAATAAGATAGAGATCCAATATAAGGGATAGGCCACGGAAAGCAA
>CAZVHO010000076.1:23409-24832 GCA_964627515.1 uncultured Thermodesulfobacteriota bacterium | reverse complement strand
TATAGTATCTTAAAAAGGAGAAAAGAACCATGAAAGATTTACGTGATTTTATTGTGATGGCTGAAAAGGAAGGGATGTTGAAACGTATCAAACCCGAGGTGGACTGGGACCTGGAGTTGTCCCATATCGCCAAGCTGAACGAGGAAAAAAGCGGGCCGGCCCTCCTTTTTGAAAATATCAAAGGCTACCAAACACCCTTGATGACCAGCATTTTTACCACCACCCAGCGCCTGGCCCTGATCATGGGCGAACCCAGGGAATCCACCCTGGTGGATTTGATGCGGGTCTGGGTCAATAAGGGGGAGACCCGGATCCCGCCCAAATGGGTGGACAGCGGCCCCTGCAAAGAAAACATCCTCAAGGGCGATGACATCGATCTTTTTAAATTTCCCGTGCCCAAATTCTTCCCCAAGGACGGGGGGCGCTTTTTCGGCACGGCCCATTTCGTCGTGACCAAAGACCCGGATACGGGTTGGGTCAATCTCGGCACCTATCGGTTGCAGCTCCTCGACAAGAATCATCTCGGGACCCAGTTTATCAAAGGCAAGCATGCCGATATCATGCTCAAAAAATATCAGGCCATGAAAAAACCCATGCCGGTGGCCGTGGTAGTCGGCTGTGACCCCTTGTTGTTCCTCATGGGCGCGGCCCGCTTATCGGCCTTTGAATCCGAATATGATCTGGCCGGCGCGATTCGAGGCCAAGCCATCGAGGTCGTCAAGGCGGAAACCAATGACTTGCCCGTACCGGCCACGGCCGAGATCGTCGTCGAAGGCGAAGTGGATGCCGAGGCCTTTATGCCCGAAGGTCCTTTCGGAGAATATACCGGCTATTATTCCGGCGTCGGCACCGACCCAAGGAATTTTATCAAGGTCAATTGTGTGACCCATCGGAACAACCCCATCTTTGTGTCCACCACCGTGGGCCGGGCCGTGACCGATACCCACATGACCATGGCCTTAAGCTATGGGGCGACCTTGTGGCAGCAATTGGTGGCCATGCGGATACCGGGATTGAAGGCCGTCTACTGCCCGCCTGAAGGGTCGGGGAGATTTCTGGCCATCATTTCCCTTAAGCAGATGTACCCCGGCCATGCCGATCAGGTCCTGACCGCCGCCATTTCAACGGAAATGGGCGCCTATGGCCTGAAAACCGTGATCGTCGTCGATGACGATATCGATCCCTGGGATATTCCCCGGGTCATGTATGCCTTAAGCTTCCGGTTCCAGCCGAACCGGTCTCAAGTCATCAAACGGGGAAGGTCCACACCCCTTGATCCGTCTCTTCCCCTTGACCAGAGGTGGATCACCGGAAGACTTCTTCTTGATGCGACCATCCCCTATGATTGGAAGGATAAACCGATTCCCATCGTCTTGGATCCCGAGATGGTCAAAAGAGTCCAGGCCCGGTGGACGGAGTTGGG
>CAZVHO010000076.1:0-23309 GCA_964627515.1 uncultured Thermodesulfobacteriota bacterium | reverse complement strand
TGAAACCCATACGCTATACCCAGGAAATGGTTGATGAGTTTACCCGTAATGGGTATTGGACCAATGAGACCTTTTACGATTTTTATGATCGAAATGCCCGCGAAATAGGGGATCGTGAGGCCCTGGTCGATTCCAAATACCGTTTGACCTGGGCCCAAGCCAAACGGCTTACCGACGGGATTGCCCAAACCTTTGTCAAAATGGGCATTCCCAAAGACACCCGGATCATTATCCAATCTCCAAATAGCGTCTATGGCTTTCTGGCCCGGATTGCCAGTGAGAGGGCCGGGCTGATCTCTCTGACGGTCTATCCCTATCTTCGGGAAAGAGAGTTGGAATACTTTGTCGAACGGACCCAGGCCGAAGCCGTCATCATTTGCTATATCTATCGGAACTTTAACTATCTGGAGATGTACAAAGGATTACAGGCCCGATTTCCCTTCCTGAAACACATCTTTCTCTTTGAGGAAACGGTGCCCCCGGAAGCCCCGTCCGGCACCTATTCTCTGGTTAAATTAGCGGAGGAATCCCTTTCCCAGCCGATCGATGAGGAACTGTTGAAAAGCCGTCGCCATGATCCTAAAGGGGAGGTGGGCTTGCTGACCAGTACGACCGGCACAACCGGTTTGCCGAAACTGGTTGAATGGCCGATCGCTTCCCGGGTCTGCACCTCCAAAGGCCGGGTCGATATCTGGAAACTCACCAAAGACGATATAACCATGGCCATTGCTCCTCATGCCGGTGGAGCGGCCGGAACCTTGACCTATTTTGCCGCCCCCCTGGCGGGAGCCAAAACCGTCATGCTGGAAGAATTCAATCCGGAAGACGCCCTGGCCTTGATTGAAAAAGAAAAAGCCACGGCCATTGGAGTGGTACCTACCCACCTGGTGCGGATGCTCGAAGCCGATACTTCCAAGTATGACTTAAGCTCGCTGCGATTTATCCGTTCAGCAGGGGGATACTTGCCGCCCCAGGTGGCTGAAGAGGCCGAAATGGCCTTTGGAGCGGCCATTACCAGCGACCTGGGCACCCAGGACGTCGGGTCCGTATCCGGCTGTTCGGTAGATGACCCCAAAGATCTGAGACGGCGAACCGTGGGCCGGATGCTCCCGGGCAACAAGGTCATTCTTAAAGATGAACAAGGAAAACCGGTCCCCGAAGGAGAACCCGGAATCCTCTGGTTCCGGGGGCCCCATGCCCCGGCCGGCTATTACCGTGACCCGGAATTAACGGCCACCGTCTTCGATAAAGACGGCTGGACCACTACCGGGGATATTGTCAAATTTGACCAGGGCTGCCTCTGGATCTTAGGAAGGGCCAAGGACATGATCATCCGTGGTGGACAGAATATCTACCCGGCAGAGATCGAAGGCCTGCTCAACGGCCATCCCAAAGTTTCCAGTGTGGCCATCATCGGCTACCCGGACCGGGAAATGGGGGAAAGGGCCTGTGCCTATGTTGTTCCCAAATCCGGCCAGACCTTCGCCTTCGAAGAGATGATTTCTTTCCTGAAAGAAAGAAAAATTTCAGCCTATAAGCTCCCGGAACGGTTGGAATTAGTCTCTGCCCTGCCCACGGTCGGGGATTCGGGAAAGATCGACAAGAAGGTATTGAAGTCCCAGTTGGAAGAAAAGGTGAAAGCGGAAAATAAATAGGCTTAAGGCTCAAGACACAAGGCTCAAGGTAAAGACCTCTTAAACCTTGTACCTTGAACCGTGCACCTTAAGCCTTTTGCCTTGCGCCTTGCGCTTTGCGCCTAAAAGGAACCTTATGCCCAAATCCATTCTGATCATCGCCACCCTGGACACCAAATCCCAGGAAACCTTTTATCTCCGCGACCGGATTCGAGCCTTGGGCTGTCCGGCCCTGTCCATGGATCTATCCATGGGTGCACCGGCCAAAGAAGCTGGGGACATCCTTCCGGACCGGATAGCCCGGGAAGGGGGGGCTTCCATTGAGGCCATCCGTGAATCCAGGGACCGCACCTTTATCACCAAAACAATGACCCAGGGAGCCGTTAAAATTGCCGGGGAGATGTGGCAGGAGGGCCGATTGGCCGGCATCGTCGGATTGGGCGGGGCCACCCTTTCCATGATCGCCACCAACATCATGCGCACCCTGCCCTTCGGGGTTCCCAAGCTGATGGTCTCTTCCTCCGCCGCCCTGCCCGGTCTTTCCACCCGCTATATCGGCACCGGCGATATCACCTTATTCCATACGGTCATAGAACTCTCGGGCTTGAGCCCCCATCTGTGCAATGTGCTCAATCGGGCAGCCCGCTCCATCTGCGCCATGGCCCAGGAACCGCTCTTCTCCCCGGAAATGGCCAAGGGACCCGGGCAAAAACAAATTGCCTTGTCCATGTTCGGTCCTTGTGATACATTGGCCCATCAGGTCCAGGAGCAGTTATTCCAGTCGGGGTTTCAGGTGATCGGTTTCCATGCCGCCGGGATCGGTGACCGGGCCATGGAAGAGATGATCGCCCAGGGCTTTTTTGACGGCCTGGTCGACCTGGCCCCGGGCGGGGTGGGAGAAGAAATTTTTGGGGGGATGCGTTCGGCCGGCCCTCATCGATTAGAAGCGGCAGGGAGAATCGGTATCCCGCAAATCATCGCCCCCAGCGGCGTTAATTTCATGAGCCCCAATCGGAAGAATTACAAGGCCGAATACCAGGAGCGTCGCAAATATGACCTGGATAAGGACCGCACCTGGCTGCGGCTGAGTACCTCGGAATTAAAACAGGTGGCCGAGGTGATGGCCCAAAAACTTAATCGGGCCAAGGGACCGGTTGTTTTTTTGATCCCCACCAGGGGCTGGTCCACGGCCGATGCACCCGGCGGCCCGGCCTACGATCCCAAAGAGGATGCGGTTTTTACTGAAACTTTGAAAAAAATGTGCCGGCCTGAAATCAGCATCGAGACGGTTGATGCCTATCTCAATGATCCGGCCTTTGCCCAGGCCGTGGTTCAGGCGGTCCATAAAGTCATTAATTAATGAAAACCTTTTCAACATCCGTCAAAGAAGGCCGTTTCCATTTACAAGCCTGGGTTATCCTGATCGGGAACGATCTGCTGGCTTCCATCTGGGGCGGGACCCATCCCCACATCGGGGCCGTGGCCCTGGCCTTGCCCCGCCCCAGCCTGAAAGATAAAAAAAAGACCAGCGCCACTTCTTCGGTCCTGACAGTCCTCGGGCACAAAGAAGATCAGACAGTCAAAGGTGTATCGGAAACCTTATCGGCGGTTTTTAAAAAAAATACCGTCGTGACTGCCGGAATCCATTGGGATAATTTAAAGACCGAAGAGATTAAGGTAATCATGGGACTGACGGAAAAATTGACCCAGAAAATAATCGATAAGGTAAATCAACTCTTATGAGATCGGATAAATCTTATGAATAAAAAAGGAATGATCGTCGGCATCTCCGGGGCCTCGGGGGCTATATACGGCATCCGTCTGCTGGAAATCCTCAAAATGATGCACATCGAGTCCTATCTGATCGTAAGTCGCGCAGCCGAAAAGACCATTCAGTTGGAAACCGCCTATTCGGTAGACCAGGTCAAAGAATTGGCCACGGTCTGCTATGATCTGGAGGACATCGCCGCCCCGGTTTCCAGCGGCTCCTTCAACAAAACCCTGGGCATGATCATCCTGCCCTGTTCGATCAAGACCCTTTCGGCACTGGCCAACTCTTTTAATGTCAACATCCTGATCCGGGCGGCTGATGTCACCCTTAAGGAACGACGGAAACTCGTGGTGGCCCTTCGCGAGACGCCGCTTCATTATGGTCATCTGGAATTGATGCTCCGTTTGACCCGGATGGGAGCGATTCTCTTCCCCCCGGTCCCGGCTTTTTATCACCATCCCAAAACCCTTGAGGACATTATCGACCACAGTATCGGAAAAATTTTAGACCTTTTTGATCTTGAGTCCCCCTTTTTTAAACGGTGGACAGGGGAGAAAGAATGAATTCGATCCAGAAAATCCTTATTAAGGATGGACCATTATTAATGAAGTCCTTACAAAAGTATAAATTGGGCAAAAGGAATATGAAATTGATCAGTCGTCTCGGCTGACTATTTTTTGATTTCAACCTATAGTCAGGCAAGATGCCTGACCTATTTTTCGTCGCCTATCGCCCATAGCCATTTTAAGGTTTTTGATACTTGAAACTTGCATCTTGCAACTTGTAACTTTATTTTTGGACTGACATGTGGGTTATCATTAATGGCTTTAAAGAAGAAATCCCGGAACCCAGTTCCATAGCCCAGATTATTGCCGATAATCAGGAATACGATGTTCATATGATCGTGGAATTAAACCACCGCTATATTCATCAGAAAGATTATGAGGCCACCTATCTGAAAGAGGGAGACGTCCTGGAACTGATCCACCCGGCCTTCGGGGGATAAAGCCGGATACTGGCTATTGGATACTTGATGCGGGATGACAGATGGTTGCAAGTTTCAAGTTACAAGTGAAAAACCTTGAACCCTGGACCTTGGACCTATTTTTATGATTCGTGGCGCTCCCCCGCATCCCGGTAAAATTTTTTCTTGACACTTCAGCCTCTTTGTTCTATATAGAAATAATAAGTTCACTATATAGAACGACAATAAAACGATACTTAATGCGTTTGATAATTGACTCCAATGATATCCTCCGGGCCACCTTGGATGAAGAATCCGGCAATGAAGGTTATATCGGAATAGACCCGAACGGCCTGGGCTATCATGTTGTGGTGCCGGTAGATCGGCAAATTGCCCGAGGGATAAAGGCCGGTAATCGTCCCCTGGACGAAACCCCTTTCGGGGGGTACAAAGAGTGGCACTATTTCTGTTGTTCGGGATATAACCGTCCGGATATTTATAATGAAGAGGAAATCCAGAAGCGCCGGCTGAAACAAGCCAGGACTAATGCCTTGCTTTTGCAGACCTGGGCGGCCAAGTTAGGCATAGAGGTGGAAGTAAAGTCAGGGCAGCCGGAAGGGTCGTAATACTATTTTAGCCATCAAGACACAAAGCAGGATATCCTGACCGATTTCTCAATTGACAAGGTTTATTAAAGAAAGGGCGATTAGCCTATAATTTCCTAAGGCGACCAGCCGGTCGCCCCAACATCTTTTTTTAGGAGGAATAAATGCTTTTACCGAAATTTAATTATCATGCCCCCACAACCATCGATGAAGCCTGTTCCCTCCTGGGTCACTACGGGGCAAAGGCTAAGGTTTTGGCCGGCGGGACCGATCTTCTGGTCAATCTGAAAAAAAAGCTCCTTGCCCCGGAACAGATTATCAGCCTGAATAAAATCGATGGCCTTACCGAGGCTTCCGATCAAAAGGGGAAAGGTATTTCCATCGGCCCTTTAAGCACCGCGGCCTATTTAGCCGGCTCCAAGCTGATCCAGGGAAAAGGGCTGGTCTTGTCCCAGGGGGCTGGGAGATTAGGATCCCCATTGATCCGCAATCGGGCCACGGTGGGTGGGAATCTGGTGACCGCCCGACCGGCTTCGGACCTGGCCCCGCCTTTATTGGTTCTGGGGGCCAGCCTTATCCTGAAAAGCCCCAAAGGGGAACGCACAGTGCCTCTGGAAGATTTCATCCTGGGGCCGGGGCAAACGGCCATACAACCGGATGAGATCCTGAGTCAAATCTTCATTCCTTATTTTGAGGGACCCTCTTCCGGGGCCTATATCAAATTAGGAAGCCGAAAGGCCCTGGAAATATCTCTGGTCAATGTGGCCTCTTTCCTGGCCCTGGGGCCGGATGGTTCCATTGAGCAGGCCCGGGTGGCCCTCGGTGCGGTAGGACCGACCCCCCTTCTCTCCCCTTCGGCAGCCAAGGTCCTGAAGGGTGTCAAACCCAAAGACGAAAAAGACCCGGTCTTTAAAGAAGCTGCCGGGGCTGCGGCCAAAGATGCCAGACCCATTACCGATCATCGGGGATCAGCGGAATACCGGCGGGAGATGGTGGAAGTTTTGACCTTGCGGACTTTAAAAGCAGCCTATGCTCAGGCGATGAGACCGTAGGGGCGACCTGCTGTAGGGGCGACCTGCTGGTCGCCCCTACTCCTATTGCAGGAAGGGGAGGCAGGGACGGCCTGTCTATAATTGCCCAAGGGCGACCGACTCTAATTTCATAAGGGCGACCAGCCGGTCGCCCCGACAAGGAGACCGATTATGAAAAAAATGATTACTCTTAATATCAATAACCAGGAATATGATCTGGTCATCCCGGTAAACCGGACCTTGACCCAGGTGCTCCGGGAAAATTTAAAGCTCACCGGGACCAAACAAGGCTGCTCCGTTGGAGACTGCGGCTCCTGCACGGTGCTAATGGACGGACAACCGGTCAATTCCTGCCTGGTCCTGGCCGTGGAAGCCGAAGGTCGTGCAATACAGACCATTGAAGGGTTAGCCGAAGATGGAAAACTCCATCCCATTCAACAGGCATTTGTAGACCAGGGGGGCATTCAATGCGGTTTTTGCAGTCCCGGCATGATCCTCTCGGCCAAGGCCCTGCTGGACAAAAATCCTTCTCCTACGGGACCTGAGATTCGAGAGGCCATCAGCGGTAATTTATGCCGTTGCACGGGTTACCAAAAAATTGTTGACGCTATTGAATCGGTGACCCAAAAGTGACGAGGGATGTGTGACGGGTGATGTGAAAAAACCTTAATCTCGTCACCTATTATCAGAAACATTTCGCTATGATGAATAACTTTGAAATCTATATGGGTTGATAGAAAGGGAATCACTATGAGTACCTACAACGTTATCAATACTCGAGCCCCGAGATTGGACGCCCCGGCCAAAGCTACCGGACAGGCCTTGTACACCGATGACCTCCAGTTTTCAAACCTCCTATACGGGGCCATCCTGCAAAGCCCCCTGGCCCACGCCCGCATAAAAAATATCGACCTCTCCAAAGCCCGAAAGCTTCCGGGTGTCAAGGCGGTGGTGACGGCCAGGGACCTGGAGATCATCCCTTACGGCGTCTCACCGGCCCGGTATGATGAAACCATCCTGGCTGTAGACAAGGTCCGATATGTGGGGGATGAAGTGGCCGCCGTGGCCGCCGTCGACAGGGAAACGGCCCAGGAGGCCGTGGAATTGATCAAGGTCGACTATGAAGAACTCCCGACCGTCTTTGATCCTTTCGAGGCCGTGGCCGAAGGAGCACCCTTGATTCATGAGGCCTATCCGCGCAATCTCTGCGGTGAAGTCCATCAGGAATTCGGCGACGTCGAAGCGGCTTTTGCCCAGTGCGACCTGATCCATGAACATAAATTCGTCAACAAACGTCAGGATGCCGCCTTTATGGAACCCAACAATTGCGTGGCCGTTTTTGATCACCAGGGCTTTCTGACCCTCTACAGCTCCACCCAGGTCCCCCACTACGTGCAACGCACCGTGGCCATGGTCTTGAAAATCCCGGTCGGCAGGGTTCGGGTGGTCAAATCCTATGTAGGCGGCGGCTTCGGCCCCAAGGCCTCGGCCTCCACCATGGAACTGGTCGGTTGCTTCTTGTCCATGAAGACCCAGCGGCCGGTGAAGATGCATTTCTCCAGGGAACAGGTCTTTCTTCACAGCCGGGGACGCCACCAGTTTTTTCATACCTTCAAAACCGGCGTCAAGAAAGACGGGACATTGATGGCCCTGCATAACACCTGCTATCTCGAAGGCGGGGCCTATTCCAGCTTCGGAATCGCCACGGTCTATTATGCCGGTTCCCTTTTGGGCGGACCTTACAAACTCCCTAACATGAAATACGACGGATACCGGGTCTATACCAACCGCCCGGCCTGCGGCGCTCAACGGGGGCATGGCGGTGTGGCCGCCCGGGCCGGCTTTGAACAGCAATTGGATATTATCGCCGAGCAATTGGGGATCGACCCGGTGGAAATGCGTTTGCAGAATATCATGGAAACCGGCGACACCACCTGCAACGAGCTCAATATGAGCAGCCTGGGCATGAAGGAATGCATCGAGGCCATTCGGGACCAATCGGACTGGAAGCTGAAAAAGGGAAAACTGCCGAAAGGCAAGGGCATTGGCATAGCCTGCGGTTTCTTTGTCTCCGGCGCCGGTTATCCCATCTACCGGTCCGACACCTACCACGCCACCGTGGTGATCAAGCTTTCCGAAGACGGCGGGACCGCGCAGGTCCTGACCGGCAGCGCCGAAATCGGCCAGGGCTCGGACACAGCCTTCGGCATGATCGCCGCCGAGGCCCTGGGGGTCCGTCTCGAGGACGTACGGGTGGCCTCGGGGGATACGGATTATTCCGTTGACCTGGGAGCCTATTCCAGCCGCCAGACCCTGATGACCGGTCATGCCACCAAGGAAGCGGGCGAGGATGCTAAAAGGCAAGTCCTGGAGGTCTTATCCGAAACCCTGAATGTACCCCTGAATGAGATATCGGTTAGTAACGGCCTGATTCATTTTGAAGGGATAACCCCCAAATTTGATGCCATTCGGGTGAACTATATGAAGGAGCATCGGGGCTGGACCGATTCGCCGGCAGAAGGTCCGCTGACCTTCAAAGAGGCGGCCCGTCTGGCCTACCTGAAGAAAGGGACCATTGTGGGCACCGGAAAATACAAGCCCCCCAAGCTTGGGGGCTCCTTCAAGGGCGCGGCCGTGGGGACCTCCCCGGCCTATGGCTGCTCGGCCATGATGGCCGAGGTGTCGGTGGACCTGGAGACTGGTGAGGTGACCATGGAAAAAATCACCGATGCCCACGACTGCGGCCTGGCCATCAACCGGACCCAGGTCGAGGGGCAGATGGAGGGCTCGGTCTCCATGGGACTGGGTGAAAGCCTGTTCGAAGAGGTAAAATTCAACGAAAAGGGACAAATTCTGAATGCCTCTCTGGGTGAATACAAAATCCCCACGGCCCTGGATGTGCCTCCCATAACCTCCCTGATCATTGAGAGCGGAGAGCCCAATGGGCCTTACGGCGCCAAGGAAGTCGGCGAGGGAGGGATCATGCCCGTTATTCCAGCCATCCTGAATGCCATCTATGATGCCACCGGTGTGCGCATTAACGAGATGCCGCTCACCTCCGAACGCATCTGGAAGGCATTGAAAGAGAAAAAGTAGTTTTACCCTATTCAGGGCGGGTTTAACAACCCGCCCTGAACGAGTTTCACACTGAATCTTTTTCCTGTCTGGCTTAGGTCAAGGCTTCTTCGAACATCCTTCCTTAGAAAAATTCCCCCTATAGAAACCCGCTTCCAATGCCTCCCTTTCCCGAATTCGCCCTTATGTTTCCTAATACGACATGGCTTTATTTATAACTTGAAATTATGAATACTATAAAAATTAACAATTTGACACCAGGCCAGCCTTCTGTTTTATTGCATATAAAATGAGCTTCAAATCTTTGGCCTGTTTCTTCAGAAAAACAAAGCCAAGGAATCTACGCGTTCGTGAAAATTTAATGGCGTCGAACAGGACGGCAGGAGAAGAATACGAGAGTGATCCTTCACAGATTCCACAAAACGGTTCCCGTTTCCTGCCTGGTGTGTCCGGTGAACGTTGCCGACCAAGGCCTGCCGACGCTCGCACTCACCAAAAAACCCATCAATACCTTCAAAGAAGGGATTTCGTTAATTAGCGCAACTTTTCCCCTGTTTTATGACCAAATCCCGTCACCTCTATTTTCTCAGGGTTGTAATGATAACATATATCTGAATCACTGTTTATAGCCTTACTATTGCAGTTAATACAAGATTGTGTAATCCGAACCTCGGCTCTTAAGAACCTTTACCCTATAGTTTCTTTGCATAAAAGATTGGCCCGGCATCTATTAGGATTGCAGGGAAGAAAACGCTTGCAGATAAACCCAAAGATTGATCCAAAAAGGAGGGCTGAACCATGACTATTCTATTCACGCAAGATTTTGATATTTTTCCGGGCAAAGAGGACGACTTTGAAAAATTCATTGCCGACTATATTCCGCAATGTGACCGGATGGGACTTCCAGCCGTTGGCGGGTTCTATGTGGAAGTCGGTTTTGGACCCAGGATTGTCGGCATCAGGAAAACAAATTCTTTAGATGAACTCTACCGCGTTATGGCGGGAACGCCGTTTAAAGAATCTCTCCTGGAACTCAAAAAATACGTTATCAATTATCAGAGTAAGATCCTTGAACCTACCGGCCGGGTGAAACATGAAGGCTATGAAATACAAAAAGGGGTTTGGAAATACAACCAATACTATGATCTTATCCCGGGGAAGAAAAAGGAATATTCGGATTTTGTCATTAATGAACACCTTCCCGCTCTGCAGAAGATCGACTATCTGGAGGTCACCGGGGGATGGAATGTGGTGATTGGCGGGTTCAGTGAAATTGTCACGGAATTTACCTTTAAGAGCCCCGTCGATATCGGTCGCATGTTGGACAACGAAGACTTTAAAAGAATTACCAGAAAACTTCGTCTGAATTATGTGCTCAACTTTAAGAGCCGTATTATGAGAACGACTGAACGATTTGAAGAACCGAGGTGGTACAGGCTTTAGGTTTATGGCCTTTAAGTCAATCCATTAATGTTAACCTTTTTACCGAAAAGGAGGAAAACAACATGGCTTCAAAATTTATGGACCCTCATGATGTGGAAACGATCCCCGGGACCGAGGGTTGGGAGAGGATGTATCCTTACCATTATCAATTCTCCCTGGATGATCCCCTTCGGGCCGAACACGAAAGCAGTCAGCTCTGGTATTATGACGGCCTGCACTACCCCGAACCCCATCCACCATTTGACCTCCTCTGGGATGAAGCCTGGTTTCTGGCCCTCTCCCAGAATAATACGCGGACCTTTCTGGTTCCTCCGGCTAAAGGCATCGAGCACAGGATCGTCAATGGTTATGTCTTTATTACTCCCATCGGTATCGCCGATCCCAAAGAGATCGAGGCCCGGGTACCTATTTTCATGAAGCGGGCCGGATACTATTATGACAACTGGGATACGCTCTATGTGGAGTGGGAGGCCCGAATGAAGGGCCTTTTAAATGAGCTCGAAGCCGTTTCCTTCCAGCCCCTTCCCGAGATAGAAGATGAATCGGTGGTCTTCGAAAAGAGGGGAACCAGCAGCGGTTATCATCTGATGAACAAATATGACCACCTCATTGGCATGGGCTTTAAGTGTTGGCAATATCATTTTGAGATGCTCAATCTCTGCTACGCCGCCTTTCTCACCTTCACCAATACGGTGGACCAGATTTTTCCGAATACCCCTATGGGGACCGTAACCAAAATGGTTTCGGGCATTGATGCCATGATCATGAGGCCGAACGCCGAACTCATCAAACTGGCCAAACTGGCCATTGACAACGATGTGGACCAGATTATCCTGAAGCCCCTGAATGCCGCCGGGTGCATGAAAGAATTAGAGAAGACGACTCCGGGAAAGTACTGGCTTTCCGAGCTGGAAAAGGCGCGGTATCCCTGGTTCCATATCTCCACCGGCACGGGCTGGTATCACCATGATGCCTCCTGGAACGACAACCTGGATATTCCTTTCGATGCCATCCGGATGCATATCAATGCCTTGAAGGCCGGAAAGGTTATCGACCGGCCTACGGAAAGATTGGTCGAGGAGCGGGACAGGCTGGTTGAAGAATACCGGGGCCTGATTCAAACCGATGAGGACCGCGAGGCCTTCGACCAGACCCTTTCCATTGCCCGCCGGGTATTCCCTTATGCCGAAAACCATATTTTTTATGTGGAGAACTGGTTCCACAGCGTTTTTTGGAACAAGATGCGGCAAGTAGCGGACATTCTCCATGACGTCGGTTTCATTGAGGATAAAGAAGATATCTGGTACCTGAAACGAGGCGAGATACGGGATGCCCTTTGGGATCATGTGACCAGTTGGGCCACCGGAATAAGACCGCGAGGGCCTTCCTACTGGCCCCGGGAGATCGCCTGGCGTAAAGGGGTTATGGAGAAATTCAAGCAATGGACCCCGCCGCCTGCCCTGGGCGTGCCCCCGGATGTGGTCACCGAACCCTTTTCGATCATGTTGTGGGGCATTACCACCGACGTCTTAAAAAAATGGCTCCAAGGTGTTGAAGCGGCTGCGGGTGGAGGGGAAACCGATGAACTGTTGGGGGCACCTGGTTCTTCCGGCGTCGTAGAAGGCCAGGCCCGGGTTATCCGCTCCGTTGAAGGGCTGGCCGAATTGCAGGAAGGGGAGATCCTGGTGGCCACGACGACCTCGCCCAGTTGGGCTCCGGCCTTCACCAAGATCAGGGGCGCGGTCACGGATGTCGGCGGATCTATGTGTCACGCGGCCATCATCTGTCGTGAATATGCCCTGCCAACGGTGGTCGGAACCGGGCGGGCCACCTCCTTCATCAAGACCGGGGATTTGATTCGAATCGATGGTGATAGTGGCGTAGTGAAAGTACTTAAAAGAGCTTAACTAAAACTATATGAAATTCTGGAATCCCGGAGCCGGGAGTTAGAGTGTTTAATGATCGCCGGGAACAAGTCATTTTAACCGCTGATCACAAAGCTCACGTAGATTTTTGGGGGAAGTCACTATGATGGAAAAGGAAAAACGCATTATCCTTTGGTATGAAGAATTGGAAGGGAAGGAGTTCAATCTGGTTGGAAAGAAAAATGCCAATTTAGGCGAGATGATCAAGGCCGGCATTCGAACCAGCCCCGGGTTCGCCCTGACCATTTATGCCAATGATCTTTTTCTTACCAGTGCGGGTATCAAAGCCGAATTGGAAAACTATTTAAAAGATCTTGGCCAGGTCCATTATGAAAACAGCCTCAAGGCCAGTGCCTTTGCGGTGAACCTTATTGAGAAGGCCTCCGTTCCATCCAGCATCACCGATGAACTGTTTCGAGAATATCAGAAGTTGTGCGACCTGTCCGGGGTTGAAAACGTCCCTGTGGCTACCAGATCGAGCGGCGCCATTTCCATGCCCGGGCAGATGGAAACCTTCCTGAATATTCGAGGGCCGGAGGATCTCCTTAAATATGTCAAAAAAACCTGGGCCAGTGCCTATTTTGTTGAAGCCATTACTTACCGTATGAACAAAGGCCTGGGTTTTATCCTCAATATCGGTGTGGGCGTTCCTAAGATGGTCAACTCCAGGGTGTCCGGCATTGTCTTCACCTTGAATCCCTTGAACGGCGACCGCTCCAAGATTTCGGTTGATGCCAGTTATGGGCTGGGCGAGGCTGTCGTAAGCGGCCTGGTCACTCCCGACAATTTTCTGGTGGACAAAGTCACTTTAGACCCCATTCGATCAAAAATGGGAGAAAAGGAGGTGCAGTGCGTTTATGAAGAAACGGGGAGTACGATTAAAACGGTAAATGTTCCCGAGGAGGCCCGTATCCGGCTCTGCATTGACAAAGAGGAACTCAAAGAAATTTGCCGGATTTCAAAGGCCATTGACCGGTATTATGGCAAACCCTACGACATCGAATTTGCCATAGATGCCGACCTGGCTTTTCCTGAAAATGTCATCATTCTTCAAGTCAGACCCGAGTCGGTCTGGTCTAAGAAAGAGATTAAACCTAAAATTGAGAAAAAGAAGGACGCTATGGATCGGGTTATCAATCAACTCATAACCGGGGTCAGGATAAAGTGACTTCGCGATGGTAACCTTTTAGCTTTATGAAAACCATTATTCACCACAGAGACACAGAGAGCACAGAGGGTTTTCTTTTTCCTGAAATCGGAAGATGCCGATTTCAGGAACAGCCCGGCCTGTGGCACTCTGAAAACCTCCTATTCGCGAAGCGATAGGATAGTTTTACTTTGGCGGTATTTCCCGCCAAAGTAAAATTGGAATTCTTTGTATTCTCTGAGTCTCTGTGGTGATAAATTTATCAGAGTGAAATCATTTCAAAAACCTAAACGGATACAAAAAAGGAGGAAGAAAATGTCACAAGAACAGAATCAAGGATGGGCCAACGCCGCACCGTTTGCCATTTTGTCCGTGGCTGTGTTAATTGCCTGCTTAGGGGGATTTCGTGCCGGCTTTATTCCGGCCAGTTCCGCTCCTCTTATGGTGGGGGTGCTTATCTCCTGCTTTCTCCCACAACTGATTGGCGGAATCATCGCCTTTAAAAGAGGGGAAATCCTGTTAGGCACCATTTGCGGCCTTTTTGGAACGACCATTACCCTGGGAGCGGCCTTTACCTTATGGATCCAGATTTTTGCCGCACCCGCGCCCGGGGCCTTCACCCCTCAGATTATGGCGTTCTTTTGGATTACACTGTTTATTATCACCGAGATCTTTGCCATCGGCTTCGGGCGGATGAGCTGGTTTTTGATGCTGGGAATCGCTGAGGTTGGTGTGGTTTTTCTGCTTGAGGGCATTTATTCTTACCAGGGGGCCCCTATCGGTCCCAATGGATACATCATTTCCGGATTGGGCCATCTCGCTGGCTACTTGGAATTACTATTCGGTTTATTCTGCATCTATTCTGCCGGGGGCATACTATTGGCCGAGCATTTCCAAAGGCCCGTATTGCCTTTAGGTAAACCCGTTTTCAAATAAGTTACCTTAATTTTTGACCCTCCCGGAAAACCAGGGGAACGGCAGGGAATACCTCCGTTCCCCTTTCCCTATCTCTATCTTAAAATCTTCAATAGTCACTCTTTACTCGTTGAAACCCAATTTCAGGCTTCGTGGCGCCCCCCAAGGGGCATGAGGGTTTAGAGAGAATTCCTTCTTTTTCTTGACACCAGGTCCCTATCTTTCTATGATAGGGTCTCAATGGAGATAACCACTATGAACGGTCTAAAGAAGTCCGATCTGGACATTAATAAAAAAATCCTGCGGGTAAGAGAAATTTTTTTCGATTTCGAAGGAACTCTGGTAAATTTTCAGTGGCAACTGATACCCGCAGTCAATGAATGTTTATCGGCACTTATCAAGGCCGGTTTCAAAAAGGAGTGGTACGGATCTAATCCAGGTTATGCCCATATTTACAACCATACTTTTGATCTTACCCTGAAGGGGCAAGTCCAGGACGAAGCTCCCCCGGCTTTGGCCATTATAAACACCATTTACGACCGATACGACGCCGACGCCTTGTCCCGCTGGAATCTTTATCCTGATACGCTGGATGGTCTTGAAATGCTCGGAAAGCAGGGATTCCGGATGGGCATAGTCAGCAATATAGGTAAGGCAAGCCTCCAAACGGCCATGGACCGCATGGATCTGTCGGGTCGAATAGAGGTGGTCATATCCCGTAATGACATAAAACACATCAAGCCCCACCCCGAGGGACTGATCAAAGCCGCCGAAACGCTCCAGGTCGTTCCGGCGCAGATCGTATTTATCGGGGATTCCAGAAATGACGTCCAGGCAGCCCGGGCCGCCGGTATGTTGGCCGTTTACCTTCGTGGAGGGGAGGATTCACCTGAAGACATGG
The DNA here is from genome assembly GCA_964627515.1 of uncultured Thermodesulfobacteriota bacterium. GTDB lineage: Bacteria > Desulfobacterota > RBG-13-43-22 > RBG-13-43-22 > RBG-13-43-22 > RBG-13-43-22. The sequence goes on along the minus strand of CAZVHO010000076.1, from coordinate 7,898 downwards.
CCCGATTCCCGGCCGATCTCGAGATAGACAACCTCGGTCAATTGCCGCCTCTCCTTTCCCGGATCATCCCTTGACTCCAGAAATTCTCCTGAGGTGACTGGCATGATCAATTTTAACCAGCTTAGGATCTTCTACCAGGCAGCCAAATATCAGAGTTGCACGGTTGCCGCCAAAAAGCTTTTCATCACCCAACCGGCGGTCACGGCCCAGGTGAAGGCCTTCGAAGATTCATGCAATCTCCGGCTGTTCAAAAAAAAGGGGCGCAGGATTTATCTAACCGATGAAGGGAAAAAACTATATCAATATGCCAATAAAATTTTTGAATATGAGAAAGAAATTGAAGATATCATCGAGGATATGCGGGCCTTAAAGACCGGCGTATTGAAATTGGGAACCACCAAAACCTATGCCCGGACCTACATGCCTATTTTTATCACCAGATTCAGACAGTCTTACCCTCATATCAAGATCCATCTCAATGAAGGCAGTTCTCTCGAAATGGCCAACAGCCTCCTGGATTTTCAAAACGAGATTGCCATCATCGCCAAAATTGAAGACAATCCCCAGATCTGTTATGTCCCCTTCTGCCGGGAGGATATCTTAGTTCTCATGCCTCCGGATCATGCCCTCGCCAAAAAGAAATCCGTGACGTTAGCCGAAATCGCCGAGGAACCGATCATCATAAAGGAGAGAGGCTCCGGCACCAGGAAAGCCTTAGACGAAGCCTTGGCCCAAAAGGGCATTGTCCCCAATATTTCCATGGAAACAACCAATACCGACTTCATCAAACAACTGGTCATTCGTGGGGCGGGGATCTCTTTTCTGGTTAAATCAGGAATATTAAAAGAACTTGAAGAAGGGAAACTGGTCACCGTTCCCATAAAAGACTGCCAAATTCACTCGGATGTCAACCTCGCCTATTTGAGAACCCAGCATCTCTCAACGCCGGCCCAAGCCTTTCTCGAACTCCTGAAAGGCTTATCTTTGGAAGGATCCCCCCTTCAGAATATAGAGTGTTTGATTAACAGGATGGCTGTCCCCTCCCGCTGAAAGGTCAGGGGGCCGGGATCGGGGGCCGGGGGCCGGTAAAAAACCGTGATGCTTTCTGGGGTATGAGGGTTTAAAACCAAAAGGAAGTTCGGAGTTCGGAGAAACACGTTTTCCTCTTCCGTGGTAACACAAAAAATATTTCAAGATGCAAGTTTCAAGTTCGGAGGACAGCGGAAGGTATATGATTTTCCCCTGCCCCCCGACCCCTGATCCCCAAACATTATCTTCAATAAACAACCCATCCATAACTATTCCTTATGAATCCCATAAAAATTATGAAATTGACAAAATGGGTAAAATGAATCATTCAGAAATCATATAGATTTCTCTTTAAATCATCAGATCCAGGACCTGTTCAGTGCCTGTTCAATATGGCTGGTAAAAAAAAATTATTACAGAACCCAAAACTAATATTTTTTAATTAAGGAGGCTATTAAAATGAAAGACCTGAGAGAATTTATCGCCAAGTGTGAGGAAAGAGGGATTTTACACCGGATCAAAGCCGAAGTGGATTGGGACCTTGAAGCCTCCCATATCGCCAAGCTGAATGAAGAAAACAAGGGGCCGGCCCTGCTTTTTGAGAATGTGAAGGGTTATAGTTCACCCCTCTTGATGAGCACCTGTACTACTACGGAAAGGCTCTCCATTATCATGGGCATGCCTCCGGACTCCTCCCTGATCCAGCTCATGGAACAGTGGGTTGAGAAAGGCAAAAAAGGGATCCCGCCGAAACTTGTGAATTCCGGCCCCTGTAAAGAGAACAAGATGACCGGCGATGCCGTAGACCTCTTCAAATTTCCGGCGCCTAAGTTTTATCCCCGGGACGGCGGCCGGTACTTCGGCACGGCCCATTTTGTGGTCACCAAAGACCCGGACTCCGGTTGGGTCAACGTGGGGACCTACCGGCTTCAGTTGCTGGGGAAAAACCTCCTGGGCACCCAGTTCATCAAAGGGAAACATTCCGATATCATGCTCAAAAAATACCAGGCCATGAAAAAACCCATGCCCGTAGCGGTGGTCGTGGGCTGCGATCCTCTTTTGTTCATCATGGGTGGGGCCAGACTCTCCGCTTTTGTGTCTGAATACGATCTGGCCGGCTCCATCAGGAACGAGCCCATCGAGGTGGTCCAGTGCGAGACCAATGACCTGATCGTTCCGGCCACGGCCGAGATTGTTGTTGAGGGCGAGGTGGATGCCGAGGCCTTTATGCCGGAAGGTCCCTTTGGGGAATATACCGGTTATTATTCCGGCGTCGGCACCGATCCCAGAAATTTTATCAAGGTCAATTGCATCACCCACCGGAACAATCCCATCTTCATGTCCACCACCGTGGGCCGGGCCGTGACTGACACACACATGGGCTTAGCCCTGGCCTATGGAGCTTCCCTCTGGCAGCAGCTTGTGGATATGAAAATCCCAGGTCTCAAAGCGGTTTATTGTCCTCCGGAAGCGGCGGGACGCTTTCTGGCCATCATTTCCGTGAAACAGATGTATCCGGGGCATGCCGACCAGGTCCTGACGGCGGCCATTTCTACAGAGATGGGGGCCTACGGTCTCAAGACCGTCATCGTGGTCGATGATGACATCGATCCCTGGGATATCCCCCGGGTCATGTATGCCCTGGCCTTCCGGTTTCAGCCCAACAGATCTCAGGTCATTAAAAGGGGGCGCTCTACCCCCCTGGACCCGTCTCTTCCCATTGATCAGAGGTGGATCACCGGCAGGCTCCTTCTCGATGCCACCATTCCTTATGATTGGAAGGAAAAACCGATTCCCATCGTCCTGGATTCGGATATGGTCAAGCGGGTTCAGGGTCGATGGTCAGAACTCGGGTTTTAAAACAACAACGTGTTCCCCATGAGGAAAGAGGTGCGTTAATATGAAACCTGTACGTTATGATGCGGCAGAAATTGAAAGATATCTGAAAGAGGGCTATTGGGATAAATCGATTCTTTCTGATCACTGGGAAAAAAATGCCAGAAAGTGGCCTGACAAAGTTGCCCTGGTGGATTCAGCCGGAGGCCGGCTGACCTGGAAAGAGGCGACGGACAGGATTGACCGGATTGCCTATGCCCTGGTTAATGAGGTGCAGTTGAAACGGGATGACAAACTGATGGTCCAACTGCCTAATTGTGTGGAGCAGGTCCTGGTGCGTCTGGCCTGCCAAAAAGCGGGCGTCATTGCCATTCCGGAAATGACCACCTTTCGCCAGGCGGAGATCCTGGATATTGCCACGAAAACGGAGGCCACGGGGATTGTAATCCCCAGAGAATACCGGAAATTCGACCATTATGCGATGGCCAAGGACCTTCAGCGGGAATTACCGAACCTGAAGCATATTATTGTGGTCGGCCAGGATGTGCCAAAGGACTGCATCTCCCTGCAAAAAATCATGGATTATCCTTACGAACAGAAATACGATCCCCTCGACCTGGTGTCCAGAAAAATGGATGCCGTGGAAGAAGTAGGGTTCCTGGTGACGACGACCGGAACCACCGGGCTTCCCAAGCTCATTGAACACCGGATTGCGGCCCGGGATATATGGACCGCCAAGGCCCACATCCGGAACTGGGAACTGGGTCCTGATGATTGCGTCCTGGCTATCGCCCCCATTGCCGGGGCAACCGGGGGTACACCAACCTATGTAACGGCCCCGGTGGCCGGGGCGAAGATTGCCTTGGAATATCAGTTCACCGGCGAAGAGACCCTGGCTTTTATGGAAAAAGAAAAGGTCACCCTCATCGCCCTGGTCCCGACCCAATTGGCAGGGCTTCTGGAATTGCCTGTGGACAAGTATGATCTTTCTTCTTTGCGCATCATCAAGACGGCAGGAGGCTATCTCCCTCCCCCTCTGGCCAAAAAAGCGGAAGAGACCTTCGGCTGCCCTATCCTCGGAACCTACGGCACCCAGGACACGGGTTCCATTTCGGGGGTGCCTATAACCGCTTCTGAGGAGCAGAGATACACCACGGTCGGCAGATTACACCCGGGGATTGATATAAAGATTCTGGACGACTCCGGAAAACAGGTTGAGCCGGGAGGCGTGGGAACACTCTGGTTCAAAGGCCCAGGGAACTCTATCGGATACTATAAGGATATCGAGAAGACCATGACCGAGGCCTTTGATCAGGAGGGGTTTGCCACACCGGGGGATCTGGTCACCCTGGCCGAAGACGGCTACCTGAAAATCATGGGCAGAAAAAAGAATATCATCATCCGCGGCGGACAGAATATCTATCCCAAAGAAATCGAGGATTATCTTCTGACCAGTTCCAAGGTAACCAATGTGGCCGTTGTGCCTATGCCTGATCCGACCATGGGCGAGAAGGCTTGTGCCTTCGTGACGCTCAAGAAGGGTGAACATCTCAGTTTCGCGGAGATGATCGATTTTTTGAAGACCAAAAAGATCGCCCCTTTTAAGCTCCCCGAAAGACTGGAGGTATTGGAAGCCCTGCCTCTCGTGGGGGAAAGCGGCAAGATCGACAACAAGGCCATGGTTAAGATCGTTACGGAAAAGCTTAAACAGGAAGGCCAGATCCAATGATCTCTTGGCGGAGGCCGAGTTGGAATCATGTCTGTCAAATCTGAGGCTCGAAAGAAAAAGAATATCCTCTTCGTCTGTTGCGGCAATCGGGAAAGAAGTTTAATCGCTGAAAACCTGCTTGGCCGGAAGCTGGAAATGAAATGTCCTCAACTCTCAGAGAAGGTGGATATCGGTTCGGCGGGTATCTTCCCCAAGGCCTATCTGGAGCAGGCCCGAAAACTCGGGGTCACTTTTGTGGCCCCTTACTTCGGGAAAAGCCCCAACATCTATGCCGCCAAGTACTTGGCAGGGAAGGGCATAGATGTTTCACTATACCGTTCGAGAGAACTGACCAAAAGAATGCTCAGGAAGGCCGATCTGGTCCTGGCCATGGACAGGGTCTTGAAAAACGAAATACTCGGCCTGAAGGCCAAGACTTCGGCTGAGATAGGGGTCTTGAAGGAGTATATCTTTGGCCCGGATTGCCCGAATCCGAATATCGGCGATCCTATGAAATTTCCGAAAATCGATAAAAAAACCGGGGCCTGGATCTGGCCGGAAGGCTATGCCGACGATTATATCCTGGAAATAGAGCGATGCTTCGCCCAAGGGTTGGAAAAATTCGTGGACTTTATTGAAGGTTAGATTATGGACAAAAATATCCTGATTATGGCCACCCTGGATACCAAGGAAGAAGAGGTCAGGTATTTGCAGGAGAAGATCCGGTCCCTTGGGCTTAATCCACATATCATGGATATGGCCATGCGGGGGGAAAAACCTTCCTGGGCGGATATCACTCCTGGCCAGATAGCGCAAGCCGGCAGAAGCAGCTTAGAGGAAATACACAACTCCTGCGATCGGGAGGCGGTCACCAAGATCATGCTCAAGGGGGCTAAACGTCTTGTCCTGGAGCGGTTCGAAAAGGGTAAAATCGATGGTACCATTGCTATCGGAGGCTCCAGCGGATCTCTGATAGCCACAGAAATCATGCATTCTCTTCCCTTCGGGGTTCCCAAGGTCATGGTTTCCTGTACGGCGTCCATTCCCGGTCTTTCTACCAAGTACATCAAAACCTCCGATTTGGTTCTTTTTCATTCGGTTATAGAAATATTCGGCCTTTCGGATATCCTGAAAAATGTATTGGACAGGGCCGCCTACGCCCTGGCGGGAATGGTCCAGGGGGTGGTTACACCGCCTGTATCGAATAAAAGTAGGGCCATTGCCATGACCATGCTCAGTCCTTCTGAACGGTGCGCTGCAGCGGTCAAGGCGGCCCTTGAAAAAGAGGGTTTCCAGGTCATCGGTCTTACGGCCACCGGGGTCGGGGACCGGGCCATGGAAGAAATGATTACACAGGGTTTCTTTCAGGGCGTCATTGACCTCACGCCCGGGGGAGTGGGAGAGCATCTTTTCGGCTTTATGCGGGATGCCGGGCCTCATCGGCTGGAAGCGGCCGGGAGGATGGGCATCCCCCAGATTATCTCCACCTGTAGCGTGAACCACATGACGCCGGCCAAATCCAAATATAAACCGGAATATCATGAGCGGCGCAAATACAACCTGGACGGTTTTCGGACCTGGGTACGTCTTTCACCGGATGAACTGAGGCAGGTTGCCGGAGTCTTTGCGGAAAAGCTGAATTCCGCCAAAGGGCCTGTCAAGATCATGATCCCGCTGCAAGGCTGGTCATCGGTGGACAGGCCGGGAACTCCCACCTATGATCCCGAAGAAGACCGCCTATTTTCAGAGGAACTCCGCCGCAGGCTGAAACCGGAAATCGGGATCATCGAGGTTGATGCCAATCTGGAGGACCCGCTATTCGCCGAGACCGTTTCCAAGGAGGCCATAAGCCTCTTTACACAAAGGCCATCTCAGACTCCTGATCTATAGGAAAGGTCTTCGACTTTCTGGGCATCGTCCATAATTTATTTGATCGTTGGGGTGAGCCGCACCAGGTCCTATCATTATTATTTTAGCCTTTTTTTGAGAAAGATTCGATAAAATCATGAAAAGGCCCGGAAAAAATCATGATCGTCTGATTCCGGTTTTCCAGATCAAGGGCCGTGGCTAAAGAAGCGGCCTCCATGTTTTGATCCAAAACCCTTTTGGTCAGTTTCAACCCGCCTACGCTTTTAGTGAGCATCATCCGGGCATAAATCAGGGCCTCTGCGATCAATTTTTCATAGTCCACCACTTTATTGATCAAGCCCATCCGTTCCGCTTCATGGGCTAACACCTTTCGGCCGGTCAGCAATACCTCGGCTGCCCGTGAGAGGCCGATGAGCCGGGGAAACAGATACGAAGACCCCATCTCTCCACCGGAAAGGCCGATGTTGATGAAAGAGGCCACGAAATAGGCCTCCGGCGAGGCCAGACGAATGTCGGCCCCCAGGGCCAGGGCCATACCCCCTCCGGCCGCCGGTCCGTTCACCGCGGCAATCACCGGCTGGGGTATTCTCCGAAGCCCCAAAACGAGTCCGGAATACCTTTCCTGGACCAGCCTAAGAAACGATTCCGGGTTAGATAAGGCCTCACTGTCGGCGAACCGGCCGGCCTCGGTCAGGTCGGCCCCGGCACAAAACCCCCGTCCTTGACCGGTAAGGATGACAACCCTTATGGAATCGTCCTTCGATAAAATCGTGAACAACTCATCCAATTCCTCGACCATCTCCCTATTCATGGCATTAAGCTTTTCCGGCCGGTTCAAGGTGATAAGCCCTACTTGTGGTTCTATCTCTTCGAACAAAAAAGTGTTGTAAGCCTTTAATTCCATATGCATTTCCCCTTCGCCGACAAAAAGTTAATTATAGATTACAGGGTTATTCTGGATTCTGGCTCCTGGATTCTGGATTCCAAACTTCTACAACTTGAACTTTCCCTTAAAGTAAGTGTCTTTAACGCTCTTGGCTTTGGTTTTCCCCCAGGATTCCACCCCCATTTTCTTGATCAAACACAAATTAAAAACTTTGGTATTGTGCGGGACCTGGGAGGCCCGGTCTGCATAGGGATGGAGGTGGTCGCAGGGGAAATCGGAACAGTCGCCGCAAAAATCAAGACCTTTCTTGTCAATGCATCGATAAACCTGACAGGGTTCGACCATGTTTAGAAAGGGAATCGTCCCATTATGGGCACGGCATCCTTTACAAACGGCCTTTCCCTCGGCGATTCCCAGATTCCCGGCGATCTTTTGCCGTAGATCCGGATTTTCCTGGGCGATATAAACCGGGCAATTGAAACAATCCAATCCGCAAGGTGCGGTCATCTGTAAATAATCCATAGCGCCTCCTTTTCAGTGTCGATAGCTTCTCTGACCTTAGATTATCCG
>CAZVHO010000075.1:19126-25070 GCA_964627515.1 uncultured Thermodesulfobacteriota bacterium | reverse complement strand
TCCTTAAGTTTGGGTTGGGTTGCTTTTCCAAAGATAATCCGGGTTGAGCAGGAACAACCGGTCCGGTTCAGTCACCTGAAACATGGGGAAGAGGCCACCTTAAAATGCGAAGACTGCCATTTTTTTAAGCCTGACGGCACGTTCGCCGGCATACCGCCTGTAACCAAGTGTCTGGAATGCCATGGCGGATTGGAGATTACCGAAGCCGAGCAGGACCTTATAAAAAGGGGCCTGGCCTGGCACATTTATTCCAAACAACCCGATCACGTCTTTTTCTCTCACATCGCCCACATTAAGATGGCCAAAATAGAATGCAAGACCTGTCATCAGTCCGTAGGCGGCAAGACCGATAAAAATCCGACCTACCGCTATAAATGGATTTCCGGATATGCCCCGGAAGCCATGACGATGAAAACCTGCGAAACCTGTCATGAAAAAAAGGGGATAAGCAACGCCTGTTTTGTTTGTCATAAGTAAGATAATCCTGTAAATCCTGTCTAACAAGTTTTTTATAAGGAAACAAGATGGCGATTGATCGAAGGGATTTTTTGAAGTTTGCGGTCGGTGGGGCGGTAGGAACCATGCTCACCCCTTTGCCCTGGATTTCCATGGACGAAGTGGCCAAATGGACCCAGCGCTGGGGCCCGGTCCTTCAAAGAGGGGGGACTTCCTTTCTTAATTCCGTATGCAAACTCTGCCCCGGGGGGTGCGGGATCCGCATCAGACTGATCGAACAGAAAAGGGCCGTCAAGATCGAGGGCAACCCCAACCATCCGGTCAACCGGGGCGGTCTTTGTCCCTTAGGTCTGGCCGGTCTTCAATACCTGTATTATGAAGAGAACCGGGTTAAGACCCCGTTGAAAAGGGATGGCGCCAGGGGATTTGGGGACTGGAGACCCATTACCTGGGAAGAGGCCTTATATCAAATAACAGTCAGGTTAAAGGAATTAAGAGAAAAAGACCTCCCTCACACAGTTGCCTTGGTGGATGGCGAAAAACCAGGAAGTCAAAGTCAATTGCTGGCCCGGTTTTTAAAGGCCTACGGCTCTCCTAATTATATCCGTCCCTTCCAGTTAAGCGAGCTGGAAGAAATAGTTACCCAAAATATACACGGGGTCCGGGCCGGGATAACTTTCGATCTTCCCCGGTCCCGCTATATCTTGAGTTTCGGCGCCGCCTTGCTCGATGGCTGGGGGAATCCCGCCTGGGTGGGTCAGGCTTTTCAGGAATGGCGGCAGGAATCTCCGAAGGCAAAGACCCGACTGGTCCAAATTGAACCCCTGGCTTCCACAACGGCCTCTCTATCTGACGAATGGGTGGCCATAAAACCGGGAACGGAAGGGATACTGGCCTTGGGCCTGGCCCAGGTGATGATCGATAAAGGCTGGTTTCACAAAGAACTGGTCCAGTCCAGGACTATCGGACTGGAGGACCTGAGGGGGCTATTAAATAAAAATTTTACCCCTGAACAGACAGCCAGGGCAACGGAGATTCCCAAGGAAACCATAGAAAAGCTGGCTCAAGACTTCTCCTCGGCCGAACAGCCGGTGGCCCTTTGGGGCAAGGGCAAGGGGGAATTGCCCATCAGTCTGTTTGAGGCTCAGGCCATACATATCCTGAATATCCTGGCCGGTTCGATCAACAGACCGGGCGGGGTCTATTTGCGGTCCGGATTCCCATACATTTCCTGGCCGAAACTCTCCTTAGATAAAACAGCCGAAAAGGGTCTGGCCCAACCCCGGCTGGATGGGGCCATGTCCCCCAAATACCCCAAGACCGGCAATCTGGCCTGTAATCTCTTTGAAAATGCCGCCCGAAAAACCCCTTATCCGGTTAATCTCCTTTTTCTCAACGAGGTCAATCCCGTTTTCTGTTTGGGAGAAAGGCATTTTCTCCGGGCGTTGGAAAAGATCCCTTTTGTCGTCTGCTTTTCTTCTTTTGTGGATGAGACCGCCAATCTGGCCGACCTGATACTGCCGGTTTCCAACTTTCTGGAACGCTGGGATGATACCTATAACTGCCAGGGGGTGCCTTTTCCGATCTATGGTTTGACCAAACCGGTTTTCCCTCCCCTTTATGACACTAAATCGAGCGGGGAGACCATTCTGGCCCTGGCCAAAAATCTGGGTGAGAAGATTGAGGAAGCCTTTCCATTTGAAAAAATAGAAGAGGTCTTCAAACAGGCGGCCAGGGGCCTGTTTAATTCCAGGAAAGGCCGCCTCACCGACGGCCCGCTGCCAGAGGCCGGGAAGTATGTTCCGGCCCATTTTGAATCCTTCGATAAATTCTGGGAACAATTAGTGGCCCAGGGCACCTGGTATGACCTGGAAAACAAGTCCGAAGGAGGGAAGGGCAAATGGGATTTTTCCGCCGCCACCCTTCAGGCCCCGGCACCCAGACAGTCTCTGGAAGAATACCCCCTCTGGTTGATCCCCCAGTCCCTGATGCTGCTTCAATCAGGATATCTTCCCAATCCCCCTTTTCTTACCAAATACCTGGGGGAAGAGGTTTTAATAAAAAACACCCTGGTCGTACAAATCCATCCGGAGACGGCCCGATCTCTTTCTTTGTCGGAAGGGAGCCCGGTTGAGATCCAATCGGCCAACGGCCGAATCAAGGCCCTGATCCATCTCTTTGAAGGGGCCAGGCCCGGATGTGTCTTTGTCCCCCTTGGAATGGGACACAAGGCCTTTGATCCCACCCTCAAAGACCGGGGAGCCAATCCTTATCCCATTCTAGATAGCGTGGTTGATCCCCAGACCGGTATGGAAGTGGCTTGGGCCACACGGGTAAAGATTGTGAAGGTCTGAATGGTTTCACCTGTCCCGATCTTTTGGAAATGATGATTATGAAAGCCTATGCAGGAGTCTGTCACCTATGAAAAAGTCCTCAAGGGGAAAAGAATTGTATGGTATGGTTATTGACCTGGATAAATGCATCGGATGCGGGGCTTGTGCGGTGGCCTGTATGGCTGAAAACAACCTGGCCTTCCGGTATGACGAGACGGATAAACTGAAGTCCGCTACCTGGATGCGGCTCTACCGCCTGAGCAACGGGCAGCCCTATCCCAGGACCCGGGTGGTTTACCTGCCCAGGCCCTGTATGCACTGTCAGCATCATACCCCTTGTGTCTCGGTCTGTCCGGTCATTGCCACGCAAATGGATGAAAAAGGTATTGTCAGCCAGATCTATTCCCGCTGCATCGGCTGCCGGTATTGTATGGCCGCCTGTCCTTATCATGTCCGCTATTTCAATTGGTGGGACCCGGTCTTTCCCAAAGGACTGGAGAATTATTTGAATCCCGATATCTCCGTGGCCATGCGCGGGGTAGTCAGTAAATGTACCTTTTGCAACCATCGCTACCAACGGGCTAAGGATCGGGCCTATATGGAAGACCGGCGGGACCTCAAAGAAGGCGAATATATCACGGCCTGCACCGAAGCCTGCCCGACCAGGGCCATCACCTTCGGTAACCTGATAGACCCCCGAAGCCAGGTCTCCAAATTGAGAAAAAGTCCCCAGGCTTTTCGACTCCTGGAAAAATTAGGGAGTGAGCCCAAGGTTTATTACCTGTCTACCCAGGACTGGGTCCGCCGCCAGGGGGATAATGCCTTAAAAGAAGAAGCGGCCAAAAAGGCTTCGTGAAAATAGGTCCAAGGTCCAAGGTCCAAAGTTCAGGGTTTAAGGTTTGAGGAAAACCGTACACCGTGGACCATGAATTATTATTAAGGTTTTTCTTCGCCCCTGACTCATAGCTATTTTGAGATTTTTCTTGCTTGAAACTTGGATCTTGAAACTTGAAACGTTATTTTCGAACTAAGAGGTAAGAAATGAACCAAACCGTGATTCCCAAGGACAGCCCGATCATTCCCGAAGGTTTGCCCAGGTGTTCCCTGCTTAAATTTTCCCTGTGGATCGTCTTCCTGCTCATGATTTTGGGTTGGGGACTGGTGGCCGCTGTGCTGATCCTCTGGAAGGGTTTGAATCAGACCAATATGAATGATTATTTCGGGTTTGCCTTGTGGATCACCTTTGATCTGTCCATCATTGCCCTCGGGGCCGGGGCCTTTTTTACCGGCTTTTTGTTCTATATCTGGCGTAAACAGGAACTAAAGGCCATTATCAATTTTGCGGTTATTATCGGTTTCGTCTGCTATAGCGGGGCTATCCTCATCCTGAACCTGGATATAGGGCAGCCTTTGCGGGCCTGGTACGGATTCTGGCACCCGAATATCCATTCCATGCTGACCGAGGTGATGTTCTGCATTACCCTCTACCTCGGGGTCCTGATGATCGAATATCTGCCCCTGGTATTGGAAAACCGGAAAATCAACGCCAACCCGGGGGCCCATTATTTCGCCCACAACCTTCATGATCTGATGTTTATCTTTGCCGCTACGGGGACCTTTTTATCCTTTTTCCATCAAGGCTCCCTGGGGGGCATGTTCGGCGTTATGTTTGCCCGGCCCTTTGCCTTCCGGGAAGGGATATTTATCTGGCCCTGGACCTTTTTTCTGTTTATCGCCTCGGCCATTGCCTCCGGCCCGGCCTTTACGGTATTAATTACCTCTCTGGTCCAGAAATGGACCAAAAGGCAATTAGTAAAACAGGACATACTGGCCCTGATGGGCAAGATCGCCGGCCGGTTACTGGTCGTTTATCTTATCCTGAAATTAGCCGATACGGTTTATTGGGCGGCCTCGATCCTGCCGGCCCGGGGGATGGGCTTTTGGGAACAGTATCGATCGCCTTATGGATTCTGGCTGGTGGTGGCCGAATTAGGGGTTTTCGGTATCCTCCCGGCCCTGATGCTCTTAAACCGGAAAATACGAATGCATCCCGGCTGGCTGACCCTGGCCTGCCTGCTGTCCTGCAGCGGGGTGGTCTTTAACCGCTTTGTCTTTACCGTGGTCTCCCTGGCCCTGCCGGTGATGCCCTTCGACCGCTTTGTGACCTACTGGCCCAGTTGGCAGGAATGGGCCTCTTCCTTGTCCATCCTGGCCTATGGCGCCCTGATTATCTCCCTGTCCTATCGTTACCTGCCGGTCTTTCCGCAGGAAAAAGAACTGAATGGATAATCTCCCCGTTTTCCTGTCTGTAGGGAACGGAAAACCGTCACGGATTTTTCAACGGGTTAAATTGTTACGAGGTTTTTTTCATTTTAGGCATGCCGTGGTTTTTTCTTGACATCCGGCCTTGAAAAGGTCAAAATTTCTCCATGGTTAAGCGGATACTGTTAATAAGCGGATGCATTTGTCTGATGGCCCTGGGGAGTTCCTTACGGGCCGGAGAAGTGGGGGGGTCTGAACCCTCGATTTTTTTGAATCCGACTTCTTTAAATGTCGGGGAGCTGGTACCCCCCAAGCCGATTATCCGAAGCATTGTCGTCAAAAATTTCGGGAAATCCTCCCTCTATATCTCCAAGATTAAATTTACCTGAGGCACCAATCTGGTACGGTGGGATCCGTACATCCCGGCCGGCGGTCAGGGTGAAATAGTGGTGGAACTGGAGCCTAACCGCTTGAATGGCAAATTTGAAAGAATCCTGACCGTCTTGAGCAACGACCCCAAAAACCCGGAAATGCGTATACGTTTTTATGGACATGCCCCTGAGTTTCCTTACGCCAGTGCAGGTGATCATATTTGATTGTGACGGAGTGCTCTTTGACTCCCGAAAGGCCAATCAATTTTTCTATAATCATCTGTTAACGCACTTTGGAAAGCCCCCCATGACCGAAGCCGCTTTGCATTATGTGCATATGCATACGGTCACGGAATCGGTTGAATTTTTGTTTCTGGATGGTTCTCTCCGAGACCAAGTTGATCTTTATCGACAGAATTTGGATTATACCTCTTTTATCCGCATGATGGAAATGGAACCGGGACTTCTTGACTTTCTGGCTTTTATCCGTCCCTGGGCCAAGACCGCCATTTCCACCAATCG
>CAZVHO010000075.1:7960-19026 GCA_964627515.1 uncultured Thermodesulfobacteriota bacterium | reverse complement strand
TTGACTTTCTGGCTTTTATCCGTCCCTGGGCCAAGACCGCCATTTCCACCAATCGGACCACCACCATCGGTCCGGTATTGACCCTTTTCTCCTTAGACCCCTGGTTTGATCTGGTGGTTAGTGCCTTGGATGTGGATCGACCGAAACCGGATCCGGAATCGATTTATAAAATCATGTCCTTTTTTAAGGTCGGCCCCGAAGAGTGCCTTTTTATCGGGGATTCGGAGGTGGATGCCCAAACCGCCTTGAATGCCGGGGTGCCTTTAGTGGCCTATAAGAATGAAGAGTTGACCGCCGCCCTCCATGTCGGAGGGTTTTCGGAATTAACCGATGCTTTCAAAAAAAATCATCACCTATTCATACCCGCTCCCCTGGTGTCGGCCGGGGAAAGTTGAGAGGCAAACCATGATCTTTAAGAACCATCGGACCTTAAAAGGAGCCGTTCTGCTCCTCTCTTTTTTCAGTTCTTGGATCTATGCTTTTGGGGTATCCCAGGAACTACGCCCTATTTCCCAATTGGCCGGGACCATTGCGGCTCCGATGGAAGAGAGAAAGCAAGCCCTGTCGGCTGGCGACAAGATTTTTGTGTCTTTAGACCAGGCCCGGTCGGTTAAAAAAGGGGATCTCCTGGAGATTTTTCAGCCGGTCATTTTGTCCGGGAATGATAACAGGGATTTTTTATTTACCAAGGTAGGTCAGGCGATTATCCTGGAGATCACCGGGCAAAGTCTATTGCTCTGTGAGATTGTTTCCAGCCAAAGAGAAGTGGTGGTTGGAGACCGGATTTATTTCCCGGAGAATTAACCGAAAAGGAAAAGAAAACCATGCGGGATCAGATGAAGAATTTCCTCTTTTTTGTGGTGGCTTTTTTCGGTTTGTTTGGTTGGGGGGGGACGATGGGAACCGCCTCGGCCCAACAATCCGCAGCTCCGGTTAACCAACCGAATCCGCAAGAGCTCAAAACAGCCTTTATCCAGAAACTGACCCAGGCCGTTTCTTCCCGCGCCGCCCACCTGATCTTTGATTATCAGAAAAGGCCGATTATCGGGGTCCTTATCGCTGATTTTGATAATCCCTCCGGGGAAAAAATCGTCATCGGAGATGAGATCGCTACGGCCATACGGGCGGCCCTCGATAAAGAAAAACAATTTCATGTTTACGGGAAAGAGCACCCTGCCAGCCAAAGCCTGAAAACCAGCCTCGCTTCGGATCCTCCATGGCGGGTCACTTCTCAGAGAAATTTCCAGCAGGACCTGGTAAAAAACTTTAAGGCCTTTCCGGTCGATTTGGTTATTACCGGGCAGGTCAGCCCCACTCCCGAAAACCAATTTAAAGTGACCGTGAATCTGATCCCTTTTTATGAACCCATAAACCTGGTTGAAACGGAAAGCGGTAGAAGAGACATTTCAACAGAGCAGTTTCTCGGCCCGATTCTGTCCCCTCAGGAGATTTCCCGGGCATTAACCGTTATTCGACGTCCCCAGGTGCCGAAAGGGCGTTTGGTTATTGTTTCTCTAATGGTCAAAGAGAAAGGGAGAAGTCCTGGACCTGACAAAAATTCATCTCCGGTGATTGCCTCCAGAATCCTGTCGGAAGCTGTTCAAGGTCCGGGCTTGAAGACAAAATCCAAGAGTGACTTTACCTGTTGGCTGGATGATAAGGAACTAACAATCATTACCGATTGGGAGGGGTCGAAGAAAAAGGAATACCACGATATACTGAGCGGTTTCTCTGCCGATACGATCTGGTTTGACAATGGGATAGAAGAAGGCCCTCATTCGATTTTTTTCAGCTTCTCCAAAATCCCGCCTAAAAATCAATATAAGACCCTTTCGAAATCCTTTTCCGTTAAAAAGGGGACAACGAACTATCTTTTTTTCTCTATTTTGTCCGAACCATCGGCCGAGCCTGAGGTCCGGGTCCGTTATATTATTGATCCGTTAAATAAATCCCTGCCGTTTTAGAACAAAAAAAGTTGCAAGATGCAAGTTTCAAGTTGCAGGCGTAAAAACCTTGATGCATTCGTAAAAAGTCCAGAAGAGCCCATTTTCGTCATTCCCGTGGAAACGGGAATCCAGTCCCGCCAACGGCGGGATTAATAAGTTATAAGTAGCCTGGATTCCCGCCTGCGCGGGAATGACGAGTTTTTACATCGTCATCAAACCTTGAACCCTGCACCTTGCCCCTTTTCTTAATTCTCCCCGCTAAATCGTTCGGAAAGAGAGGTCTTAAATATTTTAGGGGTGATGAAAATGAGCAGTTCGGAGTCTTGGGTGGTTTTGTAACGGGTCTTGAAAAGCCAGCCCAAAATGGGAATATCCCCCAGACCGGGGATCTTGTTCTCCAGATAAGTTTCCTTTTTAAAAAGGATCCCGCCGATCACGACCGTATCTCCATCATTGACTATCAGTTCCGTTTCTGTTTCTTTGGTATTAATGGTCGGATTCAGCAGGGAATCCACTTTGGTAAAATCCGGTTCATTCTTAGAAATTTTTAATTTGATCCGGATTTTTTTAATACTGGAAATATGGGGCGTTACGGAAAGGACCAGGGCGGCATCCTTGTAAGTTGTAGAAAAGGTATTGTTTTGATCTCGTGTGGTTACCGGAATCGATTGCCCCTGTTTTATAGTCGCTTCTTTGTTGTCGAGGGTTAATACCTTGGGGGAAGATATGGTCCTTCCCCTGCCGGCTTGCTCCATCGCTTGAATGCGGGCATCGATATTCAAGTTGGTTGAAGCAAAGGTGAAGCCAAGACCTCCAAAAGCGGCAGAGGCAGTGGTAAACGGAAGGTTGACGGCATAATTATTGCCGGTTCCCGTCACCGTTTCCGTACCTCGAATGGTCCCGGCAAAAGGGCCGGAGGCATTGGCGAAGGAATAAGCCCCTCCCCAGCGAATCCCTAAATCCCGGGTGAAATTGGCATCGGCTTCGACAATACGAGCTTCGATCATAACCTGAGGAATGGGCTGGTCAATTACTTTTATAAGGTTTTCTATATAATTCAGGTCCCGGTCCGATCCCTTGGCAATCAGGATATTGGTATGGGGGACACTGATGATATGCACATTAGATCCCAGGATTTTGGTGGTTTCCGTCAGGATTACTTTCTCGCTTCCCGGTTGCTTTTCACTGGCGATCTTCTTTTCTTTTTCCAGGGATCCCTGGATAAGCTCTTCTACCGCCTTAACATCCACGTATTTGATCTGGAACTGCCTGGTACTCCAGAGAACCTTTCCGACTTTTTGACGCCGCTCTTCATTTTTTAAGGATTCCTCTTCCCTTTTCAGGGCCTCCAGGTGCCTCTTGTTTTGATCGTCCTGTATTTTTTTATAATTCTCCGTCGTGATTATCAAAAAAGTTTTTTCACCACGGCTGTCCTTTTTAAGATTATTCGCATCCAGGATGGAATCCAAAGCTTCGTCCCAGGGGACTTCTTTCAGGCTTAAGGTCACCTTTTTTTCCTTGACATCATCCCCGACTACGATATTGACCCCCCCGGTTTCGCCGATTAAACGCAGGACATTATGGAGATTGGTCATATAAAAATCAAAGGTGACGAGGGGTTTTTTTGAAAGGGATTTTTCTTCCTTATGACGATATTCCTGGATGTTTTTTTCCTTTTTGAATTCCTCGACAGTCATCTCCGGGAGATAATCCTGGTCCTTTTTGGGGGGAAGGGGTTTCGCTATTAAAGGTTCGATTTTGGGAAAGTCTGCAAAAAGGAAATAGCCTTTTTCTTTTTTGGTGGAAATGTGATAGGTCGTAGGCTGGGAAAAGGTGAAAACAATTCGAACCGTCTTTTTGTTGAATTGGGAAAACTTCAATCTTTGGATTGAAGGGTCTTTGATCTTAAAAGAATGGCCCTTCTCCAAAACACAGGGACTCAAGTCGACCACCACCCGGTGGGGTGCGGCGAGGGTAAAGGAACGATGGGAAACCGGTAGGCTTGTTTTAAGAATAACCCGTAAGCGATCCGGTAGAATCTGGTCCTCTATCAGCAGTAATCGCGGTTTCGGGGAGGGGTTTTTGCTTTTAGCCCAGAGAGAAAAACCATTATCGCCGGCACCAAAAAGAAAAAACAACAAGCCTGTAAAAAAGGTAAGGATCAGTCTTCTGTGTTTGTTCATGTCAGCTCTCAAATAATAAATGGTGCAGTTTATTGTTTCTCATTGTTGAGGCATCTTTAAAGAAATTTTCCGGACACCTTTTCGGCCTAAAAAATCCTGAAAAGGTTCTTCGATAATGATTTCTTTGTCGGCAATCCGGATTACTTCCCCCCCTTTTTTACCTATTCGGCTTCCTACCTGCACTAAAAATCCCTTTCCGGTCATGTCCTGGACCATGGCCTTTTTTACTCCTGAACCGGAGACTATCCCGACTAACTCAAATTCGTTGATTTCAAATTGTTCCAAGGGCAAGATTTTGGCCTTCCCTTCACCTTTGGCCTCAAGTTGGGTGCTCACGGGTTGAAAGGGGTCCGGTTTTCCGATCGGATTATAAAGGGGTTCGGGTTCCGGCAGTTCGGTTTTTTTCAAAGGGACCACCGGGGCCTGTGGAGGGGGTGTTTTTCCCGTCCAAGCCTTTGTGGGCAGGGGTTGGGGGAGGGGAAGCAATTTCCGGGTCGAACCATCCTCCTGACCCTTTTCATGGCAGCCCCCTAAGGACAAAAACAAAAAGATAAATAGGATCAAACTTTTTTTCATCAGTTATTTTTTCTTTTCAGCCTTCGCTGCCGGTGTCGGGGATGGCGGCGGAAGGGGCAAGACCCGAAAAGTTGTTATCTGACAGCGGGCATTAATGCGGCCGGTTTTTTCCTCAAAGGCCCCTAATTCCAGTTGTTTTACATTAATAATCCGGGGCAGCCGCCGGAGACGGTCAAAAAATACCCCGATTTCATGATAAGTCCCTTTAATATGTATGGTGATCGGGATTTCAGCCACGAATTCTCTGGGGTTTTCCTTTTCCGGTTTAAAAAGAAGAAATTCCAGTCCTTGCTGCTGTCCCAGGTTGGAAACGGTTTTAAGCAAGAGAGGGATTTCTTTGGCTTCCGGTAACATATTTAGAATCACTTTATATCGGACATCCATTTCAGCCAGCTCTTGTTTGAAACGGGCAATCTGGCTCCGGGTCCGGATAATTTGGGCTAATTTGATTTTTTCCCGGTCGATCTCTCCCTGGAGGGCTTTTGATTCTTCCCAACGGGGTCTAAGCAGGAAAAATCCCAGAACCGCTCCTAAAAGAACCATCCCCAAAACCGCCAGCAATATTTTTTGAACCAGGGTGAGATGGGTCAGACGGTCTGTGATGTCCGGAAAGGGATTCATCGGCCCCTCATTTTTTCTCGACAGTATTCTCTACTGGCGGAGCCGGAGATTTCAGCCGGGCGGTCAGGGTGAATTGTTTTACTTTTAAATCCTTATAATTGGCCTGGGTGGATTGAACCAGATCGACCTGGCTCACGAAGGGTGCGTTTTGAAGGCGTCTCATGTACTCGGCCAGGGTCTCGTTACTGAAGGACATCCCTTCTATCCGGATTTCGGGACCGGTTTCCCGCAAACTGATCAGCCAGAGTTGGTTGACCGGCAGTATGGTTGAAAGAACTTCCATCAGACGGACCGGGCCATGCCGCTCTTTTTCCAGATTTTGAAGAAGATCCAGCCTGGTTTGCGCCGTTTCTTTTTTTCCCTTGAGCTCTTTGATTTCTTTCTGGAGGGTTGCAGCAGCCTGAGTTTGTTTTACTAAAACCCCCTTTTCTTCCTTGAGGGTTTGCACTTCGACCCCTAACTTCCAATATCCCAGAAGGATGGCTGTTATCAGGACCCCATAAGCCAGAACGATACCCAGTAACAGACTGAATCGTCCCTTCCCTTTTCGGACCTCATGGGCGGCTAACAAATTAATCCGGATCATCAGGCCCCCTTTTGTCGTAAGGCTAAGCCAAAGGCAATAGCCATTTGAGGCCCAAGACTTTGGATATACTTGGGATCGAAGAGGTCAGGATCTGTCTGGACCAGGGAAAAGGGATTAAATAATTCAACCGGGAGTTGGAGCCCTTTCGACAAAAATTGGGGAAGACCGGGTAACAACGAAGAGCCGCCTGACAAGACGATTTTCGTCGGTTTGGTTTCCGGGTCCGATGCGGTTAAGACATCAAGGATCTTTTTAATCTCATCCATCCAGGTTTGGACAACCGATAAGAAGGAAGGACCGATTTGATCCAGTTGGTCCGGGGAACGGTCCCACATCAGTTTAACCTTTTCGGCCTCCTCAAAAGAAAGAGCTAATTGGGATTGTATTTGTTCAGTGAGTTGCCGGCCTCCTAAAAAGATATCCCGGGTAAAAACCGGGCCGTCCTGGCTTAAGATGTGAACGGTGATCTGGCAGGCTCCCAAATTAATCAAGGCCACCGGGCTGCCACCCAAAGGATATTTCATTTCGTAGGCATTGGCTAAGGCCAAGGCCGCTACGTCGGCAATACAGGCTTCAAGTCCCGCCAGGTTAAAGACCTCCAGGAAGGCATTCAGGGTTTCCTTTTTGACGGCAACCAAAAGGACGGACAGGGAATCAGGGTCTTCCCTAAGGGGACCCAGGATTTGAAAATCCAGGTTAACCTCTTTAATATCAAAAGGAATATGCTGTTGGGCTTCATATTGTATGGATTGGGACAACTCTTTTTCTGTCATGAGCGGCAGGTTGATTTTTTTTATAATAACCGAATAGCCTGAAATGGCAAAAACGATCTCTTTAGAAGGTATTTGCAGGTGGGTAAATAAGGATTGTAAAGACTTGGCGATTAATTGAGGTTCCTTGATAGCCCCGTTGACTATCGAGGAGGGGGGTAAATTGGCCAGGCCGAAACTGTTTAGAAAAATCCCTTTCTGACGTTGAATCAGATGACAGACCTTAATGGCTTGAGAGCCGATATCTACTCCAATATATTTATCTTTTTTGGCTCCGGAAAACCACATCATATCTTCTTAAACAGGGATCATGGTATAGAACTTATTGTATTTATTTAAATAATAATCATTCCCGTGGCCTCTTGACTCTTTCGGCAACCACCTTTTTACAATCACTATCCCTAATTTTATCGATTCTGTCAAGGAATTTATTGGGTTTTTCCATGTTAGGACAAATGGTTAGGCCGGTTTATCCTGAGAGCTGAGCCGGGAAGAAAGAAAACCGCCTGTGCCGATCCAGGAAAACTCTAATCCCAGGAAAACTCTAACCAAAGATAGGTGAAATGAGAAAAAGGGGGGGTAAAAATCTTGGCCGTGCATCCTTTCTCGAATCCACGCCAGCGAAGTCCTTTGTCCAAAGACCAGCATTAGAGATAGATACGACACAAACCGCACTATTTACCGCTGCTTCCTTCCGGACCTGACGGGGTTCATAACCGTTTGTTGCGTACCGTCCAATGTGGACAGTAGAAAAGGGTTCTTCGCTGTCGTTACAATCCTCAAAAGGAAATTCAGCCCCGCATAAGCGGATTTCGGGTACAGGGCACCGCCAACTCCCCGCTTAGCACGGCCAAGAAAATATCAGGCATCAACCCGTTCTTTTAATTCTTTCCCGACCTTAAAAAAAGGGAGTCTTTTTTCGGAGACATTGATTATGGAACCGGTCTTCGGGTTTCTTCCTTTATATCCTTGATAATTTTTGACCTTAAAACTCCCAAAACCGCGGATTTCAACCCTCTCCCCCTCGGCCAGGGCCTCCTCAATGCTTTCAAAAAAGTGGGTTACCACTAATTCAGCATTTTTGATGGTCAGGTCCTGGTCTTTGGCTAAGGCTTCAATCAACTGGGACTTGTTCATCTTTAGATTCCCTTTCTTTAATAGTAAGGATTAAATTAATTATATTCGAGTATTATACCTCTTTTTCCTGAAAAGGCAAGACTTTTTCGTTGATTTTTATTAAGGGGTGATATAAGAACCGAGACTTAAGCGAAGAAAAAATCTGTTTTTGAGATGAATAATTTTCAGATCGGCCATGTTAAAAGCGACTAATATCATCATCACCATTGACGGCCCGGCCGGGGCGGGGAAAAGCACCGTTACCAGGCTGTTGGCCGATCAACTGGGGTTGGAGTGTCTCGATACCGGGGCCATGTACCGGGTTGTGGCCTGGTTCCTCAGGGAGCACAAAAAAGAAGCCTTGTCCGGAAAAGCCTTGCTTCTTTTATTGCAAGAGTTGGATTTTATCATTGAAGGAAATGGTCCGGCCCAGAAGGTCTGGGTCCAAGGCCGGGATATCAGCCAGGAAATTCGAACTCCGGAAATCAGTCAATTGGCTTCAGCGGTTTCCATGAAACCCGAGGTCCGTTCCATTTTAGCAGAGAAGCAGAAGGCCTATGGGGAAAAGGGAGGTCTGATCGCCGAAGGAAGAGACATGGGGACGATTATTTTCCCCCAGGCGGATTATAAATTTTTTTTGGATGCTTCTCTTGAGATCCGGGCTCAAAGAAGATATGAAGAGCTTTCCCAAAGGGGGCAATCCGTATCCCTGAAGGAAGTGAAACGGGAGATGGAGGCCCGGGACCGTCAGGATCAAGAAAGGGCCTTGGCCCCTCTTTTCCCCGCCCAGGATGCCCGTCGGATCGATACCTCCCATTTATCTTCCGAAGAGGTGGCCAAAACAATTCTTTCCCATATTTTTTTAAGAAAAAATGCCGATTCCCAACGGGCTTGAATCCGGGGATAGGGGGGGCTTCAAATAAACTTGATTTTAATGAATATTTTTGATATTTATTATCGATTAGTCATAATCAATTAGCGAAAATAAAGTTACAAGATGCAAATTTCAAGTTATGAAAACCTTGGATGTTGAATCTATTTTCATGATTCGTAGCGCCCAATGGGGCCTGCGGGTTTAAGAAGGGAAACGCCTTAGAAGAAAAAAAAGGAATTTTAGGGGGAAAAAAGGTTAATGGAAAAAAGGACAGAGGAAATGGGCAACCAAGAAAACGAAACCAAAGCCAAAGAGATGACCACCGTGCATGAAAGATCCCAGGGGAGCCAGGGGGAAGAAGAGTTTAAGGAACTGTATGAAGAAAGCCTTAAGACTTTTCAAGAAGGGGAAGTGGTAAAAGGAAGGATTGTCAGTATCGACAAGGAATTTGTGATGATCGATATCGGTTATAAATCAGAAGGCCGTATTCCCATTCATGAATTTTTGACCCCTTCAGGCGAGATAACCGCACAGATCGGCGAAGGGGTGGACGTTCTGATTGAAAAACGAGACGATGAAGAAGGGGATGTCCTCCTTTCTAAAGAAAGGGCCGCCAAAATCCTGGTCTGGGATGAAATAAGCCGAATTTATCGGGATGATGGAGTGGTCGAAGGCAAGATCATCGGAAAAGTCAAAGGCGGACTTACGGTGGACATCGGCATCCCGGCCTTTCTTCCAGGCTCTCAAATCGATTTACAACCCGTTCGAGAAATGGATAGTCTTTTAGGGGCCTCTTTCCCGTTCAAGATACTCAAGTACAATAAAAAAAGGAATAACGTAGTCCTTTCACGCCGGGCCCTCCTGGAAAAGGAAAGGGAACAACAAAGAAATACCATTCTGAACACGATCGAAACCGGCCAGGTCATGGAAGGTGTGGTGAAAAATATCACCGATTATGGGATTTTTATCGATCTGGGGGGAATTGACGGCCTATTGCATGTCACCGACATGAGCTGGGGCCGGGCCAGTCATCCCTCCGAACTTTGCAAGGTTGGAGATATCCTCCGTGTTAAGGTCCTGAATTTTGACCGGGACCGTCATCGGGTTTCCTTAGGGTTGAAGCAACTCTATCCCGATCCCTGGACCACCGTGACGGAACGGTACCCTATCGGCCGAAGGATACAAGGGAAAATCGTCAACTTAACCGACTATGGGGCTTTTGTGGAATTGGAAAATGGGGTCGAAGGTTTGATTCATGTTTCCGAAATGTCCTGGACCCAAAAGGTCAAACATCCCTCTAAAATCGTTTCCGTGGGGGACTTGGTCGAGGCCTTGGTCCTGTCGGTGGATTCCGATAAAAAAAGGATTTCTTTGGGGATGAAACAGGTCGAACCCAATCCCTGGGATGTGATTGCTGAAAAATACCCGGTAGGCACGGTGATTGAAGGGAAGATAAAAAACATCACCGATTTCGGTCTCTTTATTGGTATTGACGAAGGGATCGACGGGTTGGTGCATATTTCGGATATGTCCTGGACCAAAAGGGTGAAGCATCCTTCGGAATTATACAAAAAAGGGCAGGAGGTTCAGGCCAAGGTCTTGCACATCGATAAGGAACAAGAACGGTTTTCATTAGGGATCAAGCAGTTGGAGCCCGACCCGTGGGAAGAAATTCCCAAGAAATATCCTACCGGGGCAATGGTCAACGGTGTCATCACCAATGTTACCGATTTTGGAATATTTGTCGAGATTGAAGAAGGGGTAGAAGGATTGGTCCATGTATCAGAGGCCAGTAAGGAAAAGATCAAAACGCCCGTTGGCCTTTTTAAGGTGGGGGATACGATCATGGCCAAGGTCATCAATGTCGCCAAGAAAGAAAGAAGAATAGGGCTTTCCATCCGCCGGGCCAAGAAAGATGAAGAGCAGACTTTGATCAAAGAATACATGGGCGGTTCCAAAGAAGCCAGTTCCAATCTGGGTGATTTACTCAGAGAGGAAATGGAAAACAAAAACAAATTCGCCCTGGATTCTTCCGAATCCTGATTTTATAAACTGATCTTGATATTCTGGTGAGGCTAAAAATCCAGAATTTAAAATCTCGTATCAGTTTAACTTTTTGAAAACACATCGATAACTTTTCCGTCATTCCCGTGAAAAAGGGAATCCAGGTGTTATGCTGAGCTGAAAAGAACCTGGATTCCCGTTTTCACGGGAATGACCTATGAGAAAGTCAGAATTTTCAGGTGAAAGTCACAAATTTTCAACGGGCTAAATTGTTACCAAATTTCTTTGGCTAAGTATTTGGCTCCGAACTCTTCACTCATAACTTCTTATTATTAAGGTTAGGGCCTTGTCAGAAAGAAAACACCCCATTCTTTTCGGTATCCTGATTTC
>CAZVHO010000075.1:0-7860 GCA_964627515.1 uncultured Thermodesulfobacteriota bacterium | reverse complement strand
AGGTTAGGGCCTTGTCAGAAAGAAAACACCCCATTCTTTTCGGTATCCTGATTTCCGGTTTGGTGATTGTGGGGTTGGCTTTCCTGGTCGGAGGGGTATCTTTTCTCTTTGATGAGGATTCCGGTCTGCGCTTTGGAAATCGGATCGGGGTGGTCTCGATAAAAGGACTCATTTCCGATTCCAAGCCGGTGGTGGAGCAAATAAAAAAATATCGTAAAGACGACCGGGTCAAGGCGATCATTCTCCGTATCGATTCCCCAGGGGGGGGTACCGCCGCGTCCCAGGAGATCTATCGGGAAATCCAGAGGACCGTTTCCAAGAAAAAAGTGGTGGCCTCCATGGGAAATGTGGCGGCTTCCGGAGGATATTATGTCGCCCTGGCAGCCAATAAAATTGTGGCCAATCCGGCAACCTTGACCGGTAGCATCGGGGTAATCCTGGATCTGCCCAATTTTAAAGAACTCCTCAAAAAAATCGGGGTAAGCCGGGAAACGATTAAAAGCGGCCCTTATAAAGACATCGGCTCACCGGTACGGGAGATGACGCCGGAAGAGCGTCGTCTATTGGAAGAGGTTATTAATAATGTCTATCAACAATTTGTCGAGGTCGTCGTTAAAGGGCGAAGGTTGAGCCGGGAACAGGTGGAGAAGATTGCCGACGGACGTATCTTCACCGGGGAACAGGCCAAAGCCCTTGGGTTGATCGATGAATTGGGGAGTTTTGAAGACGCCATAGACCTGACTAAAAAAATGGTCGGCCTTTCCGGGGAAGTCAAATTGATTTACCCGGAAAAGAAAAGGATCTCTGTGTGGGATCTTATTTTCAGTAAAATGATCGGGGAGATCACCCAGTCCCTTCAAACCGATTGGCCGGCCCAACTCAACCTGATCCCCCCCCTCTTTTATAAAAACTGACGAAATTCCCCCAACCCTTCCCTTATCACCTCGACCTCATCATCAATCAGGGAAATGATTGTTGACGGCTGGCTGGCCAGGAGGCCGCCGTCGATGGTCAGATCGATTTGCGAACTGAAGGTTTCTTCGATCAAAGAAGGATCGGAAAAGACTTCTCCGCCGGAGAGTCCGACGCTGGTGCTGATGATCGGATTTCCAAGGGTTTTAACCAGGGACAGGCAGATATTATTATTGGGCACCCGAATGCCTACGGTTTTTCTTTTGGTCACCATGATCTTGGGGACCAGTTTGGTACCCAGGAGGATAAAGGTGTAGGGTCCCGGCAGACAACGTTTCATGATTTTATAGGCCTGATTGGTGACCTGGGCGTATAAACTGATGTTTTTTAAATCCGAGCAGATAAAGCTGAAGGGTTTTTGGGTGTCTCTCTTTTTGATCTGGTAGATGCGTTGGATTGCTTTTTTGTTGTACATATCACACCCGAACCCGTAGATCGTATCGGTCGGGTAGGCGATGACTCCTCCGTCCTTTAAGAGGTCAACGGCCTTATCAATCAGTCGCTTCTGGGGATTGGAAGAGTTGATCCGGAAAACCATAAAAGCTCCTTTAGTACGAAAATAGCTCAAAGTTGAAAGCTGAAAGCTCAAAGCAAACAAAAAACAATTAAAATCGATGCCTGGCGAAAGATATTTTCATCCTTCCTGGCGCCCCCCGACTCGAGGGCTTAATATGAAAATCAGGGTTTCTATCCCTGACAATGAAGTTCACAATTTGGCTCGAGTGATCATTGATAAAAAGTCGGTTCATTATATCTTGAAGAAAAAAACCTTGTCAAACGATCTCTTAACTTTTATATAGAAAATAACACTTCATGAAAAAAGGTTCAAGGTTCAAGGTACAGGGTTCAAGGTTTTTCACGCTCGAAGCTTGCAACTTGAAACTTTATTTTCGAACTAAACCCTCATGCTCATTTGGGGCACCACGAATCATGAGAATAAACCGTAATGGCCGGTTTAAAACCCGCACCTACAGAGCCCCTATGGAAGTGTGTTTTTTTAAATTCCGAAATCCGAAATCCGAAATCGGAATCTATTTTCGTATTAAAGGACTGTGACCCTTTTGGCTATTCATCCCGGATTGTTTTATTTGTTTCTCCTGCTCCTCGGATTGGTTCTCGGCAGTTTTTACAATGTCTGTATCCATCGTCTGCCCCTGGATGAATCCATCGTCTGGCCCGGTTCCCGGTGCCCCCATTGTCGACATCCCCTTTCGGTCCTGGATAACCTGCCCCTGGTAAGCTTTTTGCTATTAAAAGGATCATGTCGCTATTGTCATGGTCCGATTTCCTGTCAATATCCTGTGGTCGAAGGGCTGAGTGGTTTGGCAACGGTCCTGATAGGCTGGAAGTTCGGCCTTTCCTGGGCCATTTTCCAGGCCCTGCTTTTTTTCGGGGCCCTCTTGGTCATTTCGGTGATCGACCTGACGCATCAGATCATCCCCGATGTCATTACTCTCCCCGGTATAGTCGTTGGATGGGCGCTTTCCTGGCTGATTGGGGTCCCCGGCGGATGGTCCTCTCTGATCGGCCTGCTGTTAGGCGGTGGTTTGTTCTGGCTTTTGGCCTTGGGGTACGAGCATTTGGCCCGAAAAGAAGGACTGGGAGGAGGGGATATCAAATTATTGGCTATGATCGGTGCCTTCCTGGGTTGGCCCGGGGTTCTGGTTACCATTCTGTTGGGTTCCTTGGCCGGCACTTTGGTGGGCCTTGGACTGATCCTGATCTGGAAAAAAGACCGCACCTACCCTATCCCTTTCGGCCCCTTTCTTTCCCTGGGGGCTGTGATTCATCTATTCTTCGGCCCAACCCTTTTGAATTGGTATCTCGGTTAACGGTCTTCTTCTCCCATTCATTTAATAAGATCCTTTCATTCAATCTATTCACCACAAAGACACAGAGGGCAAAGAGAATTTATCTTTTTCTTTGGCGGTTTCTCCCGCCAAAGAAAAACCAACCTATCGCTTCGCGAACGAGAGATTCACCTGGAGCCGGAGGTCCCGCAGGAAGCGGGATTTTCAAAAATCGGCATCTCCCGATTTTTGAAAAAAGAAGAATCTCTGTGTTCTCTGAGCCTCTGTGGGGAAAAAGAGTTTCAACCGGTGTTACTATTTTTTAAATTCTTTCAGGAAAGGAGGAAACCAACCGTGTGCTGGAGAGATAATCAAGCCGGTTTTTCTTTAATGGAGATGATTATTACCCTGTCCCTGATAGGCCTGCTTGGTTCAATCGGTTGTTATGGATTTAACCAATTGATCCCTAAATATCGTTTGGAAGGGGCGGTGCAAAATGTGATCTCTGATTTCCAGTTGGCCCGAATGAAAGCCATTGGGCAAAATTGTTTTTACCGGATCCAGATGGACCCCGAACAGGATCATTATTTTTTAGAAAGGGAATCTTTCTCCGGAAATTCCCGTTGGCCGGGGGTTCAAGAAGGGACGCTGCGGAATTTCAATAAGGCCGGCAATCCTTATTATTATCCAGGCGTTAATTTAGAGAGCAGCAGTAATGATCCGGTTTTTTCCCCCCGGGGGTCTGTGGTGGGGACCACCATCGTCTTAAGTAATTCCGCCGGTCAAAAAAAAATCACCTTGTCCTCCCAGGGCAGGGTGAAAGTGCAGGAAGGCTGAAATGAAAAATGAAAAAAATCGCAAGGGATTTACACTGGTTGAGGTCCTGGTCGCATTAACCCTTTTAGGAGTGGTCATGGGTACGGTTTGCCAGATTTTCTTGTCCCAGGCCGATGCCTATAAAACACAAGCCCGGATCACCCAGAGACAACAAAGATTGCGGGCCGCTTTGGAAATAATCGCCCGTGATTTCAGGAGCGCCGGATATCCGGCTTTGGATCCGTCCTTCTTGGCCGGTCTGACCGCCTGGATTCCTGATTCCTTTATCCCCAGGGTCCCCCAGACCGTCTCCCTGAGCGGGGTTGCCACCTTAACCCCGGGGGGAAATAACCCGGATATCCTTTCCTTGTTGATCGTCTTCTCCGGCGATACCAATCCCACTACACTTTCCCAGGGGGCACTGGCCGGTGATACCTTCATTCAACTGGGTTTAAACACCTCGGAAACTATCGCCCAATACATTACTTCCGATCTGGTTTATATAGGCAAGCCTCCTGAAGTGGCCCAAATCGATAAGATATCAGGATCAACCCTGATTATCGATACCGATCCTGTTCTGCCAGGCAACCAGGGTCTTAGAAGGGCCTATGGGCCAGGGACTGAAGTCGGGGAGATCAGTTTGGTCAGTTATGCGGTCTTTAATGATCACAATGATCCGGGCGGTAAATATCATGACCCGGGTGTCCCGGTTTTGAAAAGAAAGGTCAATGCCGGCAGCTTTCAACCCCTGGCTGAGGATATAACCGATTTAAAAGTAAACCCGATAAAACCCGAATTATTCCACCTTCAAGTTTCCGTCGGGATCGGGATTGCTCCAATGGCCTCCCAAGCCGCCAAGAAAAATATTTTGACTTTGAGCACCTATATCATGAAACGGAATTGAACGGGAGAGGCAAGAAACCCTTCGGATGAAACGAAAAGGATAAATATGTCTCCATTAAAAAAACAAAAAGGGGCGGCCTTAATAGGGGTTATGATGGGTTTGTTGATCCTGACCCTTTTGGGCACCACGGCCTTTCTAAACAGCACCACCGAACTCAAAATCAGTTCCCAGTATAATCAAAGTCTTCAGGCCTTATATGCGGCGGAAGCGGGATTGCAACAGCTTTTGTCGGTTTATCGTCAAAATCCCCCTTATTTTTTCCAGGGAAAAACAGCCCAGGAAATGAACTTGCCTGCGGCTGAACCGCAGGGTCCGAACGGTCCGGGGACCAAATTTTGGATTGTAAACTTGCGATACGATCCCCAGGTGACACCGACCTATGCGGAAGTCATTATGATAGGAAAAGAGACCAACCAGAATTCTATGGCCCGGGTTCGGGCCACTATTTATGGTACCCAATCAGGGGGAGCCTCGGGGGTGCCTCCCATTTTTCAGACCGGCATGGTGACTGCCGGAACACTCCATCTAAAAAACACCCTGGAAATTTTTGGGAACCTCCATGCCAACCGGGGGTATGCCATCGATCCCCCTTCAATCATTGAAGATCTCAAGAAAAGACAATTTTCTGTTACCCAGTCTCTGGACCCGACCCGTTCGGATTATCTTTCTTCCCCGAATATTCCGCCGATCTCGGAAGAGGAATTTCAAGCCTATCGGAGCATGGCCCAACAGGCGGGAAACCAGATCCTTCTGGGGCACCAGAACCTGACTCTGACCGGTGATCAGAAAGGCCTTTTGGTTTTTGTCGATGGCGATCTGATCCTTACCGGAAACCAGTTATCGGGTGTAACTCTTGTGGTTACGGGATCGATCACCCTGAGCGGCTCGACTGCGCTGCCGGGAGGCCTTGCCCTGGATACGGCCTTTATCGCCGGCAGGGATATTAACCTTAAGGATTTTTCTGAAATTCTTGGGGTGTTTTGGTCCAATGGTTCGATTCAAACCATAGGATCCGGCAAGCTGGGAGGGGCCATGGTTTGCCAGGGCACTATCGGGCCCTTAGACGGCTGCCTATTTCATAGGATTTCCCAGATTTCAAAGGCCTTTCTTCCGCCGACCCCGCCGACCTATTCCTTTGTCATCGGGGGCTGGTCCCAGATTTAGAAAAGAAATAAAAATCCTTGACAGAACAAAAAAGGATATGTTAGCTTTCCCGTCAAAGACATTTGATTTCCTCTATGAAACTCGTTAAAAAAAATAAAGGTAAAAAAGGGCGGACGACTTTTTTACCTTTTTTTATTCTGCCTGACAACGGATTTTGGTTCCGTATAGCTTTATTTTTATAAGGAGGGGCATGAATGAAGAGTAAAGGGAAAGTAAAATGGTTTAATGATGCGAAGGGTTTTGGGTTTATTGAACAGGAGGGGGGATCGGATGTCTTTGTTCACTATTCGGCCATCCAGATGGATGGTTTTAAAACCTTGAAGCAAGGCCAGGATGTGGAGTTTGAAGTTAAGGATGGGGATAAAGGTCCACAGGCCGCCAATGTTATGAAGTTATAGAATTAAACCAACCCGGAATCTTGATTGGAGGCCCTCTGTGGATGGTGAGAACTGGAGGGCCTTTTTTTATGAGTATCCTCCTTAAGGCGGAAAGCGGCAGTGCTCGACCAAATTCAAATTGTAAATCTGGCCCTCATCGACCGGGTGGCACTTTCTTTTTCAAAGGGACTCAATATCCTCTCCGGGGAAACTGGGGCCGGGAAATCCATTATTATTAAGGCCGTCAATCTCCTGTTAGGAGAAAAGCCTACTCCGGACACGATCCGGCAAGGCGCCAAGGATGCCTGGGTCGAAGCGCTTTTTTCTGTTCCATTACAACACCCGCTGCAGGGGGTCCTTGAATCCTTGGGCTTACCGGCCGAGGAACAAATCCTGATCAAACGTCTGGTCCAGCCCGGTGGAAAAACACGGGCCTGGATCAATGGAAGCCTGATCAACCAGTCGGTTTTAAGCCGGGTAACCCGCTCCCTGGTCGGCGTTTCCAATCAGCATGAACATCAATCCCTGTTGAATCCGGTTCAGCATCTTTATCTCTTAGATCGTTTTGCCGGTCTGTTGCCCTTGCGGGAAGAAGTTCAGAACCAATTTGCCGCACTGGAAGAAGAGATTAATGCCTGGCGGGAGCTGAACCGGAAAGAACAGGAACGTAAAGCCCAAAAAGACTTATGGCTTTTTCAATCTCAAGAGATTCAACAGGCCGAACTCCGACCCGGAGAAGATCTGGAATTGCAGCAACGGAAAAGGGTTCTCCAACAGGCGGAAAAGATCTGGGAGAAGGTTCATCAGGCCAGGCAGGTATTATCCGAAGAAGAACACTCCAGTCTGAACACCCTGTCTCTTTCCAAAGACCTGATCCGATCGGTAACCTCTATTGATACGACCCTTCAACCCCTGTATCGGGATTTGGAATCCCTTCAACTCCAAATGGCCGAGGTCGACATCGGATTGAGGGATTACCTTTCCCGTCTGGTTTTTGATCCTCAGATTTTAGATCAGGTTGAGGATCGGTTGGAGCGGATTCAGCGGCTGACTGTTAAATACGGCCCGACAGTCGAGGATGTTTTGGAGTATCTTGCGCAGACGGAAAAAAATTTGAAAGAAGGAGACGACCAAAGCGCCCGGCGTAAAGAATTGGAAGAAATGATCCGAACAGGACGTAAAGGCCTTTTCGAAACCTCCCTGGACCTGTCCCGGAAAAGAAAACAGGCAGCCCTGGATCTGGCCTGCCGGGTTGAGGGGGAATTAAAAGGTCTGGGAATGGGGGATTGCCAATTTCAAATCGTCTTTTCCCCGGTTGCCACCGAGCGGGAGGCGGATGAAAATTTTCTTTATGAAGGCCTGATTTTGAGTCAGACCGGAATAGAAAAAGGGGAGTTTTATATCGCCCCCAATTTAGGAGAAGGTCTGCGACCATTGGCCCGGATTGCCTCAGGCGGAGAGCTCTCCCGGATTTTATTGGTTCTCAAGGGTTTGTTGTCCCATCAGGATTCCCTGGAAACCCTGATCTTTGACGAGGTAGATTCCGGTATAGGGGGAAGTCTGGGCGGGGCGGTAGGCCGGAAATTGCGCCGGCTATCCCAGGCCCACCAGGTGATTTGTATTACCCATCTCCCCCAAATCGCCGCCTTTGCCGAAACCCATTTTCAGGTAGTTAAAGAAACCCAGGATCAGCGGACCCAGACCCGGATCCGCCTCCTGAAAGAAGACGAACAGGTGGAAGAAATGGCCCGGATGTTGGGCGGGATATCGCCTTCCTCAAAAACCCTGTCTACGGCCAGGGAAATGTTGATTCAGGCCAGGAAGTGATGCTAATCGT
>CAZVHO010000074.1:0-25590 GCA_964627515.1 uncultured Thermodesulfobacteriota bacterium | reverse complement strand
GGCCCGACCCCGGCCCGGCCGGTGAACGGTATTGAGTATTTACTCACCTGGAATTGCACGCATATCGCTAATGCGATTATGAGACCCAAAATAGAAGAAGTATGTCGCCAACAAGGTTTTGAACCACCTATTATTTGTACACCTCAAGAATTAATGGAGGGATAAGCCATGTGGAAAGACCCTATCGTAGAAGAGACACGGAAACTTCGTGAGCAATATGCAAGTAAGTTCAATCACGACATAGATGCAATTTATGAGGATATTAAGCGGCGTCAAGCTCTGTCGAGCAAAAAAACGGTGTCCTTTCCCGCTCGCAAACCATCCAAGACACTTAATGCTGCCTAAACACTAAGATTGAGAGTTTTTGGATATTTTTTTAAGAATTATTCCAAGTAAATTAGTGAGTTAGCCTCAGGAGGAATGATGCAAGGAATCAGGGTACCTCCGCAAATAGAACAGATTAAGGCCCTGGGGGCTTTCGGGATAGCGGGGCATCTCTAAAGAAAAGGCGTACTTAAACCAAGATGCCGAGTTACGATATGAACAATCTGTACGCTGTCGGTTTTAAGGATGTTTATCCGTGGGTCTGGTCCGTGATGTTAGGCGTCACGCTGACACTTGCTGAACGACGCGGTGCCTTCTTGCCGGCCGGGGCGCAGACACCAGCTCAATACTGGATAAAAAATATGATATCGTAGCAGTGATTGTGAATTTGGTAGTCCCTTCGGTGGTTTTCGGAATCACTATGATCCGCTTGGGACCGCTATATTCTCCAAACATGGATTTTTGGCAGATTATGGGGGCTCTTTATTTGGCCGGAGTCCCTCTCGGGACTCATCATGTGTGGGTTGTAGTTGCAACGAAGTGTGGCTGGCTCCCAGTGTGGGTCTTGCAGAAACAGGAAGATCAGGCTATCAAAATGACTCCAACAGGAAGTTTGCTGCAAGCGATATTAGCGTTTGGTATACCTTCTCTTGCCGCGATTCTTGGTTGGAGGGTTCCGTTTTAGCTTAGATGTGGCGGGGCAGCTTTTGAATCTTGAAAGTAAGCCGTGGTACGGAGGATTACAAACGGCAAGAGATCAAAGAAACTAACGACTTGCCCAACTACGGGCATGTACTGGATCGCCGATAAATCCGGCTCCCGGTGTAGCCGAGTGTCGGCCGCGCGGATTTCTGGTTTTCCGAATTTGTCAGAATGATGGATCTGCAATCAGAGGTGTGTGTGATTGCTCGAATGTATCCACCGCTATGGCTGAGTGGTTCCTCGGTGGAGTAAGTTTTAGGACAAGGGTTTGGATGCAGAATCGGGATTGGAATGATTTTTTCTTGGCGGATGTTTTCAAACCTGGATAGGGCTCAGTTAATAAGGAGTTTTTAGGGAAAAATTGAAGCCATCGACTGTATTTTAGAATCTTGAGCTACTTCAGAGAAGATGAAATTTCCATGAATAAAAGTGAATACCCCCTTTCATTAAACCTTCCTAAAGGAGATCCTTCGCTTTTAACCTCTGCTGCTGAGGCAGTAAGACAGGAATATCGGAATTCCGTTCGTTGGAAAAGATTGCGTTGCCGAAAGGTTTCCCGACTTACTGGACAGGATGAGGGGATTTTTGTTGTCGAAGTAGGACATGCCATAGACCTGGATTGGACCTGGGAGGGAGCGATAGCCTTTCGTCCCATTGATGTAAAGAACTTCCAAGATGATCTTGATCAAGTTGACAACCTTCTGTTTTTTGAAGAAAATCAACGAGCAGGGGAATTGGCCCAATCAATGTGGTCAGGCGAAGTTGTTGAAATTGATGAGACTAATGGCAAAGTCTTTGTTTATATTTCCGATCCTGAACATCCTCCACGGGTGGGTACATTCTTTATTCGCCCCTATGATTTTTTGTTTCATCTTAACAATGATTTCAACAACGAAAATTTCGGGGATATTCGCAACAAGTTATCCGACCGCTTAAATGCCTGCCAAGGGGGAGTCCATCCCAAAACCGTTCATTTACCGGGGTGTTGCCTTGAATCCCTGAAAGAACTTTGGTCACATTCATGGGAATTTCTTTGGGGACCTCCTGGAACTGGAAAAACTACGACCATCGGAAAACAAGTATCAGCCTGCATTTCTGAAGATTTTGAGCGAATATTGGTTGTATCCACAACCAATAGGGCAACGGATGAGGTTGCACTGGCAATCGGTCTGGCCGTAAAAAGCGGTAATTCTCAACTCCTGTCTGAGGGAAAAATTCTCAGAATCGGCAAAAGTGCGGGGTATGCTCGATATAAGGGAAAAAATCTCTTGGAGCTACTTCAAGGGACTGAAACCGACCTGCTTTATCAAGTTTCAGTCTTGCAGCTCAGGCTACAGGGATTAGAAAACCCTGAAGAGCGAGCTGTTCTTCGAAAGCAAATCCAGGACCTCCTTAAAAAAATGAAGAGCAGTTCTCTGGATCATTTTATTTCCCCACGCGTGAAAGTTGTTGTTGCAACTGTATTCAAAGCCATTACCTTGCTTAACGATCAAATCATCCGCGATTTGCTTTCAAGAAACCTGAGTTGTTTTTCAACCGTCATAATCGATGAGGCTGGTCTTATTTCGCGTGCGGCTGGGGCGGTTTTATCCCTTCTTGGGTCACATCGGGTCGTGTTTGTCGGTGATCCAAAACAACTTGCTCCGATAAGCAGGGTCAGCCGAATTCTTCCAACCAACCAAGCCATCTGGTTAGGAAGCAGTACCTTGGATCATCTCCAGACCACAAGGAATCTCTCGGGCGGAGTCTATTTGCTGAAAGAGCAATATCGGATGAATCCTGAAATAAGCCAGGCAATCTCCCAATACCAATATGAAGGGAGTTTAAAGGATTCTCTGAAAGTATTGAACCGTTGGAGAGCCCTTCCACCCCTGATAAATAATCAGCGACGGGCAATATGGTATGTACTCGATGAAGAGGATGATCTTCCATTAATTAGAGCCGAACGAGGCCCTGGGAAGCGAAGTTGGGTCAGACCGATAACCAGGAAAATTTTAAAGAAGTTTTTCTCCGACAAGGAATTATGGGATACACCTGGAATATTTGTCAGTCCCTTCAGGGCTCAGGCAAAAGATATTGGACAATTCTTTAATGAGGAAGGATTGAAGAAATGGACTGCGGCCACTATTCATTCTTTTCAGGGAACTGAAGCGGAAATCGTCATCCTGGATACGGTAAATGCTGGGAGCTGCGGCTGGTCAACCCCTGAATGGAAGCGGCTGATAAATGTCGGTTTAAGTCGAGGAAAAGAGTTTGCGATGGTTCTGGCAAGTCGGGCGGAAATGAACCAGGTTTATTTGAAACCTCTTGTTCCATATTTGAAACCCAAATTTCTTCGAGAAAAGGGCGGGACAATCTTTTTTGACGATGCAAAAGCCGAAGTTGACTGGGACAAATTCCAGGAAAGCATGGGTGATCCGTCCCTTTTGGGTTCACAACTGGTTCAGAGAAAATCCCTGCGTCCCGTCCTGAGCAGGGAACAGCAAAGACTCTGCGGTTTGAAAATGGATGGAAAACCTCGCTTGGTTCGAGGAGTGGCTGGAAGTGGAAAAACGTATGTCCTGGCTCACTGGCTTGGGAAAACAATAAAAGCGATGAGTTCGAATCCAGAGGCAAAATTTCTGGCTGTCTATGCGAATGCTTCGTTGAAGCAACTCATCGAAGACACGATTGCCAGTGCATGGGAAAATGAGAACAATGGGTTACCTTTCCCTTGGGAGAAAATCACGTTCTTCCATATCAAAGAGATCCTTGAGTTGAAGCTGCCAGAGGTTGGTTTGCCATTTGGAAGCAATGATTTTGAATACGATGATGCAGCAGCGAAGTATTTAGCCAAAAAGAAGCCAGAAGAAATTCAACCGATTTGCCATGCCATGTTTATTGATGAGGCTCAGGACATGGGACCGAATACCCTGAAACTTCTCGCATGCCTGGTGAAACGTACAGATCCTTCCGACCCCAACAGCAAATCGGTCAATATCTTCTATGACAATGCTCAAAATATTTATGGAAGAGCAACTCCCAAGTGGTCAGAAATGGGTCTGGATATGCGCGGGCGATCAACGGTCATGGAGGAAAGTTTTCGTTCAACCAAACCGATTTCTGAATTTGCCTTAAATGTCCTTTATTCCCTTCAACCGCCAGAAAGTGATCCGGACTACAAGGAATTGATCAAACGTGGATTGATAGAAAAAACGATCCGATATGGGGCGCCATGGTGGGAAGTTAGATTCAATCAAATTGATGGACCTCTACCTTTGTTGAGAAAGTTCTCGGATATTGATGCTGAAATCGATTCCCTGGGTGACCAACTGGTTTCCTGGATATGCGAGGAAGGAGTTCGCCCCAGGGATGTTTGTATCTTATACATAGGGCCAAACATTGCCAGGATAATTGACCAGCAAATTTCAGCCAAACTAAATTCGATAGGCGTTTGTGTTTCACATCAAACCAGCAGGGGATTTGAACGAGATGAAAAAACTATTCTGGTAACCACCCCCCATTCATTTAAAGGTTTTGAAGCTGAAATCGTTGTCGTTGCAGGGGTTGATCAATTCACGGCAAAAGAAAAGGGTATTCTCAGCCACACATTATATGTCGCAATGACCCGTGCCAGATCCATTTTGGCGATATATGGAAAACAATCAAACAAAAGTGAAATCAAGAATTTATTCTCCGTTTTTGACAGAACATTAGATTTGCTTCTCAGGCGATCCCCTGTTCAAGTGGAACTGAGTCCAATTGATGATTTTGAGGATCTTGCTTCAAAGATCGGAAAGGAAAATAGAAGTTGGCTGGAAGAACTTTGTCATAGTGTGCAAATTCAACAAGAGCCGATTATCGCCGCAGATGGAGAAATTGTCGCTGAACCGTTATTTTGGTTTAAAAGTGGAAATCAGGTTGTCGCCTGTTTCGAGAAGGATTCATTAACCATCCATTTTCAACATAGAATTGAAGATTTCGGAGGAAAGATCATTTTCCCAGGCGATAAAGTTGGATTAACCAACATTGGGGCAAAAAGGGATGATGATATTTACCCTGGATTAAAACCTGATGTGCCAATTTCACCAACAAAACAATCATCTTCCAATAATCCACTAACGACAAAAAAAACCGCTGGGTTATCTTTAAATCCTCACCGGAGCCAACCCTTTTTCGTTGTTAAGCGATGCAAAGATAATCCTGATTGGTGGCAGGTGGTGAACACCAAAACGGGAGAAATAATAGCCACTATAAGTAATAAAGAATCTGCGGAAAAAAGAGCCAGTGATCTGAACGGTGAGAATCAAAGCCCAAGAGAAAAAGTATTTGTCGTAAAAGAATGCCTTGGGGGGTGGAAAGTTGTAAATGCAACAAATGGGGAGGTAGTTTTTTCCACCAACATTCAACAAACGGCGCTTAATCGGGCAAGAGAGTTAAATGGAAGTTAAAACGAGTTATTAAGTTGTTTCTTAATCTTTATTGGATGCGGAACTGAGGAGTTGATCGCCTGGGATGTGGTTAAAACAAATAAAACATAACCTGAGTCAGATGCAGACTTGGTTGCCTCGTCATAGGGACCATTCAAATGATGATCTTCCCTAAGACTCAACTAAATGGTATTATTATTCGATTTGGAGGAATATGGTAATGGATAGAATCACCAAGGTTAAGGTATTACAGGATTATCGCCTGAAATTAACCTTTGACAACGGGGTTTGTGGGGAAGTGGACCTTTCCGAGTTAGTTGGCAAAGGCGTCTTTTCTTTATGGCACAACCGGGATTTTTTTCAACAGGTTCGGATTGGTTCTTTCGGTGAACTGGTTTGGGGCGATCAAATTGATCTCTGCCCGGACTCCTTGTTCCTCAGGATGACGGGCAAGAAGCCGGAAGACATTTTCCCCGCCCTGCGTCGTGAGGCCGCCTATGCCTGAAATTAGTCGTTTTTTTGGCATCATCATTAAGATGTTTTTTGACGAACATAACCCACCACATTTTCATGCCGAGTACGGCGGAAATGTTGCTTTGATTGATATCCGTAACCTGTCAGTCTTTTCCGGCCGATTACCACCACGCGTTATAGGACTTGTGATCGAATGGGCGACAGTTCATCAGCAGGAACTGTTTGTTGACTGGGATAGAGCACGGGCTCAGCAAGAATTACTGAAGATTGCCCCGCTGGAATAGGGTTTCACAACAAGGGGATACACTGTACGAGGACGGCTGGCGCCCCATTGGGATTTATTTATGATAAGTTTTAAAAACTATTCACCTGACTTTATTGAGAAGTTCAGAACAGAAAACAAATGGACATGAACCACTAAGGAGATTCCACGAGGACGACTACCTCACATTAATCAAAGGGTTAATTTGACGACGAAAGGCGCCGCAAGCTACCATCGGCGTTCGGCGACCTGAACATGAGATGTCTTGGCGACGCCGGTGAGGGATCGGTATGGTAAGAATCTGGAGGGCGGAAACAGTCTATCCCTTGATCGCACCTTTGGCCGGTATTTTCCTTGTTTTTACCATCCTGAGCTGCCTGGTCGAAGCCCCGAACGCAAATGGAGCAGCATCCCAGCCCCTGTTTCATGTCGGCTATCAGGCCATTGATTTCAAGTATCGAAAGAACGGGCAGGAGCAAAGGCTTACCGTGGCCGTCTGGTATCCGACCGCGGCGCAGCCGAAAACCCACGCCTACGGGGGACCGACAAGCGGTAATGTCGCGGTCGATGCAGCACCCCGTGCCGAAGGCTGCCCCTATCCTTTGCTGGTCTTTTCGCATGGATACGGGGGCGGTGGACTCGGCTCGGTATTCTTCACCGAAGCCCTCGCCGCTCGGGGCTGGATCGTAGCCTGTCCGGACCACCACGACAAGCACTCGGCCGTCCGCATACGGACCGGCCAAGAGAAGCACTTCGACCGTCTCGGCTTCATGCAGCACGCCAGGGAGATAGCCGCTTCCGGTCCAGGCGACAGAGACCGGTACCTGTACCGACTGGACGAGATGACCCTCGCGCTGGACAGCATGCTGACTTCCGGCCTGTTCTGGAAGCTCATCGACAAAGATCGCATCGCTGCCGGGGGGCACTCTTTGGGCGGATTCACAGCGCTGGGGCTCTGCGGAACCATTAAGGAACGTCACGATCCCCGCATCAAGGCCCTATTGTTGTTCTCGACAGGGGCCGGTGGGTATCTGTTCCGGGAAGACGAACTTGCCGGAGTGCGGATTCCATCCGTTCTATTTATGGGAGAACGAGAAGAACACCAACAGCGTGGCACCCAAAAGATGTCGGACCTTTCGGCCAAGATTTACAGAAACGTATCGTCGCCCAAGTACTTCCTTGAGGTCAAAGGGGCCGGCCATTTTTCGTTCAACAATCGTTTCTCGGACAATCCCGGGTCGAGACTACTGAGCGGCACGGAGGATCAATTCGAGGTTATCCGATGCTACTCGATTGCTTTTCTGGAGAAGTACGTTGCAGGAAAAAAGGACTCCGGTCATGTGCTGGAGCGGAGCGATCCTCTGCTTAATCGCTATATAGCGGATCCGGTTGCGAGCGCCGATTCTAAATTTAACGTATTCTAAACGGCAGTAGAAGTCCTTTGAGAAATAAGACAAATTCCCCAGTGAAAATGAAAAGGAAATCAGTTTGTGGCTCACGCCATGTCCTTGGACGTCATGAGTAGCGGAAAAACTCCAGGGGAAGCCAGGAAGGCTCTTGATGAAGCGGTCCATCTTTTCCTGATTACGGCCGCGGAGATGGGTACAATTAAGGAAATTCTTGAAGAAGCCGGTTATGAACCATCCAACCAAATTTGAGTTGGGCCTTCTTGGGTGGCTATTGAAAAACATTCGGCAGAAATTCGGGCCTAAAAATGCCCAAAATAAATCCTATCAATTGGAGAAAATTGAAAAAGGTCTTTTTGGAGGCAGGATTTGAATTCGCACGCCAGGATGTTATGAAGTTTTTAAGCACCGGCCCGCCTTGGCCTGAACACTTTGAATTTTACTCTCCATCCTGGATTCGGGGCCTTTCCGGTAATCGAATTTGACCTGGAGACTGATTCGGCCGGAATCCTTTTCCAGTGCCCGGAAGCAGCGGGTCAGCAAGGCCTGAAGATCATCCCATTCCCCTTCCACCACCGTGCCCATGGGGTTCAGGCGATAATTCAGTCCGCTTTGATCAACGAGGGTCAAAATCCGGGCCACATAATCACTGAAGCTCGGACCTTTGTCTAAAGGGATCATGGAAAATTCCATCAAGGTCATAAATCACCTCTTTAGTCAGACAGGATTTACAGGATTTTCGAACTCCGAACTCTAAGCTCCGAACTTTTTTTTCTTGTTAAACAGATCAGCCATGGTTCCCAATTTTCCGGTCACTTTCACCTGATCCTGGTATTCATTAAACTCGGCCCGGTCCTGATTATCCAGAACCGACTGCCTGGAAAGTGAAATCCGGCCCTGATCATCAATTTTGATGATTTCCACCTGGATTTCATCTCCTTCCTTGAGGCCTTTTTGCGAGCGCCCGGTTTCGGAAACCTCTAACTGGCTTTTATGCAGGAGCCCCCGTTGATGGGGGCCCAGTTCGGGAAGGTCGACAAAGAAACCATAAGGTTTTATGGAACGGACCACCCCTTTGACCAACAACCCCACTTGCGGGGTCTGAGGGCCCCGGGCTTGCGGTCTGGACGGGATTGATCCTCCTTCGGAGCCTTCCATTGGACTGACCTGGTCCTCTTTAACCCTTCTTCGAATCACATCGCCGGTGCGGATCGTTTCCAGGGTCAGGACGTCGGTTTCCAGATCCGATATTGAGGGGGCCTCTTTGATGGAAAGAGATATCCGCCGTTGTTCTTTATTGATCTCCAGAACCTTTACCACGATCTCCTGGTCTTCTTTGAGCATTTCCCGGGGATGACGGATATGTTTGTGGGCTATTTCGGATATATGCACCAGACCTTCCAGGCCCGGGCCTACTGCGACAAAAGCCCCGTAAGGGGTTAGATTTCTAACCACTCCTTTGACCAGATCGCCGTCCAGAAAGGGAAGCTCTGTTTCCCAGGGATCCGGTTCCAGGGCCTTCATAGACAGGCTGATCCGCTCGATTCCCTTTTCATCGGTTTCCAGACTAAGGATTTGAACAGTCACATCCTGATCTTTCGATAAAAAATCGGCCGGGTTCTTGACCGGACTCCGGGAGATTTCCGAGATATGGATCAGTCCCTCTATCCCGCCAAGATCGACAAAGGCCCCAAAGGGGGTCAGACGGGTCACCCGGCCTGAAAGGACGCCCCCCACAGTAAGCCCTTTCCGGGTTTCGGCGGCCAGGGCTTCCCGTTCCTCCTGTAAAACCGCCCGCCGGGAAAGGACAATATTCCGCCCTTCCTCTTCGAACTGGACAACCTTGAATTTTTGGGTTGTCCCGACAAATTGCTCGGGCCGGTCACAATAGGTCAGGTCCATCTGGGAAAAAGGGCAGAAGACCTTGGTCCCTGAAATGGTGACTTCCAGCCCTCCTTTATTGGTTCCGGTAACCGTACCCTCGATAGTCAGCCCGGATTCAAAGGCCTTTCTGAGCAACTCTTTCCCGGCCCCGCCGGACTCCTTCCGGAGGCAACTACCCAAATGGGCCCCTGACGGCCCATAGCCGATAAAAGCCAGTTCCACGTCGCTCCCGATTTTTATGGTCATCTCCCCTTTATCATCGAGGAATTCTTCCACATCGGCCCAGCCTTCTGATTTGGCCCCGTAGTCGATAAATACCGTATCGGCGGTCATGAGGACCACCTTTCCCTTTACCCGTTCCCCGGGTAAAAAAGATTGGTCACCGGACGTCCGGGCACTGGCCTCATAAAGTTGGGCAAAATCCATATCCATATCATCTTGAACCATCATTTAATCTCCTTAAAAAAATTTGTCTGACAGGATTAACAAGATTTAAGGGAAAAAAATCCAGATAATCCGGTAAATCCTGTTTACTCCCTTTCGGGATAGGCAACCGAAATCCGCATGCCTTCTTCCAAGGCCCCGTCCAGTCCTACCTCATTGTTCCATTCATCAAAAACCCTGGCCCCTTTTTCGATCTCTTTAAAAAGACCGGTCTGGATCAGGGCCAGACGAACGGTCATGCCCGGAATTAAGGTTGCTTTTTTCCCATTAATCCAGATTTTCACTGGCTAATCGATTTTTTGAATCCGTCCTTCCACCGAGGACGAGATCATTTTTTTTGCTTTGATATATTCGCTTACCAGACGACGGATTTCCATGCCGGAATCAAAAAAAACAACCCGGGGGCTTTGGGCCGTATACCCCTTTCTGGCTCCCAATATCCTGACAAAAACACCATAACCGTCTCCTCCGGCGGCCAGGAAATCGTTGGTGGCCAGGGTGTACCATTCTTTAGGATTTAATAGCTTTTCCTTGACCCAGATCCGGGTGATCCGCTCACCGGCCGGGGATGCGGATTGGTACTGGAGGCGCATCCCGGAAATCTGGGGAAACTGGCCGCCAGTTCCGCTTAAATCGGACAGCCCATGTTCCAGAATGGCCTTAAGTTCTTTTCCGGTGACCCTTAGGACCAGTGGTGCGTTGCGAAAGGGCAGTACGGAAAGCAGATCCTTTATCCGGATGGAACCTCTTAGAATATCACTGCGCAATCCCCCGCCATTGATCAGGGAAACATCGGCCTTGGTATCCTCTCTCAAGATATCGGCCACCAGATTACCTAAATTGGTTTCCCGGATCCGCGAACCTTTGGCTTCCAGGTCTACTTGGGTCTCGCCGATGATTTCATCCAGGACAGCGGCGGCCTGATTATTATAATGCTCGACGATTTT
Source organism: uncultured Thermodesulfobacteriota bacterium (assembly GCA_964627515.1). Lineage (GTDB taxonomy): Bacteria > Desulfobacterota > RBG-13-43-22 > RBG-13-43-22 > RBG-13-43-22 > RBG-13-43-22. The sequence goes on along the minus strand of CAZVHO010000074.1, from coordinate 14,738 downwards.
TGCCACAAGGGGATCGGGCATCATCAAGTCGGGACGGACAGGGATCAATTTCCCTTCGTAGCGGGTTACTTTTCGATCCTGAATCGTCAAATCCAGGACGCCCAAGGCCTTGGCATGTTCCCATGCCTGGACGATAATCGTTTCATTGACCTTGAGAGGGTTTTCCATGCGGGTATGGGTATGGCCACCCACGATTACCTGAATGCCCTTGACGGCCCTGGCCAGCCGGCGATCGGCCGGCAGTCCAAGATGGGAGAGGACGACCACCAGGTCGGGCTTATCAGCCAACTCCCGCAAGGCCTTTCTGGCCGATGCCACGGCGGAGGAAAAAACAAGCCCTTTCACATTCTTGGGATGCGTGGCAACCGGGGTGTTTTCGGTTACCAGACCGATTATAGCGACTTTGATCCCCGATAATTCTTTGATCACATGAGGTTGGATTCCGGGAAACCCCTGGACGTTAGCGGCCAGGACAGGGAACTTAGCCTCTTGAATCCTTTTTTGCAGCACCTCCTGACCGAAATCAAACTCGTGATTCCCCAGGACCATGGCTGAAACTCCCATGGCATTCATCACCTCCATAGATGATTTGCCCTCGGAAAGATTAGCCCAGGGGTTACCCTGGATCATGTCGCCGGCGGCCAGGAGGAGGGTAGGCTGATCCTGGCGCAGCCGATTCACCTCACCGGCCAGAAAACTGATCCCGCCAATCCGGTCCGGGCTTCCTATGGGCAGTTGCGAGTCGGCGAACCCATGAAAATCATTTAAGTGGAGGATGCGCAGATGAACCGGCTCACCGGCCCAGAGGGCGCTGACGGCCACCAATAAGAACCAAATGCCGATAATGGAAGCGGTTAACCTTTTATTCATCAAAATTTCTCCCGAAATGAAGTTTCAAGATGCAAGATGCAAGTTTCAAGAATGAAAAACCTTGAATCCTGTACCTTGAACCTTGAACCTGTTTTCATGTTCTGCGGCCTCGCTCTGGGGGCCTGGTGTTATTGTTACAAACAGGGCATCCAGGGCCTTAACCCCCCGGCCCAATGATGAGACCATCAGGGGGTTAATATCGATCCCTTCAAAATCGCGGCCAAGATCTTCAATTAAACAGGAGAAATCAACCGTGGCCTTGATCAAGGCCGGAAGGTCGGCCGGCGGTTTCCCCCGCACGCCGTCCAGTATAACCGATCCTCTTAAGGAACGCCATAATTGTTCGGCTTGAAAGGCGGAAACCGGGGGCTTGGCAAAGGCCACATCCTTTAAGACTTCCACCAGGATCCCTCCCAAACCGAGAACCAGCAGGGGACCGAATTGAGGGTCATTGATCATACCCAAAAAGACTTCGACGCCATCTGAAACCATCTCCTGGACCAGCAGGCTTTCCCGGTTATGCGGTTCCTTGAGGGCCGGAAATTTTTCTTCCATTCGCCCCAAGGCCCGTTCCAGTTCCTCCACGGTTGGGATGGAAAGAATTACGCCCCCCTGTTCGGTTTTATGCTGGATGGATGGGGAGAGGATTTTGAGGGCGACCGGGAACCCGACGGCCTGGGCCAGGGAAAGGACTTCCCCCCTTGTTTTGGCAACCCCTTCCCGGGTCACCGGGATCCCGTAAGCTTCCAGGATCTGTTTGCCCTGATGTTCGTCTATGGATTCATTTATGATAGCCGGCAAGGGTTTTGTTGGTTTTTCCCTCTCTGGAACGGTGAAACGGCCTTCCTGTGACCTTCTGACGTATTCTCCGTATTCTATAAGCCCATGCATGGAACCTACGGCCCGCTCCGGATTACCAAAGACCGGCAAACCGAAACGCCGGGTCATCTGAACGGCTGTGCCGGGAAGGAAGGTAACCAGAAGGATCGGTTTTTTATAGGCTTCCATGATCCGCCTGGTTTCATGGACAAAGGGGGCATCTTTCCAGAGGTTGAACTCCTTCACCCGGAATCCCCCTTTTTGTTTCAAGCCCGTTTTTCCTGGTTCTTGTCCGGAAGGAGGGACCGGAGGTCTTTTTAGAAAGCCAAAAGGCTTGGAAAAAAAGGACTTAATCTTGTGTTTCAGGATCAATCCCTTCCACTTGGAAAGCTGGCCGAGATACTTTTTCATTCCCGCCAGCATCCCCAGGGCGATAACGACATCTATCTCATCGCTGGCACAGAGGGTTCTAAGGACCTCGATATGAGAGCGGCGGTTGGTTGTCCCGGCCAGGTCCAGAGGATTTTGATGGCTCCAGAAAGGGGGGAGTAAGGCATTTAATCGCTCTATCAGGGAAGAGGAAAGGGCCGGAAGGTTCAATCCGTTTAGGACCGCGGCATCCGTAGTCGCCACACCCCAGCCCCCTCCCAGGGAAACGACCCCCAACCGGTCTCCGGGCGGGGGCTTGAGCAAACTGAAGGTCTTGATCAAATCGATCAATTCCTCGGTAGACTGGGCTTCGATAATCCCGGCTTGTTTGAACAGATCGGAAATCATTTTCGGGGATTGGGCCACGGCCCCGGAGTGGGAACGGGCCGCCCGGGATCCATGGGAGGTTTTCCCGGCCTTCAGAGCCAGTATGGGTTTATGGGGGGATATCTTTTTAGCCGCTTCAAAAAAACGCTCCCCATGGCGGATCCCTTCCAGATAAAGGACGATTACCCGGGAGTGTTCGTCCCGGCCAAAATAAGAAAGATAATCTTCCACCCCCAAAAGGGCTTCGTTGCCTGAACCGACAAACCTGGAAATACCCAGTCCTTCCTTCATCCCCAATTCCATAATCTGGAGGCCGATATTTCCGGATTGGGAAATGACATCCACCGGACCGGGCTTGAGCCCGAGGGGCATAAAGAGGATCTCCAGACCGACCGGGGTGCTGACCATTCCCATGGTATTGGGACCGACTATCCGGACCTGTCCGGCCCGGGCGGCCTGGACCAGTTTTTCTTCGATTCGGGCCCCTTCCGCTCCCACTTCTTTAAAGTTGGAAGCTACTACCAGGGCATTAGGGATACCCAGACGGCCGCATTCTTCAATAAGAGGGATGGTCCGGTCGGCCGGTACGGCCAGTACGACCAGATCCACCGGTTTCGGCAGGGAACCCAGATCAGGAAAAGCCTGGCGACCCAGAACTAAACCTTTTTTGGGGTTCACCAGATAAACCGGACCTGAAAAAGAAGAGACCAGGAGGGTGGCCGCCAAATTAAAGCCCCACTTTCCGAAACGGTTGGAGGCGCCTACTACGGCAATGGATTCAGGAAAAAAAAGAGTTTTTAAATTAGAATTATCCATCTTTATTTTAAATTGTGCAATTCCTATACTATGAATTTACAGAATTATTCAATTAAATAGTCAGACCTGACAACCAAATCTTTATCCTTATCGGTCCCGCTTATGGAAAATCGGGTAGATGGGCATCATGAAGAATGATGGGGGGATTTAATTTAGGTGGTCACAAAAAATCAAAGTGTTTAATGCGGCATAGCTTATTGAATCCATTAATTTTTGGGTTTCACCTTGGATCCGGTCATGGGAACAAACAGGACGGGAAGGATGTCGGTTACCTCCGGTTTGCCGGATTTTTTGATTATCTTTTTCAGCTCCTGGTAGGGAAAGGTTCCCACCGGAAGGACCATCCGTCCCCCTTCCTTTAACTGGTCCAACAAGGATTGCGGGATATGATCCGGGGCGGCTGTAACGATAATGGCATCGAAGGGGGCGTATTGGGGCCATCCCTGATAGCCGTCTCCGGCTTTAACCTTGATGTTGTTATAACCCAACTGCTCAAGACGATCCCTGGCCGTTTCGGCCAGAAGGGTTATAATCTCAATCGTATACACTTCATGGGCTAATTCGGCCAATATGGCGGCCTGATAACCTGATCCGGTTCCGATTTCAAGAACCTTATCAGCACCCTTCAGATCCAGGAGCTCGGTCATCAAGGCCACGATGTAGGGCTGGGAAATAGTCTGGCCCTCGCCGATGGGCAGGGGATTGTCCTCATAGGCCCGGGACTTAAGATGCTCGGGGACAAACCGATGCCGTTCCACTTTGAGCATAGCATTCAAGACCCGAGGATCTTTGATCCCCCTGGCCTTGATCCGGGTTTTAACCATTTCCTCCCGCGCGGTTTGAAGAGACTGGGACATGTTTTTCTCCAACCCCTCTGTCCCTGCCTTACAGGTGACTAGAAATAAGGAGGTAATTAATAAACACCAGAAAAGGCCATCCTTCAAGCCAGCCATTTTTTGACCGTTTGTTTTAAATCCTGGATGTGCGTTTTGGCTTTGAGAAATGGACCCACTAACTCGCCCTGGATTATTCCGCGGTCTTCGAGTTCGGAAAGAAAATTTTCAATTTCCTTCAGGGGGTCTTCTATTTCCTGCAGGAAAATGGCAGTTAGTGAAGGATCCATGGGCCGGGATCCCTTTCTTAAAAATTCCGCCTTAAGACGGTCTTTTCTTTTTTCCAAGGCCCCCTGGGTTACCATCCGCAGTTCATCTGGGACAAAGGGTTTGGTTAAGAAATAGGAGGCCCCATGCTGCATGGATTCCACGGCGGTACTAACCGTTGCATAGCCGGTAATAACCACCTTGGCCATATAAGGATCTATTTTACTTAATTCTTCCAGGATCTCCGGACCGCAAATCCCCGGCATTTTTAAATCAACCAGGGCCAGATCCGGGTGAATCTTCCTGGCTATCTTGCAACCCGAGGGCCCGTCGACGGCTGTTTCGACTTGATAACCTTCTTTGAGCAGGACCTTGGTACAAGAATCCCGGATAACTTCATCGTCGTCAATGATTAAAATGACCGGACTTTTTATTTCTTCCATTCCCGTGCACTCCCCGAATTGAAATCAATCCTCTTTATTCTTTGATAACTATTCTATGCCCTTTATGCTTTTCTGTCAAATAGAAGCTCTTTCTTGCCCCACCTTCACTTTGCGAGAACTATTGAAAGAGACCTCTTTTTTTAAACGTAAGGGGAAAAAGCCCATTGATTCTCAGAGGAATTACATGTTAAGGTGCATGTGGGGTTTAAATGAAAACATTGGGCAAGAAATTTTGGTGGTTATGTAAAAACTCGTCATTCCCGCGCAGGCGGGAATCCAGGCCAGTCGTAACCATGTAAAATTACTGGATTCCCGTATTCACGGGAATGACGATAATTTGAGATCTCCTATGTTTTACGAACTCACCAATTTTAATAGTTCTATTACCTAAATCAAGGAGGCCCGTTATGGAAGATATTTATGTCAAATTGCAAGAGCGTCTGGACGATCTGGCCACCGGTTTTCCTGCTACGGAGAACCGGGTGGAGTTAAAGATACTCAAGCGACTCTTTACTGAGGAGGAAGCAGAACTTTTTGTTCATTTATCTCCTCTCCTGGATCAACCCTCACAGGTGGCCCAGCGACTGGGTCGTGAATCCCAGGTCATAGCCGTCTTGATGGAGCAGATGGCGGTTAAAGGCTTGCTCTTCCGGCAACGAAAAGGGGACACGGTACGCTATGCCGCCGTCCCCTATGTAGTGGGCATTTTCGAGTTTCAGATCAACCGCCTGGACCGGGAATTTGTCCGGGAGATGCAGGAATATTCTGAAACGGCCTTCACTCGGACCATTCAAGCTTACAGCACCCCGGTATTGCGGACCATTCCCATTAATCGTCAACTGGTGGCCGACTGGCCGGTTGCCCCTTATGAAGATGTTTTAGGGATTCTGGAGAGCCAGAAAACCATCGCCGTTGCCCCCTGCATCTGCCGGACCATGGCCCGCATAGAAGATAAGGGCTGTGACAAACCGGTGGAAGCCTGTTTTCTATTCGGGGCCCATGCCCACTTTTATGTGGATAATCATATGGGCCGGTATATCACCCAGGAAGAGGCTAAGGAAATCGTCCGACGTAACGAAGAAGCCGGTCTGGTCATGCAGCCCTTTAATGCCCAGAAAGTAGGCGGCATGTGCAGTTGTTGCGGAGATTGTTGCGGGGTGATGCAGTCCCTGAAAAAACAACCCGTGCCGGCCAAAGCAGTCCAAAGCAACTATTTTGCCCAGGTTAATGGAGAGGAATGTATCGGCTGTGAGATCTGCTTAGACCGCTGCCAGATGGAGGCCATCAATATGGTCGAAGACCGGGCGGTCATTGATCTCAACCGATGTATCGGTTGCGGCCTTTGTGTGTCGACCTGTACGGCCGAAGCCCTCCAATTGATCAAGAAGCCGGAAGATCTCCAATATCTGCCACCGGCCACCGGGGCCGAGACCTATTTGCGCATTGCCCTGGAGCGGGGGAAAAATATGATGCCTTAACTTGATGGTATGGGAATTTCCTTTTTGGACGCAGATCGACGCAGGTTGCCAGGATTTTTATTATACAGGACCAATTAGAATTTGAGAAATAGTCATCTGCGGGTATCGGCGAAAATCTGCGTCCTAATTGAATGAATTCGCCTCTGTTTTTACTTTTTCTTTAAATTGTTTGACCGCCTCCGGAATGGCTTTCCTGATATAGACCCGCTGATCGATATCGGTCAGCCGGCAATATTCCGGAAATCCGGGATGCTTCGGGGTGAGTTTTGGAAAACCCGACAAGGACGGGTAGACGGCATGGTCGAACTTCCTGATCATGGTTATGATCGATTGGTCGGCCGAAGGAACTTCCTGTATCCACCCTAACCGGCGCATACATTCAAAACGAATATGATCGATCAGGAGGAAATAGACATCCAGAAGGGGCAGCAATTTTTCCGGAGGCAACGATTCGAATTCAAATCCCTTTCCCAGATCAAGTGATCCCATCACGAGATCGTTGATAATCGCCCGGCCTTCTTCATCGTCTTCGGCTAAAAATAATATCAATTCATCCGGGAGATCGGACCACCTTGTATGTTCATCCAACATCGCCGGGGATTTAAAAAGACGTCGCCATTCCCGAAATCCCCTCTGGGCGGCCTTCTGATTTTTTAGGGATTCAAGAGAAATCACCTTACCCATGGCTTTGAACATCCCATGGGTTTTTTATTTGAACTAATGCCAGTGACAATTCATTTCCCTTAAAGCGATCCAAAGATATTTTGAAATTCTGGAATCCAGGAGCCAGGAGCCAGAATTCAGAATGAGGAATTTAAAAGCATAATAACCGAATCGAATCAAATTACAACCTGGAAGTTGATCGAAAATAAATTTGACACTGCAAGATAAAACTGATATAAATATCTATATCTTATGAGTACCAATCCAGACGAACATCCCCCAAGTTTTATGGAACAGGTCCGTTCCTTATTTAAAAAGAAAACGGAAACCCATCCCGAATCCATTTTAGAGAGAGACTTTCAGGAACTGATCGATCAGGGAGAAGAACAAGGACTGCTCACCCCGGAACAGGGGGACATGATCCAAAGTATTTTTGAATTCAAGGATACTATCGTCCGGGAAGTCATGGTCCCGAGGACCGAGATGTTGGCCGTCAGTTCGGATGTGAGTATCCAGACCATTATTGATCTGACCCTGGCCCATGGTCATTCCCGCCTCCCTATTTATCAGGAAAATCCGGATAATATTGTCGGTATGCTCCATGTCAAGGACCTTTTGCCTTATTGGCATCTGCTCCCGGATCAGTCCATCCCGGCCGATATTTTTCGAAAGCCCTACCTTGTTCCGGAAACCAAAAAAATCGTTTATCTCCTGCGTGAATTAAGATTGAAAAAAATCCATATGGCCATTGTCCTGGATGAATACGGTGGAATTTCCGGACTGGTGACCATGGAAGATATTATCGAGGAGATCATCGGCGAGATAGAAGATGAATATGATCTCCAGGAACCACGATTGAAACCCCTGGAAGATGACCGGGTTGAAGTCGATGCCCGCCTGGAGATTGAGGAATTCGAACAATATTTTGATTTGAAAATTGAGGAAAAACCCTTTGAATCCGTGGGAGGCCTGGTTATCCATATCCTGGGAAGGGTGCCGGTGGTTGGCGAAAAGGTCCATTTTCAGGATTTAGAAATGACCGTTCTGGAAGCCGACAACCGGCGAATCCGTCGTCTCCTGGTGGAAAGAAAAGAAAGACCGGTTTCGGAAGCCCCACTTGTTTAAACACTATCCTCATGAGCCTCTTGTAAATGTCTAAGTTCGATAAAAACAGGTCAGGCATCCTGCCTGACAATAGTCGGATCGGCCGAAGGCCGATTGTGTTGAAACCATTAGATAGGTCAGCCCCGCCCGGGCGGGGCTGACCTATTGGGTGTTAATTTTGCATAATTAAGACTTTTGAAAGAACCTCCTCATTATTAGAATTTTTTCCCGTTGGCCATAATCTATGAATCCTATCCCCTGTGAGTTTATTGCAAAGGATATCCTTATTTCCCGGATCGACTGGACCGATACCACCTTTCGAATCACTTACAATCGGTCTCTCGGGCCTTTGATACATTCCATTGAAACCATTGGTCTGCAAAATCCCCCTGTCCTTCAGGAAATAGAAGGGGATCGATTTCGTATTGTGGCCGGTTGGAGACGTCTCCGGGCCATAGAGAAAATCGGGCGAAAATCGGTGTCGTGCAAAATCGCCTCAATCGAAGCCGCGGAGAAAGATTTGTTCCTTTTCAATTTCCATGAAAATATTGATCGCGGATTTAATCCGGTTGAACAATCCTGGGCGGTTAAAAAGTTGTCGGCCTTTATTGAGGAAGGAAAACTGGTCAAAGACTACCTTCCCTGGCTGAATCTGCCTTCTAAAGGGGAAATGGTTCCACGATACCTGACAACATCCGAAATAAGCCCCATATATTGGCCTGCCCTTTTCCTGGGACGATTGTTTCCTGAAACGATTGAAATGGTTTTTCGGGATTTCCGGCCTTTAGCCGATCCGGTTTTTGCCTTATTTATTTTCCTTCATTGGGGGTTCCAGAAACAAAAGGAGTTTTTGTCGGACCTGCGGGAAATCGGTAAACGGAGGTCAGAGGATCCGGAATCATTCTTTTTTTCCGAGCCGGTCGCTAATCTCCTGCGCCAATCCACCTGGACACCTCAAAAAAAAGGAGAAGCTCTCCGAAAACTTATTCGGGTCTGTCTTTTTCCGACCCTGACCAAAGTGGAAAAAGCCTTTAGTGAAACGATCTTCCATCTGAATTTAGACCAACGGACCAGGATTTCTCCCCCTCCATTTTTTGAAGGGGGACGATACGGACTGGAGGTCCAATTTTCAAACCCTAAAGAACTGAAAGAGTCTTTGGAGAAAATAAGTCACGCCGTGAAGGAGGGGAAATTGGATGACCTCCCCTGACCCTCCCACCCCCTTCCCCCTCAGGCCCTTTCCCTTTAAAAGAATCATAATCGAAAAAAGGGTCCAGTCGGCCCCTTTGACTGAAAAAGTCCTGAAGGCCTTTCCTCATCTCCCGGTGGAATGGCGGGACCAGGAACCGGTCCAATATCCACCGGAATCCATATCCGAATCGAAAAAGACCCTTTATTTGACCCGTTTCAAAGGGGAGTTGATAAGACCCTGCCCGGGGACCAAGGATTATATCTGTTGCGGTTATCGTATCCTCCATATAGGGACCAATTGTCCCATGGACTGCAGCTATTGTATCCTTCAAGCCTATTTCAACCAACCCTATATACGCCTTTTTGTCAATATCGACGAAATATTTTCCCAGCTAAACCAATTTGTCCATAGCCATCCGGGGCAGATTATTCGTCTGGGCACCGGTGAATTCACCGATAGTCTGGCCTTTGATCCTTTGACCGGTTTCAGTGGTTTTCTGTTCAAAGAATTGCCTTCTTGTCCCAACGTAGTGGTGGAGCTGAAAACTAAAACGACGGCCGTTCGCAATCTCATCCAGTCTCCTCCTTTAAAAAATATCATCGTTTCCTGGTCGCTCAATCCCCCTGAAATTATCAGGAAGGAGGAGCGCGGGGCTGCTTCGTTGACCGAACGGCTGGAAGCGGCCCTGGCCTGTCAGAGAAAAGGATTTCACCTGGGCTTTCATTTCGACCCCATCTTTTATTTCTCCGGATGGGAGGAGGCTTATCACCAAACGGTCCGGCTTCTTTTTTCCAAAATCAGACCGGACCGGATCGCCTGGATCAGTTTGGGCTGTTTTCGATTCATCCCCCATTTGAAATCGATTATTCAACAACGCTCTCCGAATTCCCGGTATATTTATCAGGAATTTATTCCGGCCCTGGATAAAAAAATGCGCTATGTTCAACCCCAAAGGGTGGAGATATACCGGAAGATGCTCCAATGGATCAAAACCTATGGAAATGATGTCTTAGTCTACTTGTGCATGGAAAATCCATCAGTTTGGGAAAAAGTCTTCGGCTTTATTCCGGGGGAGGGACATCCTTCTTTGACCGAGAAGTTGGATCAAAGGGCGAGGGATTTAGTTTGAAAATAAAGTTCCAAGATGCAAGATGCAAGTTTCAAGCAGGAAAACCCTTGGACCTTGACGATATTTTCATGCTTCGTGGTGACCCAATGGGGCATGAAGTCTTAATACGAAAATAGTCAAATATAGGCAAGAGGCTATAGGCGAATGAAAACCCACAAAATCATATTACCTATTGCCCCTCGCCCATTGCCTATAGCCTCTATTTCTTGGGTTTGCCGACTGGGCTGGGATGAATTTCCACTCGGGCGTTTTTCAAGGCCTTTTCCACAAATTCAGTGGCTGCGGCTTTCCGCATTTCCTGAAGGGCCTGATCTTTCACCTTTTCTTTTATTTTTTCATAAGGCTCCAGTACGGCTTCCTTTTTTTCTTCCAGTTTAATGATATGATAGCCATATTCGGTTTGCACCAGGGCGCTGATTTCACCGGGTTTCAAAGCAAAGGCCGCTTCTTCAAAGGCCGGGATCATGGTCCCCTTAGGGAAAAAATCCAGATCGCCCCCTTTGGCTTTGGTACCCGGATCATCGGAAACCTCAGCGGCCAATTTGGCAAAATCTTCACCTTTTTTGAGTTTTTGCAGTACTTCTTCGGCCTTGATCTTTATCTTCTTCTTATCCTCTTCGGAGGCCGATGATTCCGTCTTAATAAGAATATGTCTGGCTCTAATGGATTCCGGGGTTTTGAAAGCATCGGAATGATCCTTATAATAGGCCCGGGTCTTGGCTTCGTTAATGGTTACCTTTTCAATTATTTCTCTTTGCATATACTGGGTGGCTAAAAAATTATTAAGCAGCAGTTCCTGTTGCCCTTTAATGTCGGCCTTTTTATCAAAGCCTTTCTCTTTGGCGATCTTAGCGATGACGGTGCTTTGAATGATCTGCCAAAGGATGGTTTCCTTAAGTTGAGGATTTTTTTCAACAACCTTTCGCTGTTCCTGATCGTAGTAACCGATAATTCTGTTTAAATCAGCCACGGTAATCTTTTGGTTCCCAATCTTGGCTAATATTTCCTGGCCTTGAGCTTGAAGGACGGAGGCCGTTAATAGGGTTGCCAGAGCAATAAACGTCAAGGTTTTACAAAATTTCAACATGATCCTTTTCTTCCTTTCTGCGGGTTGATAAAAAATTGGCGCGCCTGGCAGGATTCGAACCTGCGACCTACGGATTAGAAGTCCGTTGCTCTATCCTCTGAGCTACAGGCGCTTACTAATAATATTAAAGAGTTGTCTAATATTAATCGGTTCCGTTCTATTTAATTTCTACCCCATTTAGACCCTCCTGATATTTTTTCATCTTTTTGATGGCCCGGATATTAACATAATTGGTTTTAAATAAAAAGACCTTTCCGACTATTTGTAACGGCCTCTCCAACGTTCTTGAAACCGAGAACAATCCAGTTCTCCCCGTTCAGAAGATCACGGCAATAAGGGCGGAGCCCTTAAGATTCGCTCTCGGCAATCTCAAACAAAGGCCATGAGGAACCGTGACGCAGGAATGACCCGAATCCCAGTGCGCCGGTCTTCATAGTCTTCTCCCTCCTTGAGGGTTACCAGGAAACAATCCTTCACGTTCAATTTCTGTTTATAATAATTCAGAGAAGTAAAATTCCTGTCATTTTTAACTTTGCATTCCACCAATAGCCAGGGCCGTCCCTCCCAGAGAATCAGAAAGTCCACTTCCCGCTTTTCGAGATCCCGCAAATAATATAGCTCCACCCGAAAACCCTGGATATCTTCGGCACAATGACACCATTTCAAAATATGGGAAGCCATCAAATTTTCAAACCGTGGTCCTTCCCCTTCCACCTCCGACCAATCCCAAAGATAAAATTTAGACTCTTTTTTAAGGCCCTTTCCAGACGCCGATGGAAAGGCGGCACCTTGAAAAGGTAGTAGTTGCGGACCAACAGATCCAGCCAGGCCTGTATGGTCTTGGGGCTGGCTTCGACATCCTCAACCAACGATCTAATCGACAGGGGAGATCCGACCCAGTTAGGAAGAAGACCGGCCAGAAGTTCTACCTGGGATAAAGATCGGACCGTCTCGGTTTCCCGGATATCCTCGCGAAATATGAATTATCTTAATGAATTTAATGGGGTTTATGGTATAGTTGGGATCCCAGGACAAAATAGGCGTGATAAGTTGTTAGCACCTCTCTAATATTGAAGAACTTCTTTGATTGAGGGAAATATAAAGAAATCTTTAGAAGAACTTGTTACGGCTAAAGTACAGAATATATACCAACAGGCCTTGTTTTCCGTTATAATCAGAGCGCAGGAGGAAGATCTCATGGAGCCAGAATACACCGCAATAGTAAAACAGCAAGGCGATTGGTGGATCGGATGGGTAGAGGAGGTTCCGGGCGTGAACTGCCAGGAGCGGACTCGCGAAGAGCTTTTGGAAACCCTTCGAATCACCCTTCAGGAGGCCATTGAATTCAACCGCCAAGATGCCATAGCTTCCGCGGGCACTGAATACGAAGAAGAGAAGATAGCCGTCGGTGCATGAAAAGGACCGAACTTCTCAAGTATCTTCGATCGAAAGGCTGCGAGTTCATCAGAGAGGGCGGCCGGCACTCTTGGCGGGGCAACCCCAGCCTCAACAAAAGGTCGTCGGTACCAAGGCACAGTGAAGTCGACGACGACTTGGCCAAGAAAATATGCAAAGCTTTTGCAGCGGATCGCAAAAAGCCGCGCCCGCTGAAAAGCAGCGTTAGCCCTGCAAGGATTACGGATTTTCGACCATGATTGAATCTGTGTATTGGAAAGAAGATCTCCTTGAACATGCAAGGCGTCTAAAGCCTATTGCAAAGCCGCCACGCAGGAGCGAAAGGCGTGTGGTGAAGTTCGAGAAGGAGCTAATCATCTCTTTCTTCTGTATTCGTAAGCTTATCGAGACCGATAAGGTATCAAGCAAATCCAGGCAATACCGCGCTGACGTGTTCTGCTACGCGCCGAAAGGAAAGAAGATTACTAAAATAAACCAGTGGGACATTGACGGCATATATGACCTGCAAAACGAGAAAGCCGTTCAAAAGAGCATCTTGTTTCTGACAAATCAATTAATCCATAGTTGCACGCTATATGCATACCGAGAGCCGGACAGGAATTGGGGCGGTGTTTACGCTTGTTCCGACTTCGAGCGTGATAAGACCATATATCGCATACCGGTTCAGGAGATAATAAAAATCCTCAAGCTCGTAGGCACCGACTATCCGTCATCGGTGGCAATGACTTGGGCTGACGAAGATGGCGATTATGTTGTTAAAGCAGACTAAAAGGGCTAACAACGGCATGAACCCGATCGTGTCCCTATCGGGCCACTCCGGGTTATGCCGAGCGTTGGGGGTGGAAAGGTAGATAATGGCGACTGGTAATCGAAAGCGGGTATTTGGGGACAAAATAGAATTCAAATCCCTGTCATGTGCGCCTGTGAATGACTTGGCGTTGTCTATCTGTTCGGCGTTTTACACGACACCTTCGATCTTAATATCGAGTCAATTCAGGCAGGTTTCCCGGATTGCATTGCACGGCGGCGCGTTGGCCTGAATCGATGGGAAGAAGTCAGAATTGAATTTAAATATGACAGTCGGACATGGGCATGATCCAACCGCTGTTAATGTGATCGTCTGCTGGAAACACAATTAGAAGGAATGTCCGAAAAGTATTGAGGTTATCGAACTGTCATCGCTTCTGGAAGATACAGAGCAGATTGACAAACAAATAAAAAGGAAGAAAGCTCTTAACGAATGGCAAATGTTCTGCCAGCAGAAGCGTCTCGAAGGCTTAGCGTTTGCCGAAATCGCACGGCTTTGGAAGGAGCAAAAATATGAAGGAAGCCCTGACAAAGCAAATGCAGCCGAGGCCCAAAAACAGCGCGTTTGACTTGCGGCGTTGGGGATGAACAATCCACCATGGCAAAACCCAAACGGAAATTGACAGCAGCGGAGAAAGCTGAAAAGAAGCGCAGACAGAAGGAATACATGACCATTTTTGTTAATGGCAAGCAGAAGCGCGTCAAACGACCGCCCACCATTGATGGAATGGACCCAGATGAGTTTATCCGAAGAAATGCAGATCCAATCTGGCTGCATCAGAATGAAATGTGGGAATACATGTTGGATGAAGATGAATCCTGAATGCTCATTACACAACAATTCAAGAAGGTCCCCAAGATCTATAAAATTTATGATAGCAAGATGAAATTTTAAATTATTAAAGAGCAAATGGCTATGAAACTTCAAATTACCCTGCGCGCTTTCGGCCACGGTATCGTCGCCTTTTTCGAAGCCCTGCTCAAATGCGGATTGATCTTCATCATCCAACTTCTGGCCGTCTATCCCCTGGTGGCCGTTGGGCAGGGCCGGGAAGCGA
>CAZVHO010000073.1:0-25947 GCA_964627515.1 uncultured Thermodesulfobacteriota bacterium | reverse complement strand
TGTTTTTTATAAATTCTTTCCAATTTGCGTAGATTTTTATTCTTAAGTCACTAATTCACGCCGAACCAAGGGGGTTCCCTCCCCAAGCGGATCTTGGAGAAGGAACCCATAACCCCAAAAACGTTCAGTTCAGAAGTCTTGATCTCGACTACTTCCCCAGGATGTTTTTGACTTTACCAATTACTTGTTGAACTTTCCCGACGCTCTTTTCGTTTTGGCCTTCGGCCTTCAGCTTGGGATTTGAGGTGAGTTTGCCGACTTCCTCCTTGACCTTACCCTTCACTTCGTGAAACTTGCCTTGAGCCTGGTCTTTGGTGCTGGATTTCATAATAGTTTTCTCCTCTCGAATTTCGGTTTGATTGGTGGACCCCTATTTTGCTAACCTTTTAGGATAGTGTCAGTTTAGTCCGCCATAACCTCCAACTGACCCCCGCAGGCCAAGTAGCCCTCCGCTTTTGAATAAAGTTGACCAACATAACGCTAAGAGTGATTACCAGCAGGATAAGAATTAACCATCTCATCGTGTTACTGCTCACCAACCCTATCTGCCTTTGCATTGTCATTATTATGGTAATCGCCCACATTATAATCATAGGATACTTCTTTCCGTTTGTTTTAGATTTGCTGCCGTCCCGCTTTGCGTCGGTATTCTGTATGATTGTTTGAGCAGCCAGTAGAACAGCAGGCCCTCTAACCCTGAAGGACTCCTGCTTTCTATGGACTTTCCTTTAAACCTTCCCCAACCCGGACCAGCCGGAACCAAAATTGGTTATCTCAAACATCGGGAAGATTTTCATTTGGTCCGGGTAGAGGGCCTGTTTTTTATAAATTCTTTCCAATTTGCGTAGATTTTTATTCTTAAGTCCCTAATATCTTCTATGGTCATATCTGTCGTCTCTGTCCCTGCCATGCCCACGGTGTCTTCCATCGTCCTCATAATAGGGGATAAAACAGCCTCCAAGAGATACTATTACCATCCCTAATATAATCCCAAACATAATGATTTTTTTCATTTCTCTACCCCCATACTTTTTTATAAGCGTTTTAAGTTTATCCTCCCGCGCCCGTTTGCTTACGACGGCAGGGAGTAAGGTAGTCGTGAGCAAGGGGCGACCGACGCCGAGAATTCCCCTATCGAATGACGATCGGCGGGAAAAAGATGCTGATGCCCGGCGATGGAAGCGGGGCATAAATAACCGGCGGAGGAGCATAAACAGGAGCCGGTCGGTACCTGTAGGGCCGATACAGACGACGGCCGCGATCATCGTACCAACCAGGATCATCGTGCCAGCCGCGATCATCGTACCGGCCGGGATCATCGTGCCAGCCGCGTTGCTGTGGTCCTTGTCCTCCCCTATTGCCATTTTTGCCGAACGCCGGTCCCGCAGATATACCGCCGATCACGGAGGCGAAAATAAGCGCCAGCAAGATCTTACCGACGATTGAGGTTCTCATAGTTCCCTTCCTTTCTTGAACTTGAAACGATTTCTTTTTACAGGTAACGTTTTCCCGTCTGAACTGGATGTTGTTGCGCTGGCGATTATTTGCTTCTGCTCTTTGACTTCCTATAACTGCCATGGCGGAACAGGGTATCGGCATCCTTTTTCTGGTCGTCCGACATGCCGGCATAGAGCGACTCGAAGACCGGGATGAAATTCTTGAGCCCGTCCGCATGAGCTTGGGCGACTTCGCTGTAGGTTTTGAGATCTTCGACAGCGGTCATGGCCTTGGCTTTTTCAAGCCTTGCCTGGTTGAGGGCATCTATCTTTTTGGCATCGTCCCGCATCACCTGGGTAACCTTAGTCCATAAATCCTCCTGATCTGGTGTAATTTTGAGTCTGGCATGAAGGTCTTTGATACGTGCCTCGGTGCGGTCGACTTTAGAGATTTTAGTAGAGGTTTTTTGGGCTGGGCTGCCCGAAACGGCGTAGGAAAGATTTGAACTGGCGAAAGCGATAATGACAAAAAAAGCCACTGCCGAAATAATAAACGCCTTTGGATTAGTGAACTGATGGGCAATTCGTTTCATGATCTGTCTCCTTATCGTTGCTTAATGGCAAGCTGTCGGGGTTTTGGAACAATATTTGTTGCTGCAGGTTTCACATTTTCTTTTCGAGTTTAGTCCTTTCCACTTTTTCTTTTCATGTCCACCTCCTGATATTTTTTAAAGCATACTCAAATACCCTATGCAAGACCCTTACCAATAGCCGGTGGAATAGCAGAGGGCTGGAATCTGATCTGATATCAAAGGGTTTAATTCACAGACGAGAACAATAAAAAAGTAGATGGTATTGTTACTGCCTCCATATTTGGCGGAACCTCCATATACTGAGGGATACTCCCTTTCTCCTTGATGTCGGACCAGAGTTCTTTCGATCTTGTTAGCCTGTTGATTTTTGTCCATCTTCTTCCAGGAAATAAGCAACCTCCCCTCCCACATTGAGAATTGTCGAAGAGTAATTCACTCAATAAACGAAAATGACCAAGGTGCTTAATGAACCGCGAGAAAATAGAGTACCCGGATAGAAGAACGACATACCAGGCGAAAAGAGGTTTGGCCAGTTCTCAGGGCAGGCTGGCAAAGAGGGCCGTCTGGAAGGCGGATTTTGTATGGATTTTGTTATTGGGTGTGATTTTGTAAATCAAAGAAAGCAGGCCATCTTTTCTTCGCCCCTTATTTCCTCCGTCGCCTTACCCCTTCGTTTCGCTCAATCTCGGTTCCGGATCCCAGCATGAGGGCCAGCCCCCGAGTGTCTTCATAACTTTCCAGCGCGATCTTAACAAGACTGGTTATGGGCACCGAGAGAATCATCCCAATCGGTCCCAGAACCCATCCCCAGAAGACCATTGAAAGAAAGACAACCAGCGTCGATAAACTCAGGCCTTTGCCCGTCAGTTTTGGTTCTATGATATTACCCAGAACTATATGCACGACAATAAAGCCGAGGACTGTTAGAAGGGCGGACTCCGGCCCTATTTGGACGAGAGCGAGAAACACAACCGGTAGGGCAGCAATAATTGCGCCGATATTAGGTACATAGTTCAGCAGAAACGAGAGCGTCCCCCAGAGCACCGGATAATCGACCCCGAGGATTAAGAGCCAAAGCCAGATCACCAGGCCAACGGCTGCGCTGATCAGGGTTTTAATGACCAAATAACGTCTGGCGCTCTGGCTGAATTTTTCAATGGTAGACAGAGACCTTTCCGGGATTTTTAAAACAACCCGCAATTTTTTTGGCAAATCTGCTGCCTCCAGAAGGATGAACACGACTGTAAGCAGGATCAGAAACGTTTCAGCGAGGACATTGCTCAGGGCTGAGAATATACCCCCTGCCAGGCTCATAACCCATCCCGGATGGAATGTACCGGCTACTTCTTCTGGTGAAATGTTAACGCCCTTTTCATGCAGCCAGCTTATTAAGGCAGCAATATAGACGGTTAATCGCTCCTGATAGACGGGAAGGGTGCTCAAAAAATTACTTAGTGAAGGGCCGATCAATGCTCCAAGGAGCAATCCCACAAGGAGGATGGCCATCAGAATGATGGCCAGGGCAACGACCTTCGGCACACCCTTGCCTTGCAGCCAGAACATTGGCGAAGCGCAAATGACTGCAATGAACACCGCCACAAAAAAAGGAACCAGGAGGGAACTGGCCGCCTTCATCCCCGCCACCACAATGATAAAGCTGGCCAGGATTAATAGCGCGGGCATCTTGACCGTCCGTTTCACCTGGTTATCCAACCGTTATCCCCCACTCTAACCCCACCCGTCTTTTAGTCCAGATCTATCAAAAGGCTGTTTGTTATCGTCGCCATATTGCTTCTGGATAGTGAGTATCTCGTCCTGAATGGCTAAAAAAGCATCCACCACATCGGGATCAAAGTGGGTTCCCCTCCCTTCCCTGATAATGTCCAGTGACTTCTCCACAGAGCGCTCAGTCCCAACTGTTTAATGAGATTTCGCACCATTGGAATCTGATGCACTACCTCCTCGCTTGGCAGAGGAATCGCCTGATGCCCCTTCGATGTTCCTCTCGAATTCCATTCCTGATTTTCTCCAACAGTTCCCAAAAGGGTCAGGCATTTCATCCCCGGCAAACGGGTGCTTTCTCCGAGCATGTTCAGAGCAAAGGCTTTAAGTTCATCATCGAGACCTTCATAGGCCTGGGTCTTGAAAAATCGGATCAGAGAACAGGCCGGCTCACCGGTCTGTCCGTCGATCAGGGTATCGTGCAGGTATCTCACGATCCTGCCCGCCACCTCCTCCATACTTGAAGCCCCCGCTCCCATGGCCCGCACCACCCTTCCACATTCCGTTACCTCCCGAATGGTAAAATTGGTCAGGTCGCAGGTTATCGGTCCTTCATTATTATTGATCATCTTCCAATTCTTTATTATGTGTTACAGTCGCTATTGGTTCAAAATTGAAAAGCATTTTCCTGAAATAGTCTCAGGCAGGCATCCGCGACGGTTTTGTCGTAAAGAGTTCCTTTATTCTTTTCGATCTCATCGAGGGCTTCAACAATTCCCAATGCCGGGCGATAGGGACGGTGAGAGGCCATGGATTCCACCACGTCCGCTACCGCCAGGATCCGTGATTCCATGAGAATAGTGTCTCCCTTTAGACCATTCGGATATCCGGAACCATTCATCCTTTCATGATGCTCCAGGATTGTCCTGGCAACGGGCCAAGGGAAGTCGATGTCCTTCAATATATTGTAACCGGATTGAGCATGGGTTTTGATGAGACTGAATTCGATGTCCGTCAGTTTTGTTGGTTTGCTGAGAATCTCAGCCGGAACGGATATCTTACCGAGATCATGGATGGCAGTGGCCATGCGGATACCTTCGATCATATCGATAGGAAGGTTCATCTCCGTGGCAATAGCATACGCCAGTTCAGCAGCCCTCTTTTGATGGCCGGCAGTGTAAGGATCCCTCGTCTCAACGGTCACAGCAATGGCTTGGACGGTCGCTCCCAATGCCTTTTTTATCCGCTCCATACTCCGGTTGCGTTCGGTGATATCGCGCCCGATACCCAGCACGCCGATGAGCGTTCCTTGTGCATCGTACATTGGCGTCTTGATGGTCTCCAGAAAGACACGATGGCCATCGTCGGCGAAGTTGATCCATTCTTCGTTGCTGGTGGGCTTCCCCTCCGCCATAGCCCTATTGTCATGCTCGCGAAAGGCCTCGGCAAGTTCCCGATCGACAAAGTCGTAATCAGTTTTCCCGACGATGTCCGCTTCCCTGGCGCCGAAAAACCGCTCGAACATTGTATTGCATGAGAGATAGACGCCATCTTTGTTTTTCAGCCAAATCAGGTCAGGGATGGTCTGCACCAGTGTGTGCAGTCGGTGTTCACTATTGCGCAGAGCCTCCTCGGACCGCTTGCGTTCGGTGATGTCGAGAACGGCCCCGATCAGACCACCAACTGAACCATCCATGTTGCAAAATGTGGCCTTGTGGAAGAGCGTATTATGGACAACGCCTCCACTATCTTTTACTGTAGTCTCGTAAATCTGTGTTCCTGGGTTCTGCAGCAACGCCAGATTCTGTTTATGATATAGATCAGCAATTTCTTTCGGGAATAGCTCGTAGACCGATTTGCCGGTAATCTCCTCCCTTTTTTGTCCCACAATTTTCTCAAAGGAACTGTTGCCTCCCAGGTATCTGTCCTCCAAATCCACATAAAAAACAGGCACCGGCAGGGCATCGATCAACCGCTGCTGGAATATGAGGGCGTGCTTTAATTCTTCGGTCCTCCTGGTTACTTCGGACTCCAGCTCGTTCCGGTAATTACTCATCAAGTCGTTGTAGGCCTTGACCTTCAGCAGGGACCGGACCCGGGCTAATAGCTCCAGCTTATCCACAGGTATTGAAATAAAATCATCACAACCGGCTTCAATTCCCTTTATCCGATCTTCCGTTTCGGTCAATACGGTGACCAAGATTATCGGAAGCAGTCGATGTGTAGTATCTTGCCTGACCCTGCGGGTAACTTCAAAACCATCCATGCCGGGCATCTTGACATCCAACAGAATCAGATCGATTTGATTACCGGAAAGTTTTCCCAGCGCTTCTTCCCCGTTTACCGCCTTGACCACTTCATAATTCTGCGGAACAAGATAGGCTTCGAGAAGGTCACTGTTTTGCGGCTGGTCGTCAACAACTAAGATGACCGGTTTGTCTTTCATCCTTTATCTCTTTTGAATTGGACTTTTCATACTATTAGAGGACTCACTTAATAAATTGACTGATTTCTTTCGCAAAAGTGCGCGTATTTATCGGCTTGCCGATGAATCCGCTGTTGGGTATGGCGGTTATCTCCTTCATGCCCTCCGCCATAACCGAAGCAGTCACAAAAACAACAGGAATATCGCGGGTCTCTTTGTCCTGACGCAATATCCTGACGGCTTCGGTCCCGAGCATATCCGGAAGCCGCACATCCATAATGATGATATCCGGTATTTCTCTCCGGACAATGGCCATTCCATCGGCGGCATTTTCAGCTTCGAAAACATGAAAGCCGGCGACCTCCAAAAGGTCTCTTTCCAACATCAGATTGTTTTTATTGTCATCGACCACCAGTGCTTTCTTTTTCATCTCACGTCACCTTACTGGATACAATAGGCAGAGTAAACCGGACCGAGGTGCCTTTATTTAATCCCGCTGATTCTACAGAAAGCTTCCCGCCGTGCAACTCGACCAGGTTCTTTGAGAGCGGTAAACCGAGTCCGGTCCCCTCAGTTACTCGGGAATACGGGGTGTCGACGCGGAAAAATCCTTCAAATATTTTCTCCATGTTTTCAGACGCGATACCTACTCCCGTATCCCAGACCACTATTTCTATATCGGAATCGGTTCTCTTCGCCCGCATGCCGATTTTACCACCCTCGGGGGAAAACTTAACCGCGTTTGAAAGCAGATTGTAAATGATCTCTTTTACCTTGAGATCATCCGCCTCAATATTCGGCAAATCTTCGGCTAATTCAAGCGACATTTCAATCTTTTTTTTGCCGACCATATCCGCTACCAGCAGTGAAATCTCATTTAATAGGCTTTTCATGGGTAAACTGGATAAGGAGAGCCTCATCTTTCCGGCTTCAATTTTTGCCATATCAAGTATTTGATTTATCAGTAAGAGAAGGTGCTTCCCGCTGGTTAAAACATTATTAACGTATTTCTTCTGCTTCTCATTAAGCGGTCCGAAGGTCTCGTCGTATAATACCTCAGAGAAACCGTTAATGGAGTTAAGAGGCGTCCTGAGTTCATGCGACATGTTGGCCAAGAATTCAGATTTTACCCGAGCGGCACGTTTTAGCTCGGTGGCCAACTCTTTTAACTCTTCATGGGCTTTCTCCAGCCCAGCCTCTATCTCCCTGCGCTTGGTGATGTCCTCGATGGCCAGGAGGATGATCCGTTCCTTTCCCGACACTCTTTCAATTTGACGGGCATTCAAAAGCATTATGCGCCTGCCGATGGTAGCAAAATCGTGTTCAACCTCATAGTTGTCAAAGGTTGCCTTTTGGGGAAGGATGGTTTCCAGCAGTTCCCGCAGCTTGGGGATATCCCACTGTTTATTCCCCAGGTCATAAATGAGCTGCCCCACGGTCTCTTCAGGATTCACCTTAAAGACTTCATAGAAGGAACGGCTGACAGAGACCACCCTTAAATCTTGATCCAGGGCGATTAAAGATTCACGCACGGTGTTGATGATGCTCTCGGCGTATTCCCGGGCGGCATCTTCGGATATTTTAGTTGCCTCCAGTTCCTTACGGGCTTTTTCCAGCCCATTTTCTATCTCCTTACGCTCGGTGATGTCCTCGATGGCCAGGAGGATGATCCGCTCTTTTCCCGACACTCTTTGAATTTGGCGGGCATTTAAAAGCATTATGCGCCTGCCAATGGTTGAAAAATCGTGTTCAACCTCATAGTTGTCAAAGGTTGCCTTTTGGGGAAGGATGGTTTCCAGCAGTTCCCGCAGCTTGGGGATATCCCACTGTTTATTCCCCAGGTCATAAATGAGCTGCCCCACGGTCTCTTCAGGATTCACCTTAAAGACTTCATAGAAGGAACGGCTGACGGAGACCACCCTTAAATCTTGATCCAGGGCGATTAAGGGTTCACGCACGGTGTTGATGATGCTCTCGGCGTATTCCTGGGGTTTTGTTACGGTTCTTTTCTTGACCATTTTCTCTTTCCTGGCTTTCGGCGCTGACTTGAGCTTTCCATCGACCTTTTCCCACTCCTTTTCGTATTTTATCCAGGTCAACTTTCTTTACGTATTCAATGATGTTACGCCAGGTTTCATGAAATCCATACCCGCCGTTCACCATTTCTTCAATCGCCTCATCTTTGGTCCATCCCTGTTCTACAACCGTAAACATGGCCACCATAACACCGAGTCTATCCGCCCCGCGCCAGCAGTGTATTAAGAATGGACCGTTCTCTCTTTTTCTGATTATTCGCAGAACGCTTATTACGTCTTCATCTTCAATATG
This sequence comes from uncultured Thermodesulfobacteriota bacterium, assembly GCA_964627515.1. GTDB lineage: Bacteria > Desulfobacterota > RBG-13-43-22 > RBG-13-43-22 > RBG-13-43-22 > RBG-13-43-22. Next base: position 17,443 of record CAZVHO010000073.1, on the reverse strand, counting down.
CCACGGCTTTACGTTTAATGCTTCATAGCGTAATCCCGTCTGTTTAATTTTATCCAAATCTGAATGTAATGTCCGTAGGTTTATTACGGTCTTTATTCCCATCTTTTCAAGATTCTTCATCCCTTCTTCGGTTGGCTGGTCACTTCTATAAAGATAATCTGTAACCTTATAAAAATTGCCAACCCCTTGCATTTAAATCGGTGTGGCCCAACTTTGTGCTCGATCAGACTCTGCCGATAGACCGGAGGACCCAAAAATCACTAACACGATAATTGCTTTAAGGAGACTAATCGACAAGACCATCTTTATGCCCATGAGATTTATCTTATCGGAACCTTTTGAATTTTCAATATATTAGGACTCCCCCCCATTTCTCTTCAAGAAAGGGCGAGAAATCCGCCGCGTTCCCCAGTCTTGGATTCGGACTACTCGATGGTCATCCGGTTATTTACGCTCCTCACCCCCTTGATGTGGTTGACGAGCTTGGTAACCAGGTCTTTTTCGGCTGCGTTTTTGGCCTTGCCATATAACGTGACCACGCCTGCGGACGTCTCGACTCTGGTGTTGTAGGCACTGGTCGAGCGATGAAACAGCAACGACATCTTGACTTGGCCGGTGATGGAGGCGTCATCAATCAATTCACCCGCGTCATCCACCCTTTCACCCATCGTTTTTTTGCCTGGCTTCTTGGATGCCTGAGACACGGTCAACTCATTTTTTACGTCTTTGACGCCATCGACATCCCTGGCATATTCGGTCGTCAATTCCTTTTGCGCCTGGCTGGATGCTTCACCGCGCAAGGTAACGATTCCATCGTTGACCTGAACCTCGGTCTTGCTGCCGTCCACGTTTTGATGGAACAAGAGAGTTGCTTTCACTTTTTCAGCGAGCCAGGCATCCGAGTTTTCAGTGGGGGGGGAACCTTTGACCTCCAGTCTGTTGTCCACGCTAGCTACCCCGGGCAATCCCGCCACGGTCTCCTTGGCCAATCCTCGGCGGGATTCTTCGGAGACGACCCCCGTCAAGGTGACGGCGCCATCTTTGGACTGGATTTTGATATCATCACCCTTGAGGTAGGTCTTGAACACATACGAATTCCTGGCGGATGATTCAATGCGGTCATCCATCTCGGATGCGCGAACAGGCATACTGAGCGCCAGCAGAACAAAGGCAACCATCATTAGAGAATTAGAATATATTGCTTTAATCATAAATTTTCCTCCTATTGATGATTATTTTTTTTCATCATTCTTTTTATCGGTTTTTTCTTACCCATAACCATAGGCATCATTTTATTCATTTTCTTAAACTGTTCATCCGTTAAAATAGTTCGGATGTCTTTCATGGCTTTCAACAGTTCCAAATGATGAGATGTTTTTATCTCTGACTTTTTTTTAACTGCTAAACTGGCCTTATCTAAGTCAAAATCTTTTTATTCATTTGTGCAAAAGCGGGCACAGCTAAAAAAACCGTCAACAACAATGAAAGTAATGTTTTCATCATAAATTTCTCCTTTTTTATTTTTTATAATACCAAGTAGCTCTGCAAGTAGTCTACCAACAGCCGGGGGAAAAGAAAATGTCTGAAATCAGGCCTAATATCATAGGGTTTTATTAACAGGAAAGAACGTAAAGAAGGTTGAAACGACGAGTGGAGCCTCCATATTTAGTGGAACCTCCATATATGGAGGGGATTCCTGAGGGGTGCCGGACCACTCGGCGGGCGTCTGAAACTGGGTAACGCTTTGATGAGGCGGAAGGAAACCGAGTTGTCGAACAAAAAATCCATCGGTGACGTCATAGGCAGGGCGGCCATCATCCTTAATCTCTCTCGGAAGAAAGTCCCGGCAGTTTGCTGAGAATACAACGGAAATGATATCCCTTTTTTTCTTTGACGAAAACCCTGATAGACGATACTATAGAAACAATAGTATCGAACCATTTTTTCTTTCTGGTCGGGGATACGAGAGTTCAGATCCGCAGTCTTCGCACTTGATTCTGGCAAACCCGTTGACGAGATTGTTGCAATCCAGAAACCACTCCATAACTGATACCGAAGAGAAAGGCGAGGATGGACGAGTGATTATCGTCGTAACGCATTTCAGACTTCAGATAGACCGATAGCGTTTGGGAGTCAGAACTTTATTGGGATTTTGTGATATAGAAAGGGACAGAGATTGAATCGGCAAAGTATTTACATCGCTTTTATCAATACGTTCATTGGGATAGGCGCATCTCTCTTGTTAAAGGATAATGTCCTCATCGTTTTAATACTCTCCTTTCTCGTCATCGGCACAATTATCTTCATCGAACGAAAATGGCTCGACGAAAATATATTCAGGAAGAAAAAATGGTATGCCCTATCGGTTTATTCTGCCTTGGCCGTTATCTTTATAATCGGGTTGTCATTTATAACCAAACCGGGCCGGGAAACATCACACATCATAACGAATATTAACGTTTTCTTAAAAGATATAAAAACGGGAGATTATAAAGGTGCCTATGAGCAACTCTCTAACGCCTCTAAGAAAACATACCCTTTGAATGATTTCACCAGAGACCATTCCAATAATCGCATTAGCATCCAGGATTTCACGATTGAGCAGATCATTTTCAACAAGTACGATGACAAAAAGACAGTGGCCGTTATCTCAAGCCCTTTTTTGCTCTATGGCCATGAAACCCTTCATTTGGAAATGATTAAGGAAGATCATAAATGGCGGTTTGTTTTCAGCAGGAAGATCGTCACAGGCAAAGATTCCGCTTCTTCTAAGAGTAGGAAGAGGGACGGTGTGATTACCAACTTGTTCGAGAAGTTGTTTTGATATCAGCTAAGGGGTAACATAGCGAAGTCCTTTAATCCGAAGCTCTGAAGGATGCCATTCGAGCCACTCTTAACGATCGAGTCCACGTCGGCCAAGGCAACAAGGATCGATACTTTGTCGCCAGTCATCGCCGCCCTTTTTCGCTGAGCATTACATAGCCCACCGGCGCCAGATCGTAGAGGTCGAAATAGGGCGATCGAGCGGTGGAACATCATCACATGGGGTTCATGGAGAAGATTCATCATTCCCCAGACTATCTTAAGTCCGTCCGATTATGTATACAAATAATTTGTTAAGATCATAGTTATCCTTTATAATAAGTTAACTGCACTGCGAAAGGGTCGGCAACCTATTGGATGTCCAACCCCAACCGATGGTTTTTGTTTATGTATTCGAATGGATAACTTGAGTTGAAAATTAATACGAAAATATTAGAATAATTTGTTGGCCGGGGGACAAATCTTTGGAGGTTGTGACTATGTCAGACCCAAATGTCGAAAACCGACTTCGCCTCGCCAATACCGATCTGAATAGGCGGATTGCGCTGTTGGAAAAAACCGTGCTGGAAAAAGAGAGTATCGTGGAGGCGCTGCAAGATTCCGAAAAACGCTACCGACGGCTCTTTGAATCAGCCAAGGACGGTATTTTGATTCTTGATGCCGATACAGGAAGGGTAGTTGATGTCAATCCTTTCCTGATGCAGCTACTCGGTTATTCTTATGACGCATTATACGGGCAACATATCTGGGAACTCGGTGTATTCAAAGACATAGCCGCATCCAAGGACGCTTTCAAAATTCTGCAGGATAACGAATATATCCGCTACGATGATTTGCCGTTGGAAACCCTCAGTGGGAAGCCCATCGCCGTGGAATTTGTCAGCAATGTTTACCTTGTGGATCATAGCAGGGTGATTCAGTGCAACATCCGAGACATCACCGCGCGCAAGCAGGCCGATGCCGAGTACAAGCGGTTGATGGCGGCCATCGAGCAGGTCGGAGAGGCCATTCTCATGACCGATGCCCAAGGGATCATCCAGTTCGTAAACCCGGCCTTCAAACAGACGACGGGCTACAATCGAGAGGAGGTCGTCGGCCGGAATCCGCGTTTCCTCAAAAGCGGCGTGCAGGACGAACTATTTTACCGTAGTCTTTGGGATACCATCTCCAGCGGCAGAACCTGGGAGGGCCGCATGGTCAACAAGCGCAAGGACGGGACTCTCTACACCGAGGAGTCAACGATTTCGCCGGTTCGCGACGCTTCGGGCCGAATCGTCAATTACGTGGCCGTCAAAAGGGACATCACCGACCATCTCCGACTGGCGGCTCAATTTCAGCAGGTTCAGAAAATGGAAGCGGTAGGACTGCTGGCGGGCGGTGTGGCCCACGATTACAACAATATGCTCAGTGTGATCCTCGGCTATACGGAACTGGCTCTGAACAAGGTGGACCCGGCCCAGCTGCTGCATGCCGATCTTGAGGAAATTTACAAGGCCGCAATACGTTCCACGGACATAACCCGGCAATTGCTGGCTTTTGCCCGCAAGCAGACAATCACCCCCGTGGTGCTTGACCTGAATCAGGCCGTTGAGAGTATGCTCAAGATGCTCCGACGACTCATCGGCGAGGACATCGATCTGGTTTGGCTGCCTGAGGTGGGTTTGTGCCCGATCAAGATGGACCCCGTCCAAGTCGATCAGATCCTGGCCAATCTTTGTGTTAACGCCAGGGACGCCATTGCCGACGTCGGCCAGGTCATTATCGAAACGGGAAATGTCGTCTTTGACGAGACCTATTGCGCCAATCATGCTGGGTTTGTAGCCGGAGAGTATGTACTGCTGGCCGTCAGCGACAATGGATGGGGCATGGACAAGGAGATCCTCAACCAAATCTTTGAACCGTTTTTTACCAGCAAGGGGGAGGGTCAGGGAACCGGACTGGGACTATCTACGGTGTATGGCGTCGTTAAGCAGAATAACGGATTCATAAACGTCTACAGCGAACCCGGAAAAGGAACAACCTTTAAAATCTACCTGCCCCGCTACATGGACCAAGCCACCGATATCATGCGGGAAAAGTCGGCGGAAATCCCTCTGGGCCGCGGCGAAACAGTGCTGGTCGTGGAGGACGAGCCGGCGCTCCTGATGATGGCTAAAATGATGCTGGAAAAAGTGGGATATCGGGTGCTGACCGCAGGCAAGCCAAGCGAGGCTATCGGGCTGGCTGAAGAACACGCGAGGGAGATACACCTTGTCATCACCGATGTAGTCATGCCGGAAATGAACGGCAGGGAACTGGCGGAACGGTTGCAATCCCTTTACCCCAGTATGAAAATCCTGTTCATGTCCGGTTATACAACCGACGTGATCGCCCACCGGGGCGTGCTGGACGAAGGCGTAAACTTCATCACGAAGCCATTCTCGATGAAAGATATGGCGGTCAAAGTGCAAGAGGCGCTGAGAGAAAAGTGAGTAAGGGAGAACAGTCGATAACGGTTATGGGCAGGTCTTTTCTTCGAACTTATCCACGGGGAATGCTTTACCCCCTCCGCATACTCGTTCGCTAAAAAAGAACGAACGAGCTGCGGTTTCCCCCCGGGATAAGGCAGAAAAAGAGGACGTCCTTCCGCCGATTACTACCCTAAAACCATTTTTGAGCCTATCACCTTATGATTTTTTTGATAGGCCCTTATTAATATTTTTACTTCTTGAAAGTGCAAAATAAAACGACTTTCAGGACCCTTGCCCGCCCGCTCCTATTGCACGACGATTTCAAAAAGAACTCTCATGTTGGCCTTGGCTGCCTCCGAGTAAAGGTCTTTGGGAGCCGCTTCATACCTGGCCGGACTCTTCTCGCCATAGCCGATCATGGAAAGCCTGTCCGATGCAATGAGTCCTTCGTTAATGAGATATCCCTTGACGGCATTGGCCCTTCTTTCGCTCAACTTTTGGTTGTAGGCATCAGTCCCTGAAGCAGAAGTATATCCGGCAATACGGACTTGCGCTTTTGGGTTGTCTTTCAGAATCTGGATATTCCTTTTCAGTATCATCTGCGCTTCGGGTTTGAGAGTCGACTTGTCGAAATCGAAATGGATGTCTTCAAAGGCCAGGACAACAACTTTCGGTGTCGGCTCAGAGGCCAGGACGACGACCTTCTCCTCAGCCTTCGGCTCAGATAAAAGGACAACGACCTTCTCCTCTGGTGCAGTGAGAACAACTTTTTCCTGAAGGGCCGGCGGCGGCGCAGTCGAAGCAGCAGATTCCGCCGTCCGGGTTTGCGTGAAACAGCATCCTCCTAAGAACAATCCAATGACACCAACTGCGAGTAAGGGAACGATAAACTTTGTTTTCATAAATCCTCCTTTTTAAAATATTTTAAGCATACCCATTAGCGTGCAATTAGCTTACCAACAGCCGGGAAAAAAGAAATAGTAGAAATCTGATCAACTATCGATGCATTTTATTAACAGGAGCGCTTAGTGAAGAAGGTGGAAGCTATTTTTCAACCTCCATATTTATTGGAACCTCTAAATATTGAGGGACCTTTGAGGGGTGTCGAGCAACTTAACAACAAGCGGAAACACCAACCAATGGATCATGCAACTCCCTTGAAGTCGATGAATCCCTGCTGCACGTCTGTGTGAATCAGTTGCACACGAATCCTTTGGCCTACGTCAATCCCTTCGAAACCCTGGATCAGTTTCCCTTCAATGGGAGGATGAAAAAGACGGACCCAGGTGCCTTTGGCGGCAGCTCCAGTTACGATGGCGTCGAACCGTTCCCCGATTCTTGACTCGAGCAGTATTGCCGCTGCGGATTTTTGGACCTGCCGTTCAACCTTCCTGGCGGCATCCTCTCCCTCTGTGCAGCGTTTACCCAGAGCTTCCAGGTCATCCTTCTCATAGGGGAAGGGATGTTGAGCCATTGCAGCCTTCAGCAGCCGCTGAGTGATAAGATCCGGGTATCGGCGGTTAGGGGCGGTGGAATGGGTATAGTCCCTGACCGCGAGACCAAAGTGTCCCGGGGGGGCGGCGGTGTCTCCCGGAAATTCCGCCACGTATTCCCCGGCCCCCATCAGTTTGATAATAGAGAGGGAGAGGTCGGGGAATCTCAGCGGGTCGGCAGCCTTCTCCTTCATCAGGAACGTCTCCAGTATCCTTGGATCCGGATTGGAAGGAAGCTTGAACCCGTGTTCCTCGGCTATCTCGACAATCCGTTCCCATCGGTTTGGATTGCGGACCACACGTCGTAAGGTAGGAAATTTTTTTGATGTGAGATACCGGGCGGTAACACCGTTAGCCGCTATCATAAAATCCTCAATAATAGCCTTGGCGCGGTTCTTTTTTTCCACTTCGAGTGCCCGAATTTCATCGCCGGCAAATATCGGTCTGGACTCGATGGTTTCAAAGCTAAGTGCCCCCTGAACCTGGCGGAACTTCTTCATATTTTGGGCTACCCGGTCTTGCAGACGCAGATTCTCACCAAGTCCCTTTACGGCCGCTATAGCTTCAGGAACAATTTCTTTCCCTTCCAGCCAGGCGGCAACGCTGTTATAGGCGAGCTTGGCCTGATTGCGGACAAGGGCCTGGTAGATATCCGAATCCTGGAGGGACCCGTCTTCGCCAATGACCATTTCGACGACCATGGATAATCGATCCTCGTTGAGGTTTAAAGAGGACAGATTGGTTGAAAGTTTTTCAGGAAGCATCGGAAATATTGTGGACGCCGTATAGACAGTGGTCGTATTGTGGCGGGCGTGATCGTCAATGGCCGAGCCCTTCTTAACGATCGTAGCCACGTCAGCCACAGCAACACGGATCTTCACTTGGTCGTTGGGCATCGCTTCGGCAACGGTAAGCTGATCCAAATCAAGAGAGTCATCATTGTCAATGGAAGCCCACAGAAGATCCCTCCGGTCACGAACCTGCTCACCATCCGTTGTTGCCGGGCCTTGAATCCTGGCAAGTTCGGAGAGTGCTTCAATAGAAAAGTCGGGGAGTAAACCCCTCTCAAGCATCATCCTCCGGGCGATTCTCTGTAATATAGCCCGGTGATGTTTACCTTTCGTTGGCATAAGAGCAACCCCTTCCCTTCATTTCAAATATTGGCGAACGTTAGGTTGGAAAATGCTTTCGAACTTTCGTCACAATCTGACGATCCGTCATTTTGTCTACACAGTTTCAATACCGACAATGCTTAGCCGGACAGGCGCGAAGCAGGTTTGACCGATCCGGCCACCATCGGCAGATTAAAGCAGTACGCCTCACGAAGGCTAATTTTTATTGGCGCCTTTTGCCGTATCCTCGATTTTCTCACCAGCCTTTTCGATCTGCTGTCCGGCTTTTTCTACTGCTTTATCGATTTGCTTGCCGGCCTGCTCCACCGGGCCCTCTTTTTTCTGGCAGCAGAACAGCCCTGCAACCAGAGCACTCATTACTAATGTCGCCATGACACGCTTACCCATTTTCATCATTATTATCTCCTTTCGTGAATCAATCGTATACGTTTTCCAGATCCGGAGGACTAATTCTTATGCATCAAAAACAGCTCCGATTCGCCCTACCGGTAACAAAATGATCAAGGTCAGGAGGATCAATCCGATCTTTTGTTTTTTCATTTTTCATTTCCGTTCTTATCTCTTTTAAGTAGAGGTTAAAGTGCTTTGAGCAAAATCCATGTGTTGCCCTTTTATCGGAAAGGGGCTCCTTTTCACCATAAACAACCCCACAACCTTTGTAGCAACAAACCCGAATCATTTAAATCCCTCCTGATTGCCGTTTTTTTTGATTCGCCATTCATTTTCAGTAAAGCCATCGTTTATGACAGCTCCAGGCGCTTCACGGGAAGAACCTTCAGGCGTAGGACGACCAGAATCATAAAAAAATGGATAATGCAAGGGAGTTGCCAAAAATCCGAAAAAATGAAAAATATTGGAATCAGGCCTGATATCATAGGGTTTTATTAATAAAGAGAACCGACAGAGAAGTTGAAACGGTGGGGGTGGACCTCTATATTTGGTGGAACCTCCATATATTGAGGGAAATTTTGAGGGGTGCCATTCGCTTGGCGAGGCCTGAATACCCGGTCTTTCAAGGGCCCTTGACGAAAATCAGGTAAGATAGCTGGTCAAGTCTTTCATGACCTTAACAATATCAAGAATCGCCTCGTGCATTCCTTCGGCCGAGGAAAAGGACTCCATTGTTCCTTTCTCCTCGGGTTTTGCCAGGACTACCGACTTGAGTTCTTGCAATTTTTGAGCATGTTTTTAAAACTGGAGGCGATGTTCCTCTTCCAGGTCTTCGATGAATTCGGAATTAATTTTTTGGATAAGTTCTTCGGCCTCGCTCAGTAATTGCTCGGTACTCTTGGTTTCTGAAGTCGTTGGCATGATGTTTCCTTTCTAAGTTGTTTTTACAGAGGATTATGAAACATTCGACGGAAGATGACATGGTTATAAAAGATTAACGCCGACCGCCGAAAAAATTATCCGTATCCTATATCCTACTACGGCTTATTTTTGAGGCTCTGTCTTTTTGACGAGCTTTGAAAGCTCACGGCCTGGTGCCCTCCTGGCCATGCGGGTTTAAAAGGTTTAATATGAATAGGTCACTACAGCCCCGACAGAGAACCTTTCTGAATATTGCCCTTCCACATTCAGATGAAATCCCTTGGCGAGGGGGACGTCGACTCCTGCAAACCCTCCTATGTTGGTCTTGTTCCTAATCGTGACATCCCCTGTCTCAAATTTAAGACCCGGGATGTTTTGGGAAAGAGAGGCCTTTGCTTCCGAATAAGAGAGATAGGGTCCGATATATAGCCTTATACCGTACGGAACCATGGCTTGAAAACCAATTCCCAAATTGACATCCCAAAGGTTCTTCACCTTAAGGTTGACCCTGAAAGGGACTCCATTAAAAGACCCGGAAACATCATCCGTGAAGTCGGTGAAATAATAGGAGCCCTGTACAAAAACCCCGATTCCGAAGGTCTTATTGAAAGGATAAAACCCCTTGGCTCCCAGCGTCCCGAAGAATTCCCCGTTGTCTTGAAAATCATTTTTGGAAGTCGCGGCCGAACCCTGCGTAGAACTGAAGGCGTCCAAGACTTTTAAATCCGATATCCCGACCCGTCCATATAATTCCCAGGTTTGAGTTCCATATCCCAACTGTGAAAAAATCTGGTTTTGTCTGGTTACCTGTTCCGTGTCGTTCCTGTATTTGTCTTCATGATACCAGTAACCGATGCCGGTATTTAATCCCCCCGCCTCTTTTGAAATGGATTGAGGTGGACCAAATAGTCCGCCTGCGGCCGCCTTTCCATTGACTGTAAATAGCATGAACGCTACTATCAGAATTACCTTTAGGCGTTTCGTATGAATTCCCCCCTCCTTAGGTTTATTTCTCCTCCCAACACCGAAAATGATAAAAGCCATTAAGGCCGATTAATACCCGGTCGCTTCTTCCTACTGCACTCCCCCCGGCTTGGGTGGCTCCGGTTTGCCTCGTCCGGCCTCAACCTTCTTCTGCCGATACTGATGATAGACGTCACGGAGCGCCACATAGGGATCTATGGCCGCCTCTTTGAGAGATTCATAGTCACCGATACTCAGGGAGGCATTGTTTACCTCCTCGTAGGCCCTGACGGCTAACCAGTCGTACCAGGGGTTAATATAGGAGACCGGATCCAGAAAATAATCACCGGCAATATTTACGGAATCCCGGGCGCTGGAAGGCCCTAGTACCGGCCAGACTATGTAGAAGCCCTGTCCCAATCCATATACTCCCAGGGTTTGACCCAGATCGGCGTCTTGTTTCGGGATGTTGAGTTGCTCGCTTGATGAAGGATCCAAAAATCCCCCGACTCCCCAGACCGTGTTTACCACGAAACGCCCCAGTTGAGTGGCTGCACCCATGAAGTCTGCCCGGAGCAGGCAACTGACGAAGCGAGCCGGAAATCCGAGATTAGAGAAAAAATTCTTCACCCCTACCCGCGCCGGCTCGGGAACGACTTTGTTGTATCCCTGGGCCACGGGTTTGAGCACCCAGAAGTACAGCCGGTCGTTGAAGTGGAACATGGCCCGGTTGAAGGGCTCCAGCGGGTCTGGAATCGCTGTTATTTCTTCTGCCGTCCAGCCTTCCTTAAGGTTTTTCCGGACATCAGTACTGCCATCCGTCTCCGATACCTCAGAGGATTTCGGCCTAAGCGCCTCTGAACTGGAAATCGCCATGACCAACCCGGGCTGAGCAGACGGTGCGGATGATGATGATGACTGAGAAGGAGCAGGGGAAGGGCGGTGAGCACAGCCCAGGGTGAGAAAAACCAAAAGTAAAACCAGAAAGGAGAAACGTTTCATGGTGTGCCTACCCCTCGCTTTACATCTTTCGGACCAACCGGGTGAATAGGGTTAATGTTTATCATAATCCCAGAAGGGACATGGACTCCGGCAGATTTACACCAACCCCGTTCCCTCGGACTCCTCAGGACCTATTCTCCTTCACCTTTTTTCGCAAAATCTCAATCAACTGGTCGGGCGTATTTTTCGCCAGGATGTCATTGAACTGACTGCGATAGTTCTGGACAAGGCTGACATTCTCAACGACCACGTCGTATACTTTCCAGGTGCTGTTTTTCTGGATGACTTTGTAGAAAATAGGGATTTCTTTTGAGGAGGTGATGACTTTCGTCTGGACCTCGGCCTGGTTGCTGGCCAGCATGCTTTCTTTAGGGAAAACAATTTTCTCGTTGGTATAAGAAAGGATCTTGTCGATGTAAGCCTTCTCCAGTACCTGTCGATAGAGTTGAGTGAACTCCTGTTGCTGAGGGGTGTTCAGTTTGTTCCAATTACTCCCCAGGGTCCGCCTGGAAAGTTCAGCTTCATCGAACATCTGTTCATAGATAGCCTCGAGTTTTTCTTTTTTGATTTTTTTGGCTGACTCGGCTTTAAGCTTTGGATCGCGAAGCACGTCGAGCACTTTGTTGACATTGGTCTGAATCTGGTCAAGCGGTGCGCCCGCATATACCGGGAGAACAGCCAGAAAGAAAATCAAAATACCCAATCCAGTGAAATGTTTCATCATTTTTCCACCTTTCTGATTTTTTACACCCTCACTGCTTCTTTACCTCTCCGAAGGCATACTTGCCGATCAGGCTGGCGATATCTATAGCCGGCTGCGTTTCGGTTATGGTTCCACCGGGTACGAGGGATTTCCCTGCGCCCCCGGGATCTATGCTGAGAAACATGTCACCAATCAGCCCCTCGGTCCTGATGGAGGCAATGGCATCGTCATAGACCTTGATGCCTTGTTGAATCCTTATTTCCACCACCGCCTTCTGGTCCTTCTGGTCCATGGTGAGTCGTTCTACCCGCCCGACCTCAATACCTAACATACTCACGGGACTGCCGGCCCTCAGACCGCTCACCGTGGTGAATCGGGCAAAGAGAGAGTAGGCGTTGTCGCCAAGCAGGGAAACATGGCCGAGTTTCAACGTCATATACCCGATACAGAGCAGACCGAAAACGAGAAAGAGTCCGACTGTGGTCTCCATGGCGTACTTTTTCATTGGCTTACCTCCTCAGGTCGCACCGAAAACGGGCAATTTCTTTCTGTTGTTGTTTGGCCGAATTGATGACGGAATCTATTTCGGCATCAGGTTGGTCATGGGCTATTCCGGCCAGGATGGCTAATTCGGTGCATATCCCGGCTGGGGCCGGCAAGCAGGCGGACCAAAAGTCTCGAATCCCCTGTTCTCCAAAATCCTTAACAAACCCCTTCAGCAAGGTCTCACTTTCAGTCAGGTCCGAATAGGGGAGCACCGTAACAAATTCATTGATATGGCGGCGGGTGGAAAAACCCCCTATGGCCCCAAAGTGTTTATCGAGATAAAGTCCCATGCACCGTATGGCTTCCTGCGCCGCTTCATGGCCGAAGCCGCTAACGATGGCCTCCAGCCCCTCCAGAATAAAAACCACGACAGAGTAAGTTTCCCCCACGGCCTTCTGCTTCAATTGAGCATGATACAGAATTTTGAACTGTCGTTTGGAGTACAGGCCCGTTAACTCTTCCTGCAGCCCCTCCAGGCTATGAATGACTTCATCTTTGAACGGGTGATCGAAATTTTCAAGCTCCTCCGGCGTGCCTTGAAAAACAATCGCTCGATCATAGAGGGCCAGAATGCGGTTGGAAATAAAGTAGACATCCGGAATCTCATGGCTGACCAGGATCGCGGTAAAATCGAATTTTCTCTGATAATGAGCAATCATACTCAAGATGGCGTTTTTCCGGACAGGGTCCTGGCCGGAGGTGGGTTCGTCAAAGAGGACTATTTGGGGATCGGTCACCAGGGCCCGGGCCAGGGCCACCCTTTTCTGCATACCCCCCGAGAGTTCGGAAGGATACTCGTTGGCCGCGTCGCCAAGCTCCGTCTGCTCGATTCTGGCGCTGACCCTGATGTCTATTTCAGCCTTTTTCAGGTTCGTCGTTTCCCGGAGGGGCAAGGCGACATTGTCATAAACGGTCATGGAGTCGAAGAGGGCGTTATCTTGAAACATGTAACTGATCCGAGCGAGGGAGGCCGTCCTCTCCTTCTTTTTCATTTCGGTGAGGGGTTTGCCCCGGAAAAGAATGGTCCCCTCGTCGGGTTTAATGAGCCCGATGATATGTTTAAGGAGCACGCTCTTTCCTGAACCACTGAGGCCGATAATCGTCGTGACCTGTCCCTCATAGATCTGCAGGTTAACCCGATCAAGGACGGTTCGGGATCCGAAGCGCTTGGTGACGTCCTTGAATTCAATTAACGGGGTATCCATGGATCCTCATATCAGCAGGGAAGTCACAATATAGTCAGCGACCAAAATGAACACACAGGAGAGCACGACGGCCGAGGTGGTGGATAGGCCGACGGACTTGGCCCCACGGCTATCCGCACGCAGGTGCGCGAAGTAACCTTGATAACAACAGATCGTGGAGACGATCACCGCAAAAACCATGGCCTTGATGAATCCGTCCATAACATCTTGCATCCCCGTGCTGGCCTGAACGCGATGGAGATAAGTGCCGGCATTCCCACCCAGGAGCAATACCCCCGAGAAGTAGCCGCCGATAATGCCGACGAGGTCAAACAGGGCGGTGAGCAGGGGGAAGCTGATGATGGATGCAATGATTCTTGGACTGATGAGGTATTTGAGCGGATCAATGCGCATGGTGTCAAGGGCGTCAATCTGCTCGGAGATACGCAGGATGCCGAGCTCAGCGGTGATCGCTGAGCCTGCCCTGGCTGCAATCATGATGGCGGTGAGAACGGGCCCCATTTCCCTGATTAGCGAGAGAGTCACCAGGGTGCCGAGCGCCCCTACCGCACCGACTTTAACCAGGGCATGGTAGGATTGGAGACCCAGGACCATGCCGGTGAACAGGCCGACGAGCATGATGATCATCGTCGACCTGGCCCCGATATAATAAATCTGTTGAACAATCTTGGGCAGTTGCTTTGTTCGAAAGGTCATCAGCAAAGCCAGGAAGAGAAAAATCAAGGCAGCGCCCAGATGGTTGACCCAATCGATCGCTGCCCTGCCGATCCTGTTGAACGGCCTGGTCAAGAACATACCGCCTTGCCATCCGGCTTTGTCCTGGGGGAGGTTCTGCCTGTTTGCCTTCAGCGCCATGAGTGGGGTTCCTGTTAACACCTAAATTCCATTATCCCCCAGGCATTAAAAAGTGCCTTGCAAGGGACTTTTTCAGAGGAATTTTTTAGTTAAACCCAATTTTCATATTATGAAACATGTTTTAAGTTGACTTCCAGCCAAGTAGCTTTCTCCTCTTGGATTTTGCTTTGATTGTTGGTTCTCCATTTCGCTCACATTTGACTTGATGTTGTTGCGCTGGCGATTATTTGCTTCTGCTCTTTGACTTCCTATAACTGCCATGGCGGAACAGGGTATCGGCATCCTTTTTCTGGTCGTCCGACATGCCGGCATAGAGCGACTCGAAGACCGGGATGAAATTCTTGAGCCCGTCCGCTTAGACATATTTTTATTGAAAATGGTCCAAAGATAAATAATGAGACCCCTGTATTTTTTCACAAAAAATACTGTAAGTGGGATTGGTTTTTCCTTTAAACCTTCTCTATTCCCGATAGATGGGACACGGTGTGGAACGTCATTTTATAGGGTTCTTTGAGAAGGTTCATCGCCCCCCGAAATATTTTAAATCGTTCCGACCTCAGGTGGATCTTAAGGTTCTCCTGGGTATCCCATTCCTCAAGAAGGCAGAATTCATTTTCCTTCTCAACATTCTGGCAACAGTCACAGCGCCGGCAGCCCTTTTCGGTCCGTATGGATCCGATCAATAAAGCTATCGTTTGTGACAGCTCCAGGTGCTTCTCGGGAAGAACCTTCATGCGTATGACGACCAGGATCATAAAAAATGATTAATGCAAAGGGGTTGCCAAAAATCCGAAAAGAGGAGAAACTTGGAATAAGGTCTGATATCATGGGGTTTGATTAATGGAAGAGAACGGACAGAGAAGTTGAAACGGTGGGTTGGACCTCCATATTTAGTGGAACCTCCATATATTGAGGGGGTTTTTGAGGGGTGCCGGACAACTTAGCGGGCGTCTGGAACTGGGTACCGCCCCGAAGAGGTAGGAATGAACCGAGAAGTGGGGCGAACAAAAACGGGCTTCTGTTTCACCGATGACTGGACTATCATACGGTTTCCAGTAAAAGTGACATTTTCCCGGAAAAAGTGGGATCTCGGGGCGGAATGGAGACAATAGACCGATTTTATAATTGCACATTACCTCCTGTTCGTGCAATAATAAAATCATTAATTACAAAAAATGCATTAATCCTATTTTCAAGGATCGGGAGAAAAAATGAAAAGAAGGTCAACGGGGCGATACCGGACCGTAAGCACGGCGGGGGAGCCGGTACGGGCATTCATACCCGATCCGTTGCCCCCTGATCCTCCACTGGAAATATCGCCGGAGCTTCGGGATGAGTTGGATCGGGCCCTTATAGCCCTAGGGCGGCTGGATAGCGCCTCCGCTTATCTGCCCGATACGAACCTGCTTCTGTACATGTATATCAGAAAAGAAGCGGTTTTATCCTCACAGATCGAAGGAACTCAGTCGTCCCTGTCGGACCTTCTTCTTTTTGAGATGGAAGCCGTGCCGGGCGTTCCTATAGATGACGTAGAAGAGGTTTCGTGCTATGTGGCAGCTCTGACCTATGGTTTGGACAAAATCCGATCAGGCTTCCCCCTTTCCAACCGCTTATTGAAGGAAATCCATGCCATTCTTTTAAAAAGCGGCCGGGGCAGCAGAAAAGACCCCGGAGAATTCAGGCGGAGCCAGAACTGGATTGGCGGAACACGCCCGGGCAACGCAGTCTATGTACCTCCTCCCCCGGATGCTGTTCAGGGGTGCATGGGAGAGTTGGAGCTTTTCTACAATAACGAACGGGGGAAAATCAGTACCCTGGAGAAAGCAGCGCTGACCCACGCCCAGTTCGAGACCATACATCCCTTTCTGGATGGAAATGGAAGGCTTGGTAGACTGCTGATTACGCTCATACTTTGTAATGACGCTATCCTGCATGAACCCCTGCTCTACCTGAGTCTTTATTTCAAAAACCACCGGGATGAATATTACGACCTGCTTCAGAAAACCAGGCTTGAAAACGATTGGGAAGGCTGGCTTTCTTTTTTTGCCAAAGCGATCCTTTTAACGGCGGAGCAATCAGCAGAGACAGCCAAGAGACTGATCCGGTTGGCCGAAGAAGACAGGGTTGCCGTGCGTGGTCTGGGTCGCATCGCGGGATCAGCCCTGATGGTCCACCAGAGTCTTATGCAAAGGCCGTTAGCGGATGCCGCCAGACTTTGTCAATCAACCGGGCTGGTTCCAAACACGGTCAACAAGATCCTGAAGGCTCTGGAGGATGCCGGGATGGTCCGGGAAATCACGGGCAGGAATAGAAACCGGGTATACGCGTATCGAAAGTTTATCGATGTGATGAATGAAGGAACGGAGCTTCTTTGAAGATATCAGACTTGAAGGTTTGGTTGCCGCGATCAACCAGGTGGACCAGGTCCTGTCCGCATAGGGGTACCGGACCGCTTAATCCGACTCTTTGATCTCCGGACGGACTATCCCGAGCTTATGCATCCTGGCCCTCAAGGTACTCGGGTGGAGGCCCAGGATGACCGCGGCCCCCTCCTTTCCCTCGATGCGCCAGCGGGTTTCAGACAGGGTCTTAACGATTTGGTTTCGCTCCACCTCTTCCAGGGTGTTCATGCCGGCCTGAAAGGGGAGGGATGGGATCTCCAGTTTATCCGCCAATTGCAATACCGGCCCGGGGCACAAGATCACGGCCCGTTCAATGATACTTTCCAACTCCCGGATGTTCCCGGGCCAGGGATAATCCTGGAGGGCTTCCATCGTTTCCTTCTGGATGGAGGTGATCTGCTTCCCTAATTTCCTGGCATATCGTTCCGTGAAGGCCTGGACCAGGATCGGTATATCTTCATGGCGCTGCCTTAAGGGAGGAACCGTGATGGGGAAGACGTTCAGCCGATAGTAAAGGTCCTGCCGAAACCGGCCCTTGCGGACCTCCTCTTCAAGAT
>CAZVHO010000072.1:25096-26401 GCA_964627515.1 uncultured Thermodesulfobacteriota bacterium | reverse complement strand
CGGCCATATAAGAATAACGAATGAGAAGCGCTTTTGTTCCTTCAAATCGGATAAAGGCCAAATATAAATTTTTAAACCGGGAAACGGGGAAGCTTAAATTGTTTGATCCCGCCAGATCCCCCCTTTCTTTAATAAATTTTTCCTGGAATGGAAATCGATTTTTCCGGTAATGAAATGGCTATGGACGACCACAAAAACGACCAGGGGCGGATAAAAGGCCAGGATGATTCTGAAGACATCAATCAGGGCGTTTTCTTTTGGATAGTTGGATAGGAGGCTGAACAGCCCATAGAGTCCGAAAATAGTGGGCATCAGGGTTCCGACATACTTTCCGATCATTTTAAGTTCCTGATCCCTTCGGTTGTAATAGCGTAACCCCATATCGTCCAGGGTCCAGAGGGTTGATAAAAGGAGGGAGATAGTAATCGTAATAAAGGTAACCAAAAGCATACGTCCCAGTTGATATTGTCCGGAAATAACAGGAAGAGAGGAACTGCTGGAAGGTCCGGTGATGACCTCTATGAGAGCCAGCAATTTGGTGGCGAAGAGGAAGCCAATGCCGATCCCCTGAAAGGGACGGAAGAGCCAATGTTTGAGGGGGTAGATGGTTATTGCTTCCGGGCGCTCGATTTGGATAAGGGCGTTTTTCCCTTTCTCAATAATAAATTTATAGATGGGCCTCAACAGGTAAAGGGGGAAGCACAGAAAAAGAGCATAGCGAAAAAACCGCAGAAAAACCCTGTAAAGGATCTTCCAGGTCTCGGAAGCGGAATAATCGCTTAAATAGATAGAAAAAATAACGGAAAAAGAAAGCACTATAAAAGCCGGAAGCATCTCCTTAGACCAACGCCCGGCGTCGGGAAAAGGATAATTGGGCTTTTCGGTGTTTTTTGAAAAGCTCCGATTTTCCGATTGGATGAGTTTATTCATAGGGTTTCCTCCTGCCGTTCAAGCCATTTTCATTTGCCCCTTTTTCCGTTTGAAAAGTAAAAATATAAACAAAAGGGCCGCCAGCCAGGAAGTAGCTGAACCATACAGAAAGGTGGCCTGGGGGCCGAAGCGGTCCCATAAAAATCCTCCAACCAGACTGGCCGGAAGCACGGCCAGACCCACCAGCGTATTATAAAACCCAAAACCGGTGGCCTTGAATTCCCGGGGGACCAAGGTTGCTAAAAAGGCTTTCTGGACTCCCTCGGTCATGGCCATAAAGATCCCATAACCAACAAAGAGCAGCCAGATATGGCCCGGATGGGTGGCTTTGGCAAAGCCCAGATAGATAAATCCAAAAAGGATGAAAGCCACAAA
>CAZVHO010000072.1:0-24996 GCA_964627515.1 uncultured Thermodesulfobacteriota bacterium | reverse complement strand
AAGCGCAAAAACCTTGAACCCTGTACCTTTTTAAAAGGTTACCATCCTCCGGATGGTCGGGATCAGCTTCAGCCCTCTTTCTGGGTATCTTCCTGAATCTTGAAAGGAGTCGGTGTTAACGTTGCGGGGTTATTTTCTTTCCTCTCTAAAACGGCTTTCGGGGCAGGAGTTAATAGGTGTGGATCAGAGGTCTTTTTATTTTCTTCGGCGCACTCCTCTGCCGAACCGGCTGGATTGCGGGAAAGATCATTTTTCTCGTTGGCAAGAGAAAAGGATCCAGCCAGAATAACCACTAAAATCAAAAACCACCATTTGCCTTTTGTTAAATTTTGCATGGCGCCCTTTTTTTAACCCCCCTTTTTTTAATTGGGTGATATCATCATTGTCCAGGAATAGATCGCTATGGATTCATTGATTATTTATAAATGTATAACTGCCGGGTAATATAGTCAAATAAAAATATTCCTTATTTCGAACTATTTTTGGGGCGTTGGATTTCCCATAGCCGATCGGTTTGATCTGGCGGGATAATCTCATTTACCCCCCAATAGGAACTGTTTCTCCTTACTTTCTACTGCCCTTCAATATTCAAATGGAATCCCCGGGCCAGGGGCAGGTAAAACCTGCCAAATCCCCCTATGTTTGTCCGGTTATGAATCCTGAAGCTCCCTGTATCAGAAGTCAGACCGGGGACGGTTGGGGACAAGGATACCGTGGCTTCCGAATAACAGGCATAGGGACCGGCATAGAGTTTCAGGCCAGGGGGAGATATAACTGACGGGATCCAGGAAATAGTCACCGACCATGCCGATCGAATCCCGTGCGCTGGAGGGTCCAAGTACCGGCCAGACCAGGTAAAAACCCTGGCCCACCCCGTAGACCCCCAAGGTTTGTCCAAAGTCCGTCTCCTTTTTTGGGATATCCAGTTGCTGGCTTGAAGAAGGGTCCATTAAACCCCCCTATGATCCGTGGCGCCCTGCAGGGGCATGGGGGTTTATTAAGAATTTTTTTGAAATATAAACAGATTAAAATAAGCCGGCGAAGAGGTCAATAAAGTCAAACCCGTATTTTTTGAAAAATTAACAGTATATTCCGATTGGTTACCCCGTCGAAGGCGGGGGCATCTGGCACTCAGCCTTAAGCTTATCATCTCGATCGAATGAAATGTGCAGAAGGAACCTCTGGATGGTGGAGTCCGTATATTGAAGTATAAGGTCTGGATTTCATCGTAGGAAATTGCTTTTTTTGAATGGTTCCCTAACCTCGAAGGCAAAGATTGGAACAGAACCATTGTGGATTACCGAATGGTCTTAACCGAGAACGGTGGAGGTTCTATCGCCGGCGCCTCTGAAGTTTTTCTTGACATATTACGCGAAACGTAATAGATATTCAAGATATGATTAAGTCTTTTGCTTGCCGAGACACGGAGGCTTTATAAGATGGGAAACAACAACCTGCTGCCACCTATCCCCCCCGGGGAAATTTTACGGGAAGACTTTATGGATTCTGTCGGACTCAGTATTAACCAATTGGCCAGGAATATTGGGGTACCCCCAAACAGGATCAGCGAAATCGTTAATGGGAAGCGGGCTATTACCGCCGATACGGCCCTCCGGCTACAACGCTATTTTGGAGTCGAGGCTCAGTTTTGGCTCAATCTCCAATCCGAGTTTGATCTTAGAATCGCTAAACGTCAAAAATGGCTGGACATTGAGCGGCGCATAACTCCGATTAAATATAAGGCCACAGAACCGTTAGAAAACGCGATACCGGCATAAATTTTAAGAGAAGTTCTTGATTTTATTAGGATGATATGGTAAATACCTTGTCAGAATAATCAATCTTAATAACCTTATCTGCCCAAAAAGAGATATTCCATGGTTAAAGGATGATCGAAACCCCATTTCCTAAAAAGGAGTGGGGTTTTTGTTTTTTGGGCCCCGGCCTGGGGGGCCTAAAAATCAATTTGCCACGGACATACCCCGGTGGTATAGAACTGCAAGAGCATTCCGCTGGGCAGGCATTGACAAACACGGACTAAAATTGATTTCACACCCGCCCATCGTCCTGGTCCGCAACAGGCGGACTTGAGCACGCAGAGTGCGCCGAGAGAGGCAGATATCTTTTTCATTGCGGTTGAGAGGGACCGCAATGAAAATCATCCAGGCGCCTTAGCGCCTCCTGGCTGGAGGCCGAGGGGGGGTGGCGGTCCCGCCGCGACGTTGCTCAGCCAAAAAGCAAGATTTTCTCTGGGAACTCTGTGGGCTCGAGCGAATGAAATGAGCGGGCGAGAAATATCCTTATTCGGGAATTGCTGGCCAACCGGAAGGAATTGACCGTCAAGTTGAAGGAATTGGAAGATCGGATCCAAGATCACGATGAAAAGATAATGGCCATCTTTGAGGCCATCCGGCAGTTCATGATCCCGCCGGAGACCGGTAAACGAAAAATCGGTTTTAACCTTAAAGGAGTTTGTTATGGGTATGCATAATCCACCTCATCCTGGTGAAATAATAAAAGAACTTTGTATTGAGCCACTCGATTTGACCGTTACCAAAGCAGCGGAATCTCTTGGCGTTACCAGAAAAACCTTTTCAATGCTCTTGAACGGGAAGTCGGGGATTAGTCCTGAAATGGCCTTGAGGCTTTCAAAGGTTTTTGGTCGTACTCCCGAAGGATGGCTAAGGCTTCAACTTCAATATGATTTATGGAAAGCGAAGCAAAATGTTGATATTGACCATCTTGAACGGATAGCAGCCTGATAATAATTCCTTGCGGCTAACAGCCGCTTTCACGCCGACGCCTTTAAAATCAGCGCGTGTGAAGCGGCGCTTCGGCATAGAATGAAAGGTTATAGGTATTTGTAAGCCTCAAAGAGAGAAAATATAACTATGAGAATTTATTTGGATAATTGCTGTTTTAATCGTCCGTTTGATGACCAATCGCAAATACGGATTAGACTTGAATCAGAAGCAAAATTGAGAATCCAAGCTGATATTGTTGAAGAAAAATTTGAACTTGTGTGGTCATATATCCTCGAAGCTGAAAACAAGGCAAATCCCTTCGAAGAAAGAATGAATGCAATATCAGATTGGAAAAAACAGGCTGTCTCGGTGATTAAGGAAAACAAAAAAATAGTGGAAAAGGCGAAGAAACTCAATAAGATTGGTCTGCGCAGCAAAGATGCGCTACATATAGCATGCGCAATATCAGGCAAATGCAACTATTTCTTAACAACTGACGATAAAATTATTAATAAAAACAATCTAATAAGAGAAATTACAATCATCGATCTAATCGGTTTTATCAAAGAGGTTTACTTATGATAACTGATACCGAAGTTAGAGTTAAAGGCGTGGAAGCACTTACAAAATCTCTTGGCAGCGTGGGCGCAGAAAGGTTTATCGCCCTTATCCAGAGAGAACCATTTGACTATACAAAATGGCAAAGGACACTGTGGGAAGATCAAAGCGTAGAGGAAATCAGCAAAGCCGCAATGAAAATATATGAAAAACCTGCCGGACAATAGTTTCAATCTGACCGCGAGAAGCTCGGCGGCGCTACGCGGGGTCATCGGCGCGGCAGGTTAAAATAGACGTTATCTGGAAATAGAATATGAGCACAAACGTCGGAAGGAATGATCCTTGCCCCTGTGGCAGTGGGAAAAAATACAAGAGGTGTTGTATGGAGTCTCAAAAAGGACAGGAGGACTGCTTCGGTGACCAGGGTGGCGCGATCTTGAGCGGAGAGTCGCCCGACAAATGCGCAAGGTGTGACCTATTCGACAGATGCCACAAGGTGACCATCGCAGCGTCCATCCAGGGAATTGCTATAGACCTGAGCCTTATTACACAAAACGGCCTGGAATCAGGCTGGCTCAAGGCTTTCCAGGAGTTGTCGAGGGGCCACTAAAGGTTGGAAGGCCGAGGCCAGATAACGAATAAGGATAAATTGTGTAAGCAGCATTGGGTTGGACCCAATGCCGTTAACTTAAGGATTAATACAATAAATTTAACCTGTTATATCTTATGATTTTTTTGAAATCGGCCCATATAATTAACCGTGAGGGAGAATTTATGATTACGCCGGCACTACCGGCGATAGTCTGGGCCCAGATAAGGTTTGAATCAGCCAAATCTGGTCCTCTCCTAAATTGTCATAAGGGGCTGAAATAAAAAGAGAAAGTTCTTAAGTTAACGGCATTAGGTACGACCCCTTAAAGTACCCAATCATCGAGTTCAAAACTAAAACTCCTTAACGCAAACTTGGGAGGCCTATCAAAATGAAACAACATTTTCTCTGCTTTGATTGTTCAAAAATTCCGAGGTACATCAAAAACCCGATATTTGCCCTTTTTGCAAATCTACAAAGGGCCG
This sequence comes from uncultured Thermodesulfobacteriota bacterium, assembly GCA_964627515.1. Taxonomy (GTDB): domain Bacteria; phylum Desulfobacterota; class RBG-13-43-22; order RBG-13-43-22; family RBG-13-43-22; genus RBG-13-43-22. The sequence goes on along the minus strand of CAZVHO010000072.1, from coordinate 20,620 downwards.
TATGATGACCGATGAAGAATTTAACAGGCAATATGATCGCGGTGTCATCAAATTAATAGACCCAAGTACAGGCAAACCAATGAAATGATCCAACCAGAAGATCGAGCCCACGAAGCGGGGCTCATCTTCGCGTTAGCGCCTCACTCAAGCTGAAGAAAGAGTAGAAATAATGGCAAAATTAGGATCAGAAAAAAGACCAGTGGTCGTTCGAGTTCATACAGATGAAAAGGCAAAGTATGTTGCCGAAACATGCACAAAAAATGGATGGCATTATATCATTGGATTTGAACCTGATCAGCCTGAAGATATTTCAGACTTGGAAAAATTGTTGAACCCGCCACAGGTGGTCAAGTCAGAAAAAATAGGTCGAAATGATCCTTGTCCATGCGGCAGCGGGAAAAAGTACAAGAAATGTTGTGGGGCCAACAATCCCTAATATAATTTTCGCTAACCACCGGCTGGTGCGGACGCTGGCCGCAGTGCTTTTTTGATCGATACAGTGTTTCAGGCGCCGCACAGCCGGAACGTTCGGGATCATATGGTACGAAAGGACATTGATTTATGAGGTTCACACCAGCAGGAGAGATCATTGGTAGTGCACACCAGGTCCGTACTGTAACGATTGCCGATAGTCCTCAACTGCCAGACGGCGATTATCGATTTACCGACATGTACTGTACGGATCCATCATGCGATTGCCGGAAGACGATAATACAGGTGTTTCACAATGGAGCTTTCGTCGCCACTATTAACTACGGGTGGGAGTCACCCTCATTTTACAGGAAATGGTTGGGTGGTGAATGTCGCGATGAAATCGTGGCCCAGATGCATGGCGCTTCAATAGATATCAGCAGTCCCAATCGGGTCTCGCCCAAAGGCATCCTTGGCCTTTTTAACACATTACTTGACGAGAAATGGGTCCAGATCTTCAAGAAGCATTACAAGGCTGTGAAAAAGTAGTTGGGGTCAAACCTTGATTTGTGATTAATGATTGACAAAGCCCGACACACGATTTCTAAAGCAACTGCCAAAGGTGCTGTGGCTAAGGAAGTGTCAATAAATTAACTTTACAATCAATCTTGCCTCCATCAAATTCTCTGGCGAATGGAATCATGTAATTCGACCAAGTGATTATGTCTAATTGTAAATTTTATTAGTTGACGGGGCCTAAGGTATTCTTGATTATGGTCGCAGAACGGCCAGGAGGCGCCGTAGCTGGAAGGAGCTTAAGGGCTTGCCAACCGGAATAAATTAAGGTATTTTTACAAATAAAAAAGAACCGCTACGGCGATTCTTAAAAAATATTCCCCGGTGAGGAGAAGAAGATGATCGGGAAAGGGAGACAAGATGACTAAGAAGACGCTGGCCATGATGATGGAGTGGCTTCGGCCCGTCGGTATAGGACTGGCCATTTTTTTTGCTTACTATTTCGGCAAGGATGCCGTGGCACGATTTCATATTCTGGGGCCGTTCGTAGTCATGCTCATGTCAGGCACTGTTGCCTTCGAATCGTTGATATTGGGAGATGTGGCTTCGGAAAAAATCGGCTATGCCCCCCAGCGGGCTTATCAAATTCAATCCGGTCTGGCTAATGCGGCCACGGCCCTCACGGGTTTCCTCGTTTATGTGTTGGATTGGGGACGGTATGCGGAGGCGACCATCGTGACGGCCATGTTGATGTTTTTTACTTTCTCGGCTGCAAATCATGTCGCCACGGCCGTCAGGGAACAGAACCTGAAACCCGTCAATTTACTCCGTCCGGTCATGGCGTTGTTATTGATCGGTTTTCTGCTTCCCCCGATGATCAAGGCGCTGACTCAGTAAAGCATCGAGAGCATGGGTGAGAACGGCGGAAAGCAACCCGGTAAGAGGAGGAACGATGAAGCAACGAATTATGCAGATGGCCTTGGTGGTATTAGCGCTGAGCTTGGTCGCCGGGGCTTATAACACGGCAAGGGGAGGGGAAGCGGCGGCCATTAATGAGAAAAAGGTGCAAGCGGGCGGAGCGATGGTCCCAGGAGTAAGCTTTGATGGGGAATTCTACCCTCCGCAGGGATCTCTGAAGAAGGTGGGGGTTCTCGTCCTGGGCGGATCCGACGGCGGCCTTCCGAACCGTCGCGCCAAGACCATTGCCGAGCATGGCTTTTCGGCCTTGGCTCTGGCCTACTTTAAGACCGGGCGAACACCGGAATACCTGGACATGATCCCCCTTGAATATTTTGACCAGCCCATTGAGTGGTTAAAAAAAAGCCTGCCGGGGCAAGAGGGTAGAATTGTGGTTATCGGGGAGTCGAAGGGCGCCGAACTCGCCTTGTTGTTGGCTTCAAGAAAGTCGGAGATATCGGGGGTTGTCGCCTTTGTCCCGAGTGCAGTCGTCTTTCAGGGGATTCCGAAGGACTATCGGACTCCCAGGTCGAGTTGGTCGTCCAAGGGTGAGCCGATTCCCTTTGTTCCCTATGATCGCAGCAACCTCCCTGATCCAAACGATGTTCTGGGTATTTATCGCAATTCCCTGAAACACCAGGAGGCCGTTAGAAGGGCTTTGATCCCGGTGAATAGGATCAAGGGACCGATCCTGCTTTTCTCCGCCAAGGATGACCGCATGTGGCCTTCCGTTGAAATGAGCGATATGATGATGAGCTCTCTGAGAGAGCAAGGGTTCGGCTACACGAGTGAACATGTCGCCTACGATGGCGCCGGGCATACGATGACGGAATATTACATGATGGGGGGCACCACAGAAGGTAATCGTAAAGCAAGGATTGATTCCACCGAAAGAACAGTGTCTTTTCTGAACAGACTAACTACCGAACCGCTGTCAAATGCAAAAGAAAAGGAAACGAGATGATCCTTAATTTTACTAACGTCCCGGAAACCACCCAGATGCTGCCTCTCTAAATCATACTCCTCCTCCAAAAAGGCAACCCATCGATGCCATCCATCCCGAACTGAAAGACGCCGTCCGCACCCATCCGGCAGTGGTCCTCCAGGCCCCACCCGGGTCGGGCAAAACGACCCGAGTCCCCCGTCTTTGCTGGAGATCTTTACGTCTGAAAAAGGGTGGATCATCATGCTCGAACCACGGCGGCTGGCCGCCGTATCGGCCGCGCGCTGGATGGCCCAAAGGCTTGGGGAGCCGATCGGCCAAATCCTGGGCCATACCATCCGCTTCGAAAGCCGGGTATCGGGAAAAACTCGTGTTGAAGCGGTCACCGAGGCCCTTATCCGGCAGGAAATGGAGGGGCGTATTGAATTTTTCCGGCGGGTCTCCTGGGACAAAAGGGAGGGCCGGATCGTCTCGGCCCTGGAGGAGCGGCTGGGTTCGTCGGGGAAACAGGACCGACCCGGTGGGCCATGATTGAGGGATTTTCAGAGCCGGTCTACTACGGCGTTCACGGGGGGATTAAAAAGTTTTATAAGGTCGAGCCTGAAAAGGAGCATGCGGCCACCCTCGATCATATCGTGGCCGCCACTGCCGGGTGAATGATGGGAACACTGGCCACGATGCTGGCCGGAAAAAAGATCCCAACCCCCGAGCACCTGTATTGGGCCGAAGTGGAAGGGGATATTGAGAACGTCAACGGCGTCCTGAAAATCACCACCATCAGAGTCAAATACCACCTGAAGGTGGGCGAAGACAAAGCGCCTGAGGAGAAAGGCCGACTTCTCCTCGCTTGTGGAAATCACGTTGGCGTGGGCTACTCATTTCCAGCCTGCAGGCGTCTTCAATATGACTGTCAGCCTCGGGGAGGGCTTTTTACAGTCTTTAAGGAAAAGACATGGTCAAAAGGACGATGAAGATGGTTGATAAGACCAAATAATGGAGCCATCTTTTTCTAATCATGTTTGATCCATTCTTTCAAAATCCGGTAGCATTGACTTTCATTTATTGTCTTATTTGCTCCAGGGCGTTGATAATATTAGTTTTACCGGTGAACTGATTCATTTTACCGTCCTGGACGATGACGCAGGTGGGAGTGGAGCGGACCTTGTCCGCACTGATATAACTGTTCAGGATTTCGAAAGTGGGCTTTACCTCGAAAATCTTGAATTCCACCCCTTTATTTTTGAGAAATCCTTCCAGTTTGGTTGGTTCTGTAATTTTTTCGAGGGATGCTCCGATCAGCGCCGATCGGGCGAAGAAGGCCTGTTGCAGGGTTTTTTTCTCATTCATGGCATAGAGGAAATAGCGGGCATAGAGGGGAGTTGTCTTGGAGAGGGGCGTATCAATGAAAATCAGATTGATGCTGTTCCTTTTTACCAAATCTGTCAGGATAGGTTCAAGCGTCGGCTCCATGGACCGGCAGGGGCCGCAGAAATAGTCCGTGTAGAGTCGGACGTTGATTTTCCCGGCTCCAAAGGAAGGGAGCAGTGTTTCCGCTGCGAAGGCCGGAGTAACCGATCCCTTAAAAAAGAGGGTGAAAAGGATGAGGCCGATTGCGACCGAGAGAATAATCCTTTTTGTTGTCGTCTGATTGATATTCAGAAAAAAAAGAATCACCAGGAACCCTCCAAAGGCCAGGCAGTAAGGGCAATAAGTATTAAACCAAACCTGAAAGCCTACCAGGTATATTTCGATCCCCAAGCTTACAGAAAGGGCAAGAATCAAAGGAAAAAATTTTTTTGTAAGGGTTAATAAAATAACAAGAACCATGAAGCTTATTCCAAAATATCGGAGATCGAAGCCGAAAAGATCTCCACTGAGATAGGAACACGATCCGCTGCAGAAATTTTCAAACAGGACAACCCCGATTGCCAGAAGCGCAAGGATGATATTAAGGATACTTTTTTTCCCCTCTATCCATGTTGACAGGTTGTTTTCGTTCATTTTATTTTCGACCCTCATAATCTCTGAATCTCTTTATATCCGATGAAACTCTATAGATCCAATTTAAATGGTGCAAGATATCCGCTTAATCTTTTTTTATTTTCTAATGACAGGGGAGGGCAGTCTTCCGCCCCTTTGATCCCTTCGGTCACGGTCACGGCAAAAACCATGCAGGTCGGTTGACCACATTCCCGGCAGTTGGTTTTCGGCAGCAACTTCAGGATTTCCATCACCTGCGGACGGGGTAGATCTTCATAGGAAGGCTCGATTTCATTCCGGTTTTCCCAGGCCGCATTTATTTCCCTCTTGAGCCATTCCACGATTTTCTTGGCTTCGGCCTCGTCCTTGAGGGCATTAATGGCAATCTTTTTCCCATGGACCGTGATCAATTTTCCCTGGGACCTGAAGGTGACCGACGGAGGATCCTTTACGTAATTAAAGCCGCCTAAGACGGCGTTCAAATAAGGCAGGGCTAAGCTTACATTCTGATCCAGATGGGCAAAACAATGGACGGCCATGGCCCCGGGGTTGCATCGGGAATTGAAAATTTCCAGCCGGTAAGTTTCCAGTAACATCCGAGCGTCCTTTCTTAAGGTTTGCAGGTCAGATGGCAGATGCCGGTCGGCGTCTCCACAGCAAAGGGGAAATATTTGCGTTTGAACCAGAGGGCCACATTGACCAGGCTGATCAGGACCGGGACTTCCACCAAAGGCCCGATGACGGCCGCAAAGGCCGCCCCGGATTGGATGCCGAAGACGGCCACGGCCACGGCAATGGCCAGCTCGAAATTGTTGGAAGCGGCCGTAAAGCTCAGGGTCGTGGACTGTTCATAGGTGGCCTTGACCTTCATGGACATATAAAAGGATATAAAAAACATGATCACGAAATAGATGACTAAGGGCTGGGCAATACGCAGTACATCCAGAGGCAATTGAACGATAAACTCTCCTTTCAGGGAGAACATGACGACAATAGTAAAGAGCAGGGCAATGAGGGTGATGGGACTGATTTTGGGGATGAATTTATCATGGTACCAGGTCTTATCCTTGATTTTGATCAGGGTGAACCGGGTAATGACCCCGGCGATAAACGGGATACCCAGATAGATAAATACACTTTTAGCGATCTGGCCGATGGAGATATCGACCACCGTGCCTTTCAGACCGAACCAGCCGGGCAGGATGGTGATAAAGATATAGGCGTACAGGGAGAAGAATAGGACCTGAAAGATGGAGTTGAAGGCCACCAGGCCGGCACAATATTCGGTGTCGCCCGAGGCCAGTTCGTTCCAGACGATGACCATGGCAATACAGCGGGCCAGGCCGATCATGATCAGACCGACCATATATTCCGGATAGCCGGCCAGGAAAAGAATGGCCAGAAAAAACATGAGGATCGGGCCGATGACCCAGTTCTGGATCAAAGAGAGTATCAGTACCCGGTAATTTTTAAAGACTTCCCCCAATTCTTCATATTTGACCTTGGCCAGGGGGGGGTACATCATCAGGATCAGGCCGATGGCAATGGGTATATTGGTGGTGTCATATTGGAAAAGATTCCAGAATTGGACTACCTGGGGGTAAAGAAAGCCGGAGCCTACCCCGAGCAGCATGGCTAAGAAAATCCAGAGGGTCAGAAACCGGTCCAGAAAAGAAAGTTTTTTCGGCATTGGTTCGGACATACAAGAATATCCTCCTTTTAAAAAAATATCGTCCCCGCCCGGAGACTATTTTTCAGGATCAGCCCTCGGCGTTGGTGCTTTCTTGAATTTTTACCGAAGGCGGGGTTAATGATTCAGGATTCGCTGGTTTATTTTCCGGGGGGGCCGGGGTGGAAGTCTGAATCTTATCCCGGTTCGGCGTTTTATTTTGACCTGAGATGGTTTCCTGCTGTGGGAAGGCTGGGGCAGGGGAGATGACCTTCATGTCCTGGGCAAAAGAGACGGAGCCGAATATCATCATAAAAAGGATTAAAGTAATTGTGGAAATTGATTTTGGAATTTTCATGGGTGCTCCTTTGTTTTTTAGCCTTTCTTTTTCTCTCCTGTAAGCTGAATGGCTTCTTTCTGCCTGGGATTGTAAGTGACTTCAAAGACCGGGACACAATGGGGGCGGCTCAGGGCCTTTAATTTCTTGCCGATCTTTTCTCGAATGAAATGTAAAGCCTCTTCTTGATCGGCATCGAGATCGATGCGCTCAATGGTTTGAATCTCTTCCTCGGTAAAGGTTAAGACAATCGGCTTGCTCATTGTTACCCCACCGCTTTTTTAAACCATTCGATCAGTTGGCCCTTGTTGGGAACCGTCCCCCTGACCACGACCTTTCCGTTGATCAACAAGGCCGGGCTCTGCAATACCCTATAACGGGCGATCTCCTTGATATCAGTCACATGCTCGAAGTCGGCGGCCAGGTTTAATTCCGACAGGACCTCCATAATCCGTTGGGTCAGGGCATGGCAATTGGGACATCCCTGGCCGAGGACCCGGATGACCAGGGCTTGTTCCTCCTGGGCCGGAGAAATCTCCTGGCCCAACTGTTTCCGGAATTCCCGGACCAAGGCCCTGCCGTATTCGGGCCTGGCCCTTTCGGGGATGTAATTCTTCCTGGAAAGCCGTTGGATTAACTCCCCGGCTACTGCCTCAGCCGAAGCCCCGGCCATGGAGGCAGCCAATTCCGCCATCACTTCCTGGAATCCGATAATGCCGACCTGAAATGTGCCTATTTTTATTTGAGTAATATCTTCATTAGCCATAGGTAGGGCGCTTAAGTTATATAATTTATAACTATATAACCCTTAGGTAATATAGTCAAATAAAATTATTCGTTCGACTCTTAATGAACTCCCGGTACTCCTTCAGCAGGACATAAGCGTACTCTTTGCGGGTGCGGTCCGACGAAGGAATATAGTTCTTTTTGGCTTCCAGCCTGTGGATGATTTCTTCGGCGGTCTCTTGATTCCCCTGTCTGCCTTTGGAGTAAAGATCGGCCATTATCTCGTCCAGGCCATTAATACGTACCTGGGTATCATCAAGAAAGGTCAGCATGCGCCAACTAACTGTCGGCTGTTCCGAATCGTCTCATGTTATTCATCCTTTCACTTCAAACTGGGACATATTCTGCCTCCTAAAGGGAATAAGTTATTTTGAAGCATAGCTTTCGTTAAGAATCTCAATGGGATGGACTACCTTGTAGGGCAGGAGCTGATTGAATTGCATTCGGCAGCTCAAACAATCGGTAACGAGTCTTTCCGGGTCCATCTCCCTGATTTTTTCCATTAGATTGCTTCCCAACTGAAGGGAAGTCTCATGAAATTCCCGTTTGAATCCCATAATTCCCCCAAGCCCACAGCAATAGAACCGCCCCTGGATCGGTTCCAGATCGATGTCGGGGATCGTTTTGAGCAGTTCCAGATAGGGGGTGCCAATCTCCTGTTCCCGCAGGTGACAGGGGGGATAGTAGACCAGACGGCCCCGGACCGGACCGAAATTGGTTGAGAGTTTGCCCTCTTTATGAAGATAAGCCAGATATTCTCCCAAGTCGTAAGTGTGCTCGGCCACCTGGATTCTTTTTAAAGGGCTGATCCCGGAGAAATATCCTTCGTCTTTCAAAATGCTTTTGAAAATGCTTTTTGAGAGGGAGTCAAACTTTCTCTCTTCAGGCCCACCAAGGCCTTTCCTCACCGGAACCTTAATTTCATTTTCATTTCCTGCTACTGATTCCTGATATTCTTTGGAAAAATAGGCCCCTTCTCCCAGGACAGTCTTAAACAGGTACCCGCAGGTCGGGCAGGAGCAGAGAATATCATAGCCTTCTTCAACGACCTCGGCCAGGTGTTCTACGTTGAAGCGCATGCATTCCAGGGTGAGTTCCCGGTCCCCTTCCAGCAAGGGCGGCATACCGCAGCATTTCTGCTTGGGGAAATAGACTTCAACCCCATTGTGGCGAAAAATTTCGATGACCGCTTTCGGTACCTCGGGGAAAAGATATTTACCTGTACAACCGGCAAAGTAGGCCAGCTTACGTGACGCTTTCTTATTCCCTTTAATGGTTAGTTTATTCTTTCCGGCCCAATCGGGAAAACTTTCTTCAGGAAAACGGGGCATTCGCCGCGCAGGGTGAATGCCCAGGGCTGCTTTCAGTAAACCCCCCGTCGGTTTCGCCTTGAAAAAGGCATTGGTCAAGCGTGGGAAAGCGCCGCATAGCCTGCTAATCCGTTCCACATCTTCAATGGTGCGGACGCCAAATTTCAATCCGTCCCTTTCGATGAACTGCGTCTTGGCCTTCATGATCCCGGCACGGATATTCGGGCAGGGACACTGGCCGCAGAAGTTGCATAGGTCCACCAACCGACGCAGGTCTTCGGAGGTGATCGGCTTCCGGTCTTTCATCTGCCGGTCGTAAAGCTTATAGAGCTCCGGGAAATAAAGGCAGGAAGTATCCATGAGGAATCGGCAGACATCGCAATCGGCACAAACCTCCAATGTCTCCCGGGCAGTTTTTTCCGGAATGATCTTTTCCATCAGTCTTTAATACCAGGAACGATCACGGTTTTCAATTTTTCATTTTTATCGCCAGGCAGAAAGACCCTTCAGATGTCCCTCGGCTTGGATTCAGGGCAATAAAAAAAATAGAGGAAATTTTCAAAATTTCTTGGTTGATATTTAATGGCATGATATTTTATAAATAATCATGCAGAATTAATAAATACATGTTAATAGGGATTTTATTATGAAAACCAGGGTTACCGCAAGGGGGCAGGTCTCGATTCCCTCTCGGATCAGAAAAAAATTTAATATTGAGCCCGAATCGCAGGTCATCTGGCAGACCGAGGGAAACACAATCAGGGTTATCCCCATCCCCAAAGATCCGGTATCTGCTTTCAGGGGGAAGGGGGCGGGAAGGTACTCTACCGAAAAAATGATCCGGGACCGACAGAATGAAAGAAGAAAAGAGAATTAAAAATGCTGAATCCACTAAAAGGTATGTTTTGGACAGCTCGGCTTTATTGACCCTTTGGAATGATGGGGCCGGAGCAGAAGTGGTGGAGAATATCCTTCATTCCGGAGAAATAGTAAGGAGGTCTTGTTGTGTCAGCAATTAAGGATAAGGTCCTTTTTGTTTGTGTCCATAATGCGGCTCGGAGTCAGATGGCCGAGGCCCTGCTCAAAGAAATGGCCGGTGACCGCTTTGAGGCGGAGAGTGCAGGGTTGGAACCGGGGCAGTTAAATTCCCTGGCCGTGGAGGTCATGAAGGAGATCGCTATCGATATTTCCGGGAATCAGACCAAAAGCGCCTATGATCTTTTTAAGGAGGGGAGATTATATACCCATGTGATAACGGTTTGTGATGAGACCAGCGCCGAGCAATGCCCCTTTTTTCCGGGGATCACCACCCGTCTCCACTGGAGTTTTGCCGATCCGTCAGGCTTTACCGGAACGCATGAAGAAAAATTGGAAAAGACCAGACAGGTCAGGGAGGCCATCAGGGAAAAAATTACAGCCTGGCTGAAAGAACCTGACGCTTAAAAAATCTTTAGCGCTGATTCTTTAGCTTAAGAAAAAAGGGTTGGCGATAAAATAGAGACCCAGGATCCCGATAAGTATTCCGGCCCCGCGGCGGAACCACTGACCCCCGGTCTGCCAGGATTGGTTTTCGATGATCCTGCGGACGGCGGCTGTTGAACTGCCGGCGATCACGATGGGCAGACAATGGCCTATGGCAAATAATAGTATCAGCAAAATTCCACTGGTCAGATTTCCCTGGACCGTGATGATGGCCAGGATGGGGGCGATAAAGCCGAAGGTGCAGGAGCCGGAAAGGACCCCGTAGGCCAGGCCCAGGACAAAGGCCCCGAAGATTCCTTTCAAATTCAGCCGGTATAAAAGATTGCCGGACATGGAACATTTCTCGACCCCGAGCATGCCCAGGGCCACCCAGACCAGAATCAGTCCGATGAGGATCTGCCAGTAGTTGCCCACATCGCCCAGCATACGCCCCAGGAGGGAGCAGATGATCCCGATCAGGGCGATGGTAATAAACAGACCGGAAGTAAAGGCGATTGAGTAGAATCCGGCCTGCCTGGCTTGAAGCATTTTTTCCTGTCCCCCTACATAGGCTACGATCAAAGGGATAGAGGCCAGATGACAGGGGCTGAAGACGACGCTGATCATGCCCCAGAAAAAGGCCCCCAGGGCGGCAATCATGGTTCCCCCGGCGAGCCAGTCATTAATGGTCAGAAAGATGTTTTCCAGCATGGTAACCCCACCTGTTAAAAATCAAGATTATTTAACCCCCATCTTTTTTAACTGGGCGACAATATCTTTCTCGCCCATAAACCCTTCATGACGGGCGACTTCTTTGCCGGTTTTATCATAAAAAATCTGGGTCGGTATGACCCGGATTCCGAAGCGGTCAGCCTGGTCTCTGAATTTCCAGACGTCGATGAAAACAATAGCGGCCCTGCCCTGGTAGTCTTTCTCTAATTTGGTCATGATGGGGGCCATCATCTTGCAGGGAATGCAGGCATTGGCCCCCAGGTCAACCAGGGTTACCATGTCTTTGACCGGCACCTCTTTAAAACTGCCGGCCCAGGATGGGTTGGCTCCCAGTAATATTAATCCTATCAGGAGCACAATCCTGATTTTTTGATAAGGCGGTTTATTCATCTGTATTTCCCCTTTCATTTAAATCAGTCCGAATTGCTTTAATTTTTCTTCAATTTCTCTTTCAGGCAGGAACCCCACATGGCGATAGATTTCCCGGCCTTTGTGGTCGAAAAAAATAAGATCCGGAATAGTTTGCACACCATACCGGGCGGCCAGGATACTTTCTTCCCTCATGGAAATAATAAGGATCTCGATCCGGCCTTTATATTTTTCGCCCAGTTCTATTAAGATCGGAGAAACCATATCACAGGGGCATTCACCCATGGCTCCAAAGAGGACCAGTGCCGGTTTCCCAGCCATCCGGAGGCGGGCAACCGGGTTTTCATTGGCCAGGATGTTCTGTTTCTTTACCCAGTCCTCATTGACCTGGATCTGCCTTCTTTGACCAAGGGTCAGGATATAATGCCGAAGGGCTTTTTGCTTTTTCTGCTCTTTCAGGAAGTCCCTCATGGACTCCTTAAGCGGATCCAGGTCGGGATCTCCGAGTATATGTTTATTGGCCTGGTAGTACTGCCTGAGTTCTTCCTCTGAAACTTGGAGGTCCTTGAATTTTTGATCGAGATAACGGCTAATCGATTCTCCGGTCGGGCCTTGCCTTTTTTGGGTTAGAGTCAGGACTTCCTCCTGAAGGAGCCGTTCGGCAGCCATCTTTTCCAGCACGAAAAAAACATTTTGGGTTAACTGCTTTCTTGTCTCCGGTCCCGATCGGTTAATTTCCCTGGTAAGTTCCGATTCTTTAATAGTCATACTGCCGGCGGTCAGCAAGGTCCCTTTGGGCAGCCTGGCCAGGGTGGTCGAATTTATAGGGTCGGAAGCCAGACCGGGGTAAAGGTCCTCAATGGTTTTTGGGGTCTGCCCTCGAGCCGAAGAAAAGGCAATGATCAGTAAAAGGATCGAAAAGACGATCAGTCGCAGTGGCTTCTTTGGATCATGAAAAATTTTCACAAGACACCCCCAAAAAATTTCTTTTTAAAATTCTTTACCCGCAGCAGGCTGTACCGAAAGGCTTCTCATTAAAGGACAGGATAACTTCCTGCACCAAAACCGGTGTCCACGGTCAGGCCGGGGCCTTTTCGGTATTTTGACAGGAAGCCTTGACAGCCTCTTTGACCCGGTCGATGTCCTGGCGCTGTAAGTTGAAATCCTTATTTTTTTCTATCCCCATCCCGGTCAGGACCAGATATCTTTTGGGAGCGGTCCCGATGTGATCAAATATGGCGTTGCCGCAGCCGATATCACAGCCATCGATGACGACCAGATCCGGGACGTCCTTGGCCGACTGGACAAAACCGGATAAATGGGCTCCAATCCCGGCCAAACAATAAATTTTACCGAAACCCTCCCGGGTCAGTTCCACAGCGGCCTGATTGGCCAATTGCCCGACATTGGAACCGCCGGAACAGGGTAAAAGCATAATGTTTCCTGAAGGGGAGCAACAATCGTTGACCATAACCCGGTCCCTCCTTTGGTTGATTATTTTTTAATCCAGGCCAGGATCTCTTCTTTTTTAGGAATCTTACCGACTGATTTGACCTCCCCGTCCACGACTACCGCCGGGGTACTGATGACCCCAAAGGTCATAATTTTCATAATATCGGTCACTTTTTCTATTTGGGCCTCCACTCCGGCTTCAGCAACCACCTCTTTAACGATTTTTTCGGTTTGCCCGCATTTAGGACATCCCGGTCCAAGAATTTTAATTTCCATTTTAATATCCTCGCTCATTTATGGTTTTATAATAAAATCAGGAGTAATCCACCCAGCTTCCTGGGCCGTTATTAGGATAGGCGATTCCTTAATATAGTTATTAGCTATATGAGTAATTAGTAATAAACTTTATATGGTTATATTGTTTTATTTTAAAGTCAAGCAAAATGTTAAAGAAGGGCATTAAAGAGAAAGCCCGTCACAAGAATTCCCCCAGCCACGACACCGATAAAGACACCTATCAGCCTGGGTTTCAAGACCTTCCGTAAGATAATCGTTTCCGGCAAAGAAAGACCGATGACGGCCATCATAAAGGCCAGCACCGTCCCCAGAGCCGCCCCCTTTTCCAGAAGGGCCTGAACTACCGGGATGATCCCGGCGGCATTGGAATACATGGGAACGCCGAGCATAACGGCCAGGGGGACCGACCACCAGGCCTCTTTGCCCATAATGGAGGCCATGAAGCCTACCGGCACGTAACCGTGAATGGCCGCCCCCACGGCAATACCGGCAATCACATACAGCCAGACTTTGTCGACGATATCCTTGACGGCCTGCCAGGCATAATCAATTCTGCCCGACCAGGTCAGGGTTTCCATAACCAGGGGGGATCCATTGGTCCTGATTTCCCGAACCCAATCTTCGATATGGTTTTCCATATGCAACCGGCCGATGATCCAGCCGCTGACCATGGCGATCACCAGTCCGGTGGTCAGATAAAGGGCGGCAACCCGCCAGCCGAAAAGACCGAACAGAAGGACCAGGGCGATTTCATTGACCATAGGAGCGGAAATCAGAAAGGACAGGGTTACCCCCAAAGGCACCCCGGCTTCGACAAAGCCGATAAAGAGCGGTATGGCCGAACAGGTGCAAAAAGGGGTGGCAATCCCCAGCCCGGCGGCCATCACATTACCCACCGACTCTTTTTTTCCGGCCAGGATAGCCCGGGTTTTTTCCGGAGTAAAGAAAGAACGCAGGATCCCTACTCCAAAAACAACCAGAACCAGAAGCATCAGGACCTTTGGAACATCATAGAGAAAAAAGGATAAGGCTTCCCCTAAATGGGTTCCTCTTTCCAACCCGAATAAATCATAGGTCAACCAGCCGCTTACTGTTAATAACTGATGATAAAAAATCCACCAGGCCATCAGAGTTACCGACAGAATAATAATTTTTTTCCTTAAGACTATTTGCCGGGAATTTCCGATGTTCGTTTCCAGGCATTCGCAGGATATTTTATCGTTCATGACTTTTCCTCCAGGTGCTTTTCCACAGAAATTGAACAGAAAGTCTTATTTATGACTATATGGTAATATAGTTTTTGATGGTCTGATTGTCAAGTAAAAAATCAACGTGACTATTTTCGATCAGTTTAAATGGCGAAAGATATTCGCTTCATTATTGTAGTGGCGATGTTGGGAGGTCTTCAGCCGGCATTCGCGGCATCCGGAATGGAGCCGATCCAGGGGCTGAGGCAAGTGTGAGGGATGTAGATATGGTCCGGCCGACTATAGAGAATTATAATAGCCCTGGCCTTGGCAGGCCAGGCATTGAGGGCCTTGTTTGACCGGATAGGCTTCCCGGCAAACCGGGCAAATTCGAATCGTTCCTTTTTTGTTTTTTTCGTGGTAACGGGTTATCCGAACAGGGGCCGAATTCAACATCTGCCTTTCGGCCGTCAAGATATCCTGGTTCAAGACGGATAAAGGGAGGTCTTTTTTATCCACCAGACGCATATACCAGTTGTAAATATTAGGAAAGGCCGAAAGCCTTTCGAGATCCATCCAGACTCTGTATCCCTGAAGACTTTTTTTATCGTAAAGACTTACGGCAAATTTATCCCAATCCAGGATCTTCAGCCAGCCGTTGCCGCAGGTGCAGGGGGTAAATAGCTGGACCGCATCGGGCAGGCAGTGACGGGTCTCGACGATGGCATCGGCCTCTACTTCACGTCCCAATAATTCCTGGGCCCAATCGACCATAAAGCCGCCAATGACCACGCCGGGTGCGGCCCAGCCATGGAATTGTTCAATCGTTTTAATAAAGTCCTCTACGGACCTTCGACAAATAGTTGTTTTTTCCATGTTAGTTTTTCGTGGACCTAAACCTTAACCAGCTTAACCTGGCTCTGGTAAAAGACCGCACTGCCTCCGACCGAATCCACCAGCCCGGTATTTTTCAGATAAGGATCGACGCGCATGGCGGCATTGGCATGGATGCCCGTCCCCCTCCTCGGATCACCCGGAACGGTCACTCCATCAATGGTCACATTTTGGGCCCCGTATGCCCAATGGCCGTGGCCGAGAGAGAAGGCCACCACCCCTGGCCGGAGACCTTCCCTGACCTTAATCTGGCCGATCATAGGTTTTTTTGATCCATTTCCCAGGTCCCAAACCCCTTCAAGATTGGAGGCCGAAACGGTTTTGACCCGGTCTCCATCTTTCAGTCCCAATCGCATGGCATCCGAGGTGGAGATTTCCACAAAATTTTCCGGATAAAGGGCCTGGAGCCAGTAATTCCCCGGGGTCCGGCTCTTGGTCTGGGATATTACCCGGTAGGTGATGAGGGTCATATCAAATCCCTGGGATTTGTCTTCAATCAGACGTCCGAGGCAATCCCGGGGGCCGTCCACATAATTGGCATGGGAAAGATAAGGCTTGCCGGTCATGGGATGTTTATGGGTAGCCAATTTCTCCAGGTAAATTCCGACCATTTTCCCATACTTATTGGCCAGCAAATCCTCTTTATAGGCTTTATCATAAGACTGGAACCGGCCCCCGCGGTTGAGTACATAGACGACCCTGGACCACCATTCCGGTCCGATTAAAGATTCCCAGCGCTTGAATTCATAAGTCGGCCCTGGAAGATGCTGACGGGCCTTCCGGAAGATCTCCAGTTCCCCAGGATCGGCGGACGGCGTTTTTTCCGATCCGTCGGCTTTATCGCCAAAGGCGATATTGGCTACCATGCGCAAATAGAGGTCTTCTTCCCGTTTGAAGTGCAGTCCCGGACCGAAGGCATTTTCCCCGAAGCCCGGCAGTTTCAGTTTTTCAGCCAGGGCCAGGAGCAGGGATTCCAGGGAGATGGGCATCTTTTCCCCGAAGACGGTGACCATTTCGGTGAGCGGGGCCGCGGCCGGTTGTCGGATAGGACCGACCTTCGGAGTAACCGAGGGATGGGATCCGGTGAACTCCCATCGTTCCAGATAAGTCAGATCCGGGAAGATATAATCGGCATACTGGCTGGTTTCGCCGATTATGATATCGGAGGCCACCACCAGAGGTATCTTTTTGGGGTCCGAGAGGATCTTGATCAATTCATGTCCGGCCGGCAGGGAATACACCGGGCTTCCCATATAAATCAACAGGGCCTTGATGGGATAAGGGTAGGCATCGCCCATACTGGGGATAACTTCCTGATAAATGTCACTGGAAAAAGGATACCAGTTCCTTTTAGCCGGATAGCCCCTAAAAAGGGTGCTTTTTTCGTAATAGGTTTCGTGGCGGATAATGGAAATCCCCCAGGGTTTTATTTTGCCGGACATTTTCCGGAGATCGAAAGGCTTGCCTTCCTTGCTGCCGAAGGCATCATAGGTGGTGGCCTTGGAAAGCCCGCCCTTCCAGTCATGATTGCCCATCAGGGTATTGACGGTCATCCAGGACAACACATTATAGAAACCGGAGGTGTGCTGGGAAACCCCCCGGTGAATATCGGCTACGGCTTTCCTGCCGTGGCTGGTAAATTCCTGAGCCAGTTCATTGATTTCTTTTTCTTTGACTCCCACCAGCTCGGCCCACTGGGCCATGGTTCGGGCCATGGCCGCCTCTTTTAAAATCTGCAAAACGCTTTTTACCGGAATCCCTTTGATCCGGGTGTCGACCAATAAGTCCCCTTCCACCGCCGTCTTTTCGCTGTTAGGATCAAAGGACTGAACCTTACCGTTACTGAAGACCATAAAAGGATCGAATTCCCATTCCTCAGGTTTTTCGCCTTCCTTGGGTTTTGCCCCTTCTTTCGGCTTTTTGGGGCGTTTTTCCTTTGATAGACCCAGATCGGAACCCCTTAAAAAGGCGCCGGGTCTGCCATCGTCCCCGATCTTAACCAGCCAGGTGGCCTGGGTCCAGGTCGGTTCCTCATCTTCCATGGCGGCTCCCTTGTTGGCATTGGCCAGGTAGCCGGACTGATAACGCTCATGTTCAATAATCCAGCGCATCATAGCCATGGCCAGGGCTCCGACGCCATTGGGGGCGATAGGCAGCCATTTCCAGGCCCGGGCCGCTGTCTTGGAACAGCGGGGGTCGGCCACGGCGATTTTCAGGTTTCCATCCACCATGCCCTGGGTCAGTTTCTGGACCCTGAGCGGAGGACCGTAATTGGCTTCAAAGGGGCTGGCCCCAACGAAGAGGATGAATTCGGCATTGCCGGTATCGGCCTGCCAGTAAAATTTACTGCCGGCCCCGAATTTACCTTCATCGAATTGATCACTCATGGCCTTGCAGGTGAAATAGAGGGAACCCTGACAGACCGTGGTATGCCCGTGGGCATTGAAGGAGCCGAAGGCGTCCCGGGTGAAACGGTTGATCATCTCCCCCCGTCCCCCTTTCAATCGTCCCCAGTTAAAACAGAATTGGTTGTTTTTCGGTCCGAGATCCGGGTGGTCCGGATCGATCAGAAGGTGCAGGTCGTCCTTGTGCCTGGTCTTGAATTCTTCCAGGGGCATTTTTTTCTCGGCCACCTTCCCGGCATCTTCGGCCAGGGCCTTGGAGATTTCCGGGTCTTTCAAAACGTAAAGGTCTTTGAGCCCGGCTACCTGCCCTTCCCCAAACAGGTTTCCGCCCTGGACGATCTCCTGGACGGCCTGATCAAAGGCAATGGTCTTCCACTTATTTTCCCCCCGTTTCCCGGCCCGTTTAAGGACCTTGATGATCCGGTAGGGATCGTAAAGGGCCTGAATACCAGCCTGGCCTTTGGGACACAGGGAGCCGTCTATCCGGGCCGCTTCTGCCACTGGTGTGGCATAGGGAATATGGGGAGTCAAAGTCCAGGGGCTGTAAGGGTTGCCGTCGATCTTGGCGGCCAGGCCATCCTTTATTTTTATCTTCATGCCGCAGTTGGTGTTGCATTGCTGGCAGACGGAATAGATTTGATTTTCCGGGAGATGAAGGGTGTATTCCTTGCCCATCAAATCATCGGCGAAGGCCGGGGAGCCGGATTCCTCATCGAGAAATCGCAGGAAATAGCCGGAGGCGGCTAAGGAGCCTCCGAGGAGCGCCGTGCACTTCAAAAACTCCCGTCGGTCCATGCCCTTTTGGGGCTTGGTTTGATCTTGATGTTTAGGCATGTTCTTCTCCTCCTTTTCCGGACTCTAAACCACTTGAATTGAGTATGTTGCACCAGGTAGCCGAACCCTGTTTTCCCCTTACCTTCCCCGGCGAGTGCACCGGCAGCCAACGGGCACCGGCTAAAAAAACGACCAGCCCAAAGGAGATGATCCAGAGGGAAACCAGCCATTCCATTAAGCTGGGGATATAGTTGGTCCTCAATCTCTGGTGAAAAAAGGTGTATTCCAGACCGTCCAGTTTGTAAATAGCCAGATCAGGGATCAGGAAATTGAAGCGGACGGTAACGAAGGTGACGACGATCAAAAAACAGGCCCAGGCAACAGACCGGGGGGTATCGGAATACCGGATCAACAGGATCAGGGGGATCAAGGTGCCGAAAAACAGATGGATAATCCAGAAAGTCCACCAATGGCGGCCGAAGGCGATGATGTTCAGAGAGGTTACGATACCGGTCAACTTGGATTGATAACCGACGAAAAATTGGAGGACCTCTAACAAGATAAAGATGGTCAGCAGATAGAGAATAACCTGCCCCAGAGGTTTGACCAGTTCCTCATCTTCATGAAAGACATAGATCAGGGCTGTGATCAGGGCGCCTCCGGAAAGCAGGGCCGCGGCGATAAAAAGTAAAGGGGTCATAGCGCTGTTCCAGATGGGCCGGTTCTGCAGGATGGCAAAAAAGGCCCCGTTGGTCCCGTAAAAGAGGAGACCCACAGGCAGGCTGATGATGGACAGGCGGTGGACTCGTGCCTTATCATGTTTCCGGTCTTCCTCCGTATAATCCGTCTTTCCCAGGGCCAGGAGACGATAAATCTTGTTGGTTTTCAGCTTTTCAGCCTGGGACAGGCGAATCAGATCCTCCCGGAGCAGAAAAAAGGATTCCAGAAGGTAGATGAGGAGCATGAGATTGGTAAAGATCACGAACCAGGTCATTAAAGATGTGAAACTGGGGGTGATCAGGAAACGATAGAGGCGCTCCATATGGCCCAGGTCCAGGGAAACAAAGATCAGTTCACAGACCAGGGCCACCAGCACGGTAAAGGCCGAGAGACGTCCGACTGTTTTCAGGCGTTCTACCTGAAACATATAAGTCATGATGGTGATCAGAAAGGCCCCGGCGGTGAGCCCTACAAAAAACAGGTAAAAAACCACCCAGAGCCCCCAGGGCACATACGAACCGTAGTTCACCGAGGCATGGCCGAAAAGGAGCCGGCTGCCCATTCCCCAGGATCCGATGATCAGACCGATGATCCCCAGGGCCATCAAGGTCTTGAATTTTTTTTCGTTCATACTCTTTCCCTCCTTTCTTATTTGAGATAAACCACCGAGGGCAGGGTGCCCAGCTCTTCCTTCAAACGGAAGGAGCGGGGCGACGCCAGTTGCTCGGAGATCAGGGCTTCAGGGTCATTCCGGTCCCCAAAAAAGGTGGCCCGGCCGATGCAGGTGGTAACACACATGGGCAGCATCCCAACGGCCAGACGGTGCAGGCAGAAATGGCATTTACGGGCATTCCCGACCGGGGAGCCGTGCCCCCGGTCCGGCCAGGTCTTTCCATATTCGGCGGCCGGCGTATTTTCATAGCCCTTGGCCGATGTCTTTTGACCAACAATTTTTCCGGGGAGATCCGGGGTTTTCTGGGTATACCATTCACCAAAATCGGAAGTGCGGGCCGCATAGGGACAGGCCACCAGACAATACCGGCAGCCGATACAGCGTTTATAGTTTATTACGGTAACACCCTGTTCGGTTTTATAGGTGGCTTTAACCGGACAGACCTTAACACAGGGGGGGTTCATACAATGCATGCAGGGACGGGGCAGGAAACGTCTTCTGACATTGGGGTAGGTGCCGACCTCTTCTTCCAGGACCGGCCGGTAAACCACCCCGGGGGGGAGCTTGTTTTCAACCACACAGCCGATGGTGCAGGCATGACAACCGACACATTTGGCCACATCGATGACCATGGCCCATCGAACCCTGGTCGGGTCTTTGGAAACCGCTCTTTTCAGGTCCCTCTGCATTCGGATCAGCAGGTCTTCTTTGGGTAGCATTTGGCCCATGAAAAATCTCCTTTCAAAA
>CAZVHO010000071.1:20396-26511 GCA_964627515.1 uncultured Thermodesulfobacteriota bacterium | reverse complement strand
CCACCCGTTGTTCCAGTTCAAAATTGAGTTTGCGAACCTCCTCTTCGACTCGCCGGCGCTCGGTTACTTCCTGCTGCAACCGTTCGTTTTGGGCCTGAAGCTCTCGGCGTATATTGCGGAGGGCCAGGTGGGTTCTAACCCGGGCCAAAACTTCTTCCACTTCAATAGGTTTGGTGACATAGTCCACGCCCCCCACTTCAAACCCTTTGACTTTACTTTCCGGGGCTCCGAGAGCGGTCATGAAAATCACCGGTATCTCGCGAGTTCTTTCTCCTTTTTTCAAGCGGCGGCACGTTTCAAAGCCATCCATGCCCGGCATAAGCACATCCACCAAGATAAGATCCGGGACCTTTAATTCCACCCTTTTGATGGCTTTCTCTCCGCTGGTAGCCACAACGACATCATACCCCTCCCCTTCCAGGACGGTCTTAATCATATCGATCGAAGACAAAGTATCATCCACTATAAGGATTATGCTTCTTCCACTTTCTTCAGCCATTCCCGTTTCCTTTGCTATTGATGACCTTGATGATTGACTCATCATCATACCTTCTGGCATAGGCCCTTATCCTATTACAAAAATCTCTGTAAATACTATCTTCTGTTTCCAAGGCATTCAGAATACTCTCAATCTTCGAAAATGCTCCCTCTTCGGCCTCTCGAATGATCTCCTCCAAAACAGCCGGAGGCGGTATTTTGTCTGTTTCCTCCTCATCCAAAGCAAAAGATGTAACCTCTTCTTCAATGGCCGACCCTTCGGCTTCGTCTATAATCCATTCCAGCAGGAGCTGCTCTTTGAGTTTCTTAAGCAGCCTATCAGTTTCCACGGGTTTTGAAATAAAATCATCACAGGCGGCAGAAAACTTCTCCACGCGATCCTTATCGGCTACAGCCGCCGAAACCCCGATGACCTTGATGGCCGGTAACCTTGCCTCTTTTCGGATCTGCCGCAAGGATTCATCCCCGTCCATTACTGGCATCAAGAGATCCAACAGGATAAGATCCGTCTTGGATTTGGTCGCTTTATCCACCGCCTCCCTACCGTCTCCGGCCGTCTCGATTTCAAAACCTAACGGTTCCAGAAAAGAAACCAGCATGGACCGATTCGTCAGGGAGTCATCCACGACCAGAAGGCGCTTTCGCTCCCCCCGATATCCAATGATCCCCTTTCTCGGTTTCCCGGATGCGGCCTGAACGCCTTCCACCGTCTCCAGGTCAAGCTCCACGGTGAAGGTACTTCCCTTTCCCTCTTCGCTTTCAAGCGAAAGCCTCCCCCCCATCAGCTCGATCAGTTTGCGGCAGATGGCCAGTCCTAAACCAACCCCTTCGACGACCCTCCCACGAAATTCCCAGTGCATAAAGGGTTTAAATATTTCTTCTCTCTTCTCCCGGGGTATCCCGATGCCCGTGTCTTTAACTTGGAACCGGATATAGGATAATAGATGGCGGAGAGGGCCTTCAAGATTCGGAACCTGCAACGCGGAACTCGAGACCCGAAACGCCACATGACCTTGGTCCGTAAATTTAATCGCATTGTCCAGCAGGTTGAGCAGCACCTGCTGCAGCTTCCGGCTATCCCCCTTAACCATCTTAGGAAGTTTCGAATCTTCTTCATAGGTTATCAAAAGATGTTTTTCCTCGGCTTTTAATCGGGTGGCGCTGAGAACCGCCTGAATCAAGTTCGGTAAGTCGAAGACCTCCGTTTCCACCTCCATCTTTTGGGCCTCTATACGCGCAAGATCCAGGATATCGTTGATCAAGGTTAAAAGATGCTCGCCGCTGTTTTGTATGATTTCCAACTGGTCCTTTTGCTTGTCCGCCAGATTTTTCTGCCGTTTAAGGATTTGGGCGTAACCGAGAATGGCATTGAGCGGGGTCCGCAGCTCGTGGCTCATGTTGGCCAGAAATTCACTTTTTGCCCGACTGGCCGATTCGGACTGTTCCTTGGCGATTTCCAGTTCCATCGTGCGTTCTCCGACCAGTGTTTCCAGATGATCGCGGTACTTCTTCAATTCTTGCTCGACTATTATCTGCTCTTTGATCATCTCATTGGCCAAATCCGCCACCTCCTGGAACTCCTGGAATTTACAATCCTTCCGGTCAATGGGTTTTCGGATTTTAACCGCGTTTTGGAAAAAAAGAGAAAATATCTGAAATTCATTGGATAATTTTTGGGAAAAGTATCGGGATAGAAGCAAAACGGGGATCAGGGATCCCAAAAAAACAAAGACAATATAGGCGATCGTTTTCCTGACCTGCCGGGCCAATTCGATTTTTTTTCCCCGGACGAGTTTCCGGATATCATCGATATACATGTCGGTGCTGACAATCCATTGCCAGTCCGGATATACGGTGGCGTAAAAAATTTTCGGCAATCTTTCTCCGGTTTCCGGCTTTAGCCAGAAAAAATCAAAGTAACCGGTTTGTCGATTCAGACAGGCATCCCGTATCTTACGGTATATTTCATTACCATCTGCATCGGTCTGTAAAAAAATACTGCGCCCGATGTATTGGGTTCGCCTGTGCCAGAGAACGGTTCCGTCATAACGAAAAAAGTAGATATATCGGTCGTCGGCATACCGTATGCTTTCAATGCGTTCCAGGACCTCTTTCTGGACCAGCCGTTGAATGTCATCCAGATAGACCCCGGTCCCGATGTACCATCCGAATGGTTCGAAATATTTGACAAAGGAGAGTTTGGGGAAATCTGTTCCCGGCAGGTTCGGTTTTGGCGCTTTGTAAGTATAAAACTCCTCCTCTTTGCCCGTATCGAAACCGATCATGCCTCTGACCGTCGTTTCTTTGGTCATTACCTTTAGGCTGGACATGGTAGACCCGGTCAGCTCGGTCTGACTGGCAATCAGCTCGGGGGCGTCCACCCCGGTGGTGGCAAAATAATAGCCCCGGCCGCTGTCAAAGCGGATCCCTTTGAGTCTTTCGACGATCAGGCGTTTGATTGCTCCTTTGGATTTTTTGCCCTGATTCTCCCGATAGATATCCATGGCCAGGCCATGCCCCTCAAGGACCCGCTGGCGAAGCATATTTCTGATATTTTCTTCGGTCTGCTTTCTTTTAAAAGTAATATATTCCACCACCCGTTGCACTTCGTTGCGCATCAACTCTTTTCGGGAGCCCAGGATTTTTTCTTGAAGTTCATTGCTTTGGGCTTCAAAGGTTCGATATACCGTCCGGAGCCAAAAGCCCCCTAAAGCGCCGGTGAGCACGAAAATGATCACCAGGGATCCCAGGAAATTTAATTTTCGAATGGTCATCTTGGCAAACATAGGGCTAATTCTGCGGTTACAGGTGATCGATCTGGACCCCTGCCGTTCAAGGTTAAAGTCGATTATACCGATAAAGTCGGGCCAGTTTTTTTTCGGCCGTCCTTACTGCGGATTTTGGGTTTTTTTTACTGGTACAGGTTTCGGCGAACATATCCACGATGATATATTCGCTCATGGCCGCCGCCGAGGCCGGCCCCAACGGTCCTTCATACCCGTTCCACAACATGCGTTCGGTACAATAGCGATAGGCATTAATACGGGGATCCTTTTCCCAGGCCGAAAAATCGTGATAAGACTTCAGGGTCGGGGTAATAAATCCCCAGGTCTCATTTTCCCACTCCTCGTATTGGGGTCTTTCCAGCATAAAACGCAGATAATGCTTGGCCGCCTTGGGTACCGGCGTGTGTTTAAAAATAAAGGCCAGACTGAAAAGGGAGAGTTCGGTTGGCCGTCCCACCGGACCTACCGGAAAATTCATGGTCATCAAGTCTTTGTTGATCTCCGGATTGGTCTTTCGCGAGGCGAAGAAGATACTGTTCCCATTGGGTGTCAGGGAAATTTGATTGGCAAGAAAGGCCTTGTTATTGTCAGGGTCACGCCAGTTCTCAACCCCCGGGATCATGGTTTCGTACAGTTCCCGGGCCGCTTCCAGGGCCTGGATTGTTTTTTGGTTGTTGATAGCGATCGTCTTGCCGTCGGCCTCCACGGCCTTGGCGCCGAAAGACCACAGCCACCAGTGGGTCCAGACATTGGCATCGCCCACGGCATGACCCAGGGCAAAGCCGGTGGGATATCCTTTGGCCTTCAGGGCCTTACAGCATTTCAGGAACCCGACCAGGTCATTCGGCACCTTTTCGAACCCGGCTGCCTGGACACGGCTGACCCGGTAGTTTAGGCATATGCCGGCACTGCCGATAGGCAGGGCGATCCAGCGTTTGGTTTTGAAGTCCCGGCCGTACATCTCACAAACAGGATACCACCCGCCGTACTTTTTGCCTAAATATTCGGCCACATCGCTTACATCCAGCAGTTTGTCGGGGTAGAGGTGGGGGTCATCGAACCAGCCCAGAACGATATCGTAGCCCGCCCCCAGGACCGATCCCATGGCGGCCCTGGCGCGAACGTCTTCCCAGTGGATAAAGTCAGTGATTACTTTACCCCCGGTTTCGCGTTCCCATCTCTTGGTATTGGCCATCCAGACCTCTTCGTCGCTTTTTACAAAAGCCATCCAGCGCAAGACCCGAATGACAGGATGGGGCTCCGGCACCAACCCGGGTCCGGGGATCTCCCGGGCCAGGGCCGACCCTCCCCGGAACAGGGAATGGGTATTCAAACCGCAAAGGCCCGTGCCGGCCAGGCCGGCAAAGACAAGCCGCATAAAGTCTCTTCGGGACCATTGGCGTCTATCTTTTTCCATGGCTTTCCTCCATTTTTTCCATTGGGTGAAAAAATCGGGTCAATCCATAGGGTCGTCCGCCGTTACCCCTTAGAGGTCTGCCCTGTCCTTAACCGGGATACGCCATCCGGCCCGGTTTGTATAACCGGGCCAACTTTTTTTCGGCCACAAGCGCCGCTTGCCGGGTTGTTCTTCTTCCTGTGCAGGCCTCGGCAAACATGTCCACGATGATGTATTCGCTCATCGCCGCCGCCGAGGTTTTGCCGAGGGGCCCGGCGTGGCTATTGGGCAACACCCGGGAAGCGCATTCCCGATAAGGGGTGATTCGCGGGTCTTGTTTCCAGGATGACAAGTCATAATAGTACTTTAACGCCTGGGTTATATAACCGAAGGAACCGCCGATCCAAGGACCGTATTGTTCGGCCTCGAACATGAACATCAGATAATGTCTGGCTGCCTTGGGCACCGGCGTATGTTTGAAAATAAAACCGGAACTGATCACTGAAAGTTCGGCCGGATTTCCTACCGGCCCGACCGGCAGGTTGACCACGGCCAGATCCGAATCGATCTTCGGAGAGTTACGTTTAGCGTCATAGACGATGCTGGAACCGTTTGTGGTCAAGGAGATGGTTCCGCTCAGAAAGGCTTTGTTGTTGTCGGGGTCAAGCCAGTTCTCAACGCCCGGGATCATGGTATCATAGAGTTCCCTGGCTGTTTCCAGAGACTGTATCGTTTTAGGGGTGTTAACGGCGATGGTCTTACCGTCGGCCTCAACGGCCTTGCCGCCGAAGGACCACAGCCACCAGTGAGTCCAGGCGTTGGCGTCGCCCACGGCATGCCCTAAAGCAAAACCGGTCGGATACCTTTTGGCCTTCAACGCTTTGCAACACTTAAGGAGCCCTGCGATGTCATTCGGCATCTTTTCGAACCCAGCCGCCTGGACATGGCTTTTGCGGTAATTTAAACAGTGGCCTAGCAGGCCGAGGGGCAGGGCAATCCAGCGATTGGTTCCGGTGACCCGGCCGTAGGTTCCGCAATTCGGATACCAGCCCCCATATTTTTTCCCGAGATATTCCGCGATATCGGTGAGATTGAGAAGTTTTTCAGGATAGAGATGGGGATCGTCGTACCAACCGAAAACGATGTCGTGTCCCGCGCCGATGGTCGCTTCCATGGCGGCCTTTGGGCGGACGTCCTGCCAGGAAAGGAAGTCGGTTTCGACACGCCCGCCGGTCAGTTTTTCCCAGCGCCGGGTATTGGTCATCCAGAGATCTTCATCGTCCTGGACAAAGGCACTCCAGCGCAAAACCTTGACAACCGGGTTCGGTTCCATTCTTGTCGAGGAGGAGACAATTTTTTCATCTCCGGCGGCTTGACCGAGGCCGGGTGTAAGGGTAAAATATTGGGCGGTCGCAAACCCCGCCAGCCCGTTCAT
>CAZVHO010000071.1:0-20296 GCA_964627515.1 uncultured Thermodesulfobacteriota bacterium | reverse complement strand
CTTTGCTTTCCTGGATGTTTTTGTTGCTTTCAACCTTCTAAAATGATTTTTTTCATAAATGCCCATACCCGCGCACCCTGGGCGAAGCCGAAGGCTGCCCGTGGGGAATACTTGCCCAGTGAAATGTGAAACCTTTTTCACCGGGGTCGCCCAGGGGCCGATATCCCTGTCATCTAAGGTAATACGTGACCGTAAGGGAAATCAAGCGACCGAGGAGCGGTCGGTTCAGAAGGTTTAGGCTTCAATAATCATCAACTAATTTGGAGATGATCCCCAAAAGTGATCGGTGGTCGGATGCGGAAAAACGGGGCGTGTACTTAGCGCCCTTCGGGCGGACTCTAAAAACATCTCATGCGAAGACGCAAAAAATTATTAAAAACAAAGCACTGTCATAGTCTTGAATCTCCTTGCGCCTTTGGGAGACAAAAAAGGAAATTCCTATGCTATCCAGTTAGGAGGCCCCGTTTCAAAGGTGTCTTTTATTATAAAATTATAGAACAAGGGATAGACAGGATCAAGAAAAAAAAGGGTTGAAAAGCAAGGGGTGGGTTCCTTGCATTTGGTCCCAATTTTCCCGATTTTCCCCTTGACTGTTTCCATTTCGTTCCTTATACTCTGTCCCATAAAAAGCAAGTTTTTATCAAATGCATTTTGGTCATAGCAGGCTCTGGCCAGCCTGACCCAGGGTGTCGAATCGCAAGGTAAAAAACCTGAGAGGTACATCGTAGGGGCAAGTTTTGAACCTGCTCCTACTAATTTTGTACCCCTTAACCAAGACTTTTTTAACGCCGGGACCGGGTTTTAACCCGCCCCGGCATTTTTATCTCTGTCTGTTCTCAAAGCCGGAATTTTTCTTGACAAGATCTGTCCCGGAAGAAAATTATCTTTTCTTAAAATATTAAGGAGATGAAACGAAACCTCACCACAATATCGCCGTCATAACCGGTGCGGGGGGGGAGAAAAAGGGGCAGTGTTGCCCTTGCCTTGGCTGAAGGCGGAAAAGGAGTTATTATGAACTTCGAAGAACGGGTAAAACACGGTTATGTTGAGAATGGTGGCGTAAAGATCCATTATGCCACCATTGGCTCAGGCCCCCTGCTGGTCATGATCCATGGATTTCCCGATTACTGGTTCACCTGGCGCCATCAGATGGAGGCCCTGGCCAAGGATTACCAATGCGTGGCCATTGATACCCGGGGTTATAATCTAAGCGACAAGCCCAAGGGCCCTGAGAACTATGCCATGTCTTTGCTGGTCGGCGATGTGGCTGCCGTGATCAAGCATTTCGGCCAGGAGAAGGCCATTATTGTCGGTCACGACTGGGGCGGGGCCATTTCCTGGGCCCTGGCTATAACCAGACCCGAATGGGTTGAAAGGCTCATCATCTTAAATGTAGCCCATCCCTCGGCCCTGGCCAGGGAGATCCTCAACAATCCGGTCCAAATGCAGAGCAGTCAATATGCCTGGGATTTTCAGGAAGCGGAGGCCCATCGGAAACTGATTAAAATCTTTCAGGACAATAACCTTTTGATGGAATACCAAACCGAGGGGGACTCCCTTTCCGGGATGAGTGACGCCGAACTCCTTTCTCTTTGGGTCAAGGATCCGGAAGCCAGGGGAAAATACATCGAGGCCTTTGAGCGGTCGGACATTGAAGCCATGCTCAATTACTACAAAAAAAACTACCCGAAGAAGGAGTTCCTTCTCACTAAAGGGCCCCTTAAACTCCCCAGGATCAAGGTGCCGGTTCTGATCCTCTTCGGCCTTAAGGACCGGGCTATTTTGCCTTCGACCCTGAACAATACCTGGGAATTTATGGAAAAGGACATGACCCTGGTCACGATTCCTGACTCGGGTCACTTCGTCCAGCAGGATGCGGCCGATCTGGTGACCCGAACGATAAGAATGTGGCTGGGCCGTTGAATCTCAAACCGAATCTTCAACCCTGTTTTTTCTGTTTTGTAACACTTTAGTTGTTTGAAAAGAGAGTTTTTTTCACCGCAAAGGCGCGAAGAACGCAGAGAGAAACATCTTTGTTCAATCCCGTGAGAGGCGGGATTGAATCCCGCCAAAGGCGGGACGAAAGCTTTTTCCTTTCTGTCCTCTCAACAGAAAGGAAAATTTATTCCCTCTTTGCGCCCTTTGCGGCTCTGCGGTGAAAATTGTTTTTCAAAAAACTAAACTGATACTCTGTTTTTTATATTGACCGTTGTTCCCGTCTCATTATATATTCCGACATCGAAGCACTTTTTCTCAATACAACCAGGAGGTTTATTATGAAAAGAAGAGGGATTTTTGTTCTATTCGCTATAGCTTTTTTGGTTCTTACGGTAACGCAAACTCGGGCGGACACCTTTCCTTCACGGCCGATCAATCTTTGGGTGGCTTGGGGAGCGGGATCGGGAACCGATATCAGTCAAAGGGCGATTGCCGATATCGCATCCAAAACGCTGAAACAGCCCATTGTAATATCCAATGTCACCGGCGGGGGAGGCACCCTGGTCCTGGGGAGACTCAAGGCCGAGAAACCCGACGGTTATACCCTGGCCAATACCAGCTCGGCGGCCTTAAGCCGCATCCCGCACCTCCAGCCTGTTCCTTACAATGCCCAGGAACCGCTGAAAGAATTCATCCCCATCATCAGCTATTCCTACTACCTTTACGGCCTGGCGGTCAAAAGCGATGCCCCCTGGAAAACTTTTGAAGAATTTATTGCCTACGCCAAGGCCAATCCAGGGAAGGTTCGCTACAGCACCTCCGGCGTCGGCACCGGGCAACACCTGGCCATGGAATACCTGGCCATGAAAGAAAATATTAAATGGACTCATGTGCCCTTTGCTACCAGCCCCCAAGCGGTTGCGGCGGTCATGGGCGGACACGTTGAGGCTACCTCGCAAACCCCGGAGTGGAAGGAACAGGTGGACTCCGGCAAAATGAGACTCCTGATTTGCTGGAATGACAAAAGGATGCCTTTTTATCCCAATGTTCCCACGATCAAAGAGAAGGGCTATGATTTTTCCGTTCAGGCGGCGATTATCATTTATGCCCCGGCCAACACACCCAAAGAGGTCATTGCCACCCTCGGTAAGGCCTTTCATCAGGCTTCGGAGACCGAAGAGGTCAAGCAAATTCTCAAACGTCTCAGCTACCCTCATGACATCAAAGACAGTGAGGAGCTGATAAAAATGATCAAGAAAGACTACGAGGTAAACAAAAAGATATTAAAGGAACTGGGTATCGGCATTTATAAAAAATAGACCAACGGGCCGCCTTCCAAATGAGAAATCCGGATCAGACCTCGAGCCTTTTCTGGCTCCTGGTGGGAATAGCCATTGCTCTCGCTTCTCTGAAGTATGGATTCGGCGACTTCCTTTCGCCGGGCGCCGGATTCATCACCTTCTTTGCCGGGGCTATTCTTTCCCTTTTATCCATCTGCCTTTTCATCTCTTCGGTCAGGCGCCGGGAACCCCGAAAGGGGCTTGGAAAGCTATGGGAAGGCCGGGAAGTCGGGAAGGTCCTCTATGTGATCCTTCTCCTCACCGTTTATACCCTGTCCCTGAAATTTTTGGGATTTTTGATCGCCACCTTTCTCCTTTTAGTTTTCCTTTTTCGGATCAAGGCGGCCTACCCCCTGTTAAAAATCATCCTCATTGCACTTCTGATTACGGCCGGCACTTACCTGGTATTTCAGGTCTGGCTCCAGGTGCAACTTCCGAAAGGGTTCCTTCAGGGGATCATCTGAATCTTTTATGGATATCTTAAACCACATCCTCTTTGGTCTTGGGGTGGCCCTTCAACCGGTCAATCTTCTCTTCTGCTTCCTCGGGGTCCTGATCGGAACCCTGGTGGGAGTTCTTCCCGGACTCGGACCGGTAGCGGCCATCTCTCTGCTCTTACCGGCCACTTTCCATGTGCCTCCCGTGGCCTCGATCATTATGCTCTCCGGCATCTACTACGGGGCCATGTACGGGGGATCCACGACCTCGATCCTGGTCAATATTCCGGGTGAAGCCGCTTCGGTGGTCACGTGTTTCGATGGCTATCAGTTGGCTCGCAAAGGCCGGGCCGGGCCGGCCCTCGGCATCGCCGCCTTCGGCTCTTTCATCGCCGGGACCATCGGGGTTATCGGGCTGGCCTTTTTTGCCCCACCCCTGGCCGCCGTGGCCTTACAATTCGGCCCTCCGGAGTACTTTGCTCTTATGGTGCTCGGTCTTACGGTCCTGACCTTCCTGGCCGGAAGTTCCATGATTAAATCCCTTATGATGGCCTGCCTGGGCGTGATGATCGGAAACATCGGACTCGATTTGATCACGGCCCAGCCCAGGTTTACCTTCGGGCTGGATATCCTGTTGGACGGCGTGGGACTGGTTCCGTTGGTCATGGGGCTTTTCGGTGTCTCGGAGGTCCTTCTGAATGTGGAAGAAACGATTACCGAACGGAAAATCTTTAAAACCCGGTTAAAGGGGTTATTCCCTTCGATTCAAGACTGGAAGGAATCGTTCTGGCCCATGATTCGAGGATCGGTACTTGGTTTTTTCTTGGGGATACTGCCCGGCGGCGGAGCGGTCATCGCTTCTTTTGTCAGCTACGGAGTGGAGAAAAAGATCTCCAAGCACCCGGAGGAGTTCGGGAAAGGGGCTATAGCCGGTTTAGCCGGTCCGGAGTCGGCCAATAATTCGGCTACGGCCGGGGCTTTTATTCCTCTCTTAACCCTCGGACTTCCATCCAATGCCGTCATGGCCATTTTACTGGGGGCCCTCATGATCTACGGCATGCCGCCCGGCCCTAAACTGATTACTTCCCATCCCCATTTATTTTGGGGAACTATATCGAGCATGTATATCGGCAATATCATGCTCCTCATCTTAAACCTCCCCCTCATCGGCTTGTGGGTCAGGATCCTGAAGATCCCTTACCCGGTACTGTTTCCCCTTATCCTCTTGTTCTGTTTAATAGGAGCTTTTAGTCTGAACAACAACCCTGCCGAAATCGGGATGATGCTCTTTTTCGGGGTCTTAGGGTACCTGATGAAAAAATTCAAGTATGACGGCGCCTCCCTGGTCCTGGCCATGGTCCTCGGCCCGATGATGGATCAATCCCTCAGGCAGTCGCTCTTGATGTCGGGTGGGAGCGGAATGATCTTTATTACCCGCCCCATCTGCCTGATCATCTTTTCCATCGTGGCCGTTATCTTTTTTCTGCCGGTTCTTCCTCACATCAACCGAATGCGTAAGACCGTCGACGAGGCGGAGGAAGTTTAACCTCTCATTCTTTTATCACTGGCGGGGTCAGTTGTTGGGTCGTTCCCGGCTTCCCAGGTCTTTGGGGAATGACCTCATCATAGGGGCTGGTCAATTCTTCCGAAGAATAGGGGAGGCCCTTTTTAGAGGGATAAGGGCTCGTAAGGGTTCTGGGGTCCTGAACGGTCTTTTCATAGGTTTCCTGATAATCTTTCTGACTGTCGTACCATCTTCGAGGGTCCTTGCCGTAAGGGGTGGTCAAAGTCCGGGGGTCCGGGGTAGCGGGATTGGCTAAATCATAGGTTTGATAGGGGCCTCTCATCTGGGTCGGGCTCTGATCGTGCCCGATTTCGTTTCGATTGGGATCGTAAGGATTATATCTCGACCCTCGATAAGAACCGGCATAAACCAAAGAAACCAATCCTATCACCCCAAGGACGCTGAAGAAAATAGCTATTTTTTTCATGGAGTATTCTCCTTTTTAAAGGCCTGACTAAAAATATTTGAAACTTCTCTATTAATAGAGGTTCTTTCAAAAGTCTTAATTATGCAAAAATAACACCCAATAGGTCAGCCGTCCCGGCTGACTATCTAATGATTTCAACACAATCGGCCTTCGGCCGATCCGAATATTGTCAGGCAGGATGCCTGACCTATTTTAACCGAATTTAAACATTTGCAATAGGCTCACTCGTTACCTGCTTTAACGAGCACCCAGCAACGAGTAACGGCTTCCTGCAACCCGCTACCCGTAACTCGTAACCCGCAACATCCTCTATTATACCCTTAAGTCAAGAATAAATGCAAATCCCTTTCAAGAGCAAATTATAATTCAAAGGACCGGCTTTTAAAAAGTAATTTATCCTTCCCGGAAATTCTTTCTTTGGCTATTGAAAGAAAGGCATCCGATTTAAAAGGCAAATCTCTATCGGCTCTTTCTTTCCTGATGATCTCTCTCAAATAAAAATCCATCACCAGGGGATCCCTGGACAGAAATAGAGAAGAGGGAAAGGCCGATCCAAAAGTTTTAAACCGCTCCGGCTCGCCCAGGTGATCATCGCTCCAGGTTCCGGCCAGGGCGTCACAGAGCACCAGTCTGGTAATATTTTTCAGGTGCTCATTCGTATTTACATCCACGATGGACTGATCAATATGGAGGCCGTGGAAAGGGCTTGGACTGGTCGTTTTATCACTAAAAGCAATACTGCCAAAATGATTTTTCATCGCCCCGGAAAAGAGGAGGAAGGGGTGGGCCTTCACGATCGGTAGGTTAATCAGATGATCCCCTGAGGCAACGATCCTGGGCAGATAGCACTTGAGTGGCTCCCCCTGGCTTCCTTTCACCGGGAAGGTGGTTTCTATGGGCTTTGGGGAGGGACAGGTCCAGTCTCCGAAAAATTTCCTGCGTCCTCTCTGATAATAGGAAACCGGCTCCCCGACATAATGAATATCATATAAGATCCTTTTCCGGTAAAAAGACGGGATCGGTCTGGAGACATCGTAGAGGGTGATATCTTTTTCTTTTATGCCATGGTGAAGGATCAGCCCCCTGATCAGGCTGTTGACGACCTGGGGAGAAGTGATAATCTTCTGAAATTCACAATCGATCCAATTGAGATTGGGTTTGATCAGGACCCGCTCCCCTTTACGGTAGTTAAACAAAGACCGCCAGGCAGCCCTGGGTCCTTTCTGCCCGGTCAGACGTTCAAGCCCTGCATCGATCATCGTCTGAACAGACTCCTGATTGATCCTGTTAACATAAGGGTGGATGGAATCGTCCCCTGAAAATGCGTCTTTTGCCCTTAGGGCAATCAGGTCGGCCTTTTCGGCCCAGGTGGTTTCACTCCGTCCGGGCGAAAAGGATAAGCCTGCAGCCTTGTTTTTTGATTCTAACGGAAAAGCCCGGGAAGGCTTAATGGTAAAACCAGACAGACCGGCTATTAAAGTAAAGATGAAATCGCGTCGATTAAAGATTGCCACCGCTTATAACCCTGTGCGAAATTGGTTATGCATAGAGCCACCTGACCAGACCTTTTTTTATTGTCAAACGCAACCCTTTTTTAAACATGCGCATATTGCAGTGGCTGCATATCCTGATCTTTCCATTCTTCTGGGCCTTGACAAAGTCCCTATGAGACGGGTTTCCCCAAATGGTTTCCAGGGGCTCCTCATAGAGGTTGCCTAAAATGTAATGACTAAAGAAGGGACAGGGCAAAATGTCTCCATAGGGCGTAATAGTCGGCTCGATGCGGGCCCTGAGGCAAGGCGTTTTGGGAAATACCCCTTTTTCCAATCCGTCCTCAGGGATAATGAGGAGATTATCTAAGTTAAGAGAGAAGGGATAATCCCTTCTGGATCTCCATATTTCTCTTACGCTCTTATTGAGATGGCCGGCTTCTTCCTTTGAAAGGAGGTGGTTCTCCTCATCGGTGCTCTCAAAATAGGGATCGGGCAGATACCCGTTTACCGCCGAGTCCCGCACGGCCTCTTGGGGAATCTGGCTCAGGTAGCCCAATTTGACGGCATCGATCGGGAAAGATTTCATCTCTTCCAGAAGGTCGAACAGAGACGTGTAATTAAGTTTTGAAATCGTGGTATTGATGATGATCTCCGGACAGGCGGCCTTTTTACGGTATCCGGCAATTTTCTGAACAGCGGCCGCTATACGACTATAACTACTTTCCTGTCCTCTTATGAAGTCATGGACGTCAGGAGGTCCGTCAATGGAAAAGTGAATTTGGTCCAACCCCTTGTCAACCAGAAGTCGGGCGGTTTCCTGGTCCAGAAGATTACCGTTGGTAGGAAGAGAAGTGGTTATCTTTTTTGATCGGCAGTATTCAATAATATCAAACAGCACATCTTTTCTTAATAGGGCATCTCCTCCAAAGAGTTCAATACCGGTAACGCCGCTTCGGTTCAATCGATCGATAACCCTTTTCCACCCGTCAATCCCCATCTCTTTTTTTTCATCAGCCGGCTCCCGTTTCCAGATATTACAAGCCCGGCACTGGCTGGTGCATCGATAGGTGAGAAAGGTTAAGGCATAAAGTGGTCTGATTTGACTGGATCTATACTGACGTCTGACGGCTTGAGACAGTTCTTGGATGATGAAATACAATTTATCTGATATCGAAACTTCCGTCTTCCCGGTCAGCATAGTCAGATCCTGAATGGCCCCACTATTTTGGGGTGGTGAGTTGAACCGCGGGCCTGATTCCTCCGGAAAAGATTGTTCCGGATGAGCACTGATTCTTTTCTATCTATTTAAAGATGTCTGTTAAGGGGAGTTTCAAGCCCACCATGGGCTGATAGTCCAAAAAGGCCGGTATCGGGTAACGGATGCCTCGTTCGTGGGTCCGGCTCAATCCTTCGATTAAACCTTCGAGAAGCTCAACCGGGACCACAAAGGCCATCTCATCATCTTGAGCCGTCCCCCAGACCCTGTCTCCATTGCCGGGAACAACCACTTTGGCTGTACGATCCAGGTAGGCCCCGAGGACCCCCTCGGTGCAGGAGGCGGCCCGGCCGGAAAAGGAGGAGGTGATAGGGATTCCCGTGCGGTAGGTGGCCCCATGGATTAGGCGCATCAATTGGGCCGGATTGATATAGAACAGGATCACATCCGGTTCCACCTCGGTTTTTTCCAGAGGAGAATAAATGACGGCCCGGCATTTCCCCGGAGCTAAAAGTCGCCAACTGGAAAGGGCCGCTTCCGCTGCCGCCTGATCGCGGGTATAGTTCATCCGGGTCAGAAATTCAACCGCCTTGGCCCGATCGGTCTGCGGCTCCCAGCCGTAACTGAAGCTGGCTATGGCGCAACCTGAATCTTCAGCCTGGACGGCCACTGTCCAACCGTATTTGCGGGCCAGGGCCGCCCCCTGGCAAGGGGCCAATTTTTTCCCTAAATCTTTCCCGGGTCTTTTGGCCCGTGCCGGTATTTGCCCTTCTTCTCCGGCCAATCGTACTGCCAGGGGAAAGGTCTGCGGCTTAAGGAGTCGGTTTATTTCCTGCCCAAAGCTCTTCCAGTGTTCCATGTTCAACTCTCCTCCCTCTTGCGATGGATTAATTCCAAGAATGTCAAGCTGAAGCTGTCAGGAGTATATCATTCGGGTTAGACTTTTTCCAAATAAAAAAGAGGGGAGATAACACTTTGTAAAGGTCCGCATCTTTGCTGCCAAATTTAGTTCCTGTATCCCCCAAAAACGTTTTATCCTGATAGGAATTTTAAGGTCTTCCTGAACAATCTCTTGGGCATATGTCAAAGGGCAAAAAATAAAAATCAAGAAAACCATCAACATTTTTTTCATAGAATCCTCCAGCCCTAGGCCCCGCTCGGTATTCTTATAAGGGATTCCCTTTACCGACTCATCATCAATCCAGGCTTTATGGTTTCCGACCCCGATTCCATAAGTCTTTTTGCCTTTTTCCAGATCCACGCAATCGTGTCCTTCATCGGCGGCGCGACTCCAGCAGACGTGCTCCCCACTCAGCGAAGTCCGGGCAATGCTCTTTGATAAACTCTCGCATAACAGACAACGGCAATCGCCCGTCGGGAAGCGTCTTCCATTCGTTGAGCACCTGCCCGAAATACTCCCCCGGCGCGTCCACTGCCCACTGCTTGTATTCGGTCATTGATTCCTTATCGAAATCATGGATACCCTTCAATATCCCCTGATAGTACAGGTTCACTTCCTTCAACATGCAAAGCTTTCGATATTTTTCTATGTCGTGACGAAAAGGCTCCAATGCTTCGTCAAACATCTCCCACGCCGCATCGCCAGGATCAACA
Source organism: uncultured Thermodesulfobacteriota bacterium (assembly GCA_964627515.1). GTDB lineage: Bacteria > Desulfobacterota > RBG-13-43-22 > RBG-13-43-22 > RBG-13-43-22 > RBG-13-43-22. The sequence continues at coordinate 10,267 of CAZVHO010000071.1, read as the reverse complement.
TACCCATCTCTGTGCTTGCCGGACCTATCCCAAACATCCTCGACATCCAAGAATTCCAGTGCGTCCTTGACGTCCGTCGCTAAATCTTCAACGTCGACTTCACGTAACAGTTCCTCCGCAATAGCATCGATTTCTTGGGCTAAGTTGTCATGGCGCTCAGCTAAAATCTTAAGAATCGACAAGGCGTCCGATCCAGTTAATGATTCAAAAATCCTCGGCTTCCGAGCCATTCTTTTCTTTGGCGATCTTTTCTGCGCTAACTTCTTCATCGAAATGACCTTTCGAGAATTCGTCAATAGGTGATCTATTACTCTGGGTTCCATTCTACTTTTCGGCTAACATCGCGGGTCACTTGCTGCGGTTTTGGGCGGTCAAGTGCAGCCGCCTGGTTAGGGCAGGGCCTTCCTGGATCAGATAAAGAGAAATAGGCTGTCAACTTGTCTCAGTTTCAATCAAATTGGTGATATGCCTGATAAGTTGTTCTGCCTTTGAGATCCACGGGATAACCTGCGATTCTTCGAATCTGACAAAGTCAATGTAGTCACCTTCTTGACGTCTCTCAAAAAGATCATTGTAGATTCGAGCCAAATCCTTCGGAATCTTACCAGTCTTCACATACTGCCGATTAAAGAGACTACGCACGCCCGCATGCTTGGATGACGAAAGGCCGTGTCGTACAAGAAGGGCTGAGACCGCATAGAAGCAGGCGTAATAGAGACGACTCACACAGGCATTCCACCGCCTCGCATTGGCAAGAATACGAGCATCTTCCAGAGTCTCGTTTGCCCGGGTCATACGGTACAATACCAGATCCTTACTCCATTCTGTCACAATCTGATTCCTTCCTGCTGAACTCGCTGGTGAAATGGCATAACCTGATATAGGTCGCTGTTCCATTCTTCACGGCTCCGCACAATCGAGGAAATAACTTCTCCAGATTCCCATTCTATTTCATAGAGCCTGTGCCGAATCCGGTCGGTGCGTTCATCACTTATAGGTCCGTCAACGAGAATAAGGAAGTCCCAGTCTGATTCCGAAATTGCATCCCCACGGGAGCGGGACCCGTAGAGGATGATCTCTGCATCAGGCTCTATCTCATGAACTGTTTGCTTTACTTGCACAATTAATTCGTTACGCTTCATATAATCACCTCCTAAATTCTGGAGCCAACGCTCAGAATTTGATGCACAAAAAGCCGGAAATGACATTCCGACCTTCCACAAAATCGCGATGTCTTTTTGTGTCAGCCTGCATTCTATGGTTGGCGGCAATTCTTGCCTTTCATTTGTCCAGGCAGAGATTTTTTCAAGAAATCATAAATGATAATCCCGGGTTTTTTATCAGGCAAGTATAAACAGATATCCACATCAAGGGTCGTTCTTTCAACGCCAAAATATATTACAGCATGGCCGCCTATCAGAGCAAGGGAGACTTCCTTTTTTGTTTCCTCACTAAACTGCTCGACGGCGTTTTTTATCACGAGCAACGTATCTTTGATAGATCTCACTTTCCGTCACTCCCTCTTCTAATGCTTTGCAGGAAAGTATCTCGTAGAAAATTCGCTCCATTTGAAATATCCTCTCATCAGGAGTGAGTTTTAGAAAGGCAAGGCGCTCTTCTTCTTTTAGATTCTTAATGATTTTTGATTCCATTTTTAACGATACGAAATTGCTTGAAATGATAATAACTTATAAGCAATAGGGTGAAAATGTCAAGAAAAATCGAGTGAAGACTATTTACAGAAGGGATCTGATTAATCAAAACCCCGGAGTTTCCCGGGGTTTTGATTGAGGCACTTAAATTAAAATACAAACCGGAACTGCACACCGCCCAACCACTCTTTGCCCAATTCGGTTTTGGCGGCATCGTTGGGTTTCTGGCCGTAATCATAATAGGTGAATTCCGGGATCAGGTAGAAGCCTTCGGCCACCTTGTAGTAGAGGCTGGCCCCGACCATGGTCCGGACTACATTATCTTCACCGGTCTTCCAGACGTCGCTGTTGCCGGCCTTGTCATAGCCGAAATAGATATGGGGGACCGCCGGACCGAAGGCGTAGGCCAGATCGATAAAACCATTCAATCCGGTGGTGTTTTTAACCTTCCCGGAAGCATCCCTCAGATAGGTATGAAAACTGCTTTGCAATCCCAGTGCCCCGGCTAAGTTCTGGCCGTATCCGGCCTGAATAATACCGGTAAAACCACCGGCTGTCACTTTCACCGGTAATACGGCATACCAGGTGGTCATGGTATCGTCAAAGCCTGATGGCATCTTATCCCATTTGATCTGCTGATACAAACCGGCAGGATAGAGGCTGACGGGACCGAAATTCATAGTTACCTTGGCGGCTACGGCCGGCAGCGTTCCATAGGAGGTCTTGGTTTGATCGACGAAGGTATTGGGTTGCAGCAGGGTAACGGCATACCGAAAGTCTTGGACACATTCTGGGTGAAACGTACTTGCGGGTTCCGAGAATCATAAGCGTTGCCCCAGCCCAAGCCGATCACATGACTGCCGTTATTCAACCCAATGGTTTGTCCAGGGCTCAGGGTGTAAAAATAACCATCATCTTTACCGGCCCGGGACTCGCAATTACCGAATTTATACAGGCCTCATGCCCATAGGACATCCCGAATCATGAAAAAGTCGAATCCGGAAAGATCACGGATAACCTTTCCTTCCTTCAACAACAAAGCCGCCGGTATTTTCACCACATTGTACCTCTGGGCCAGCCGTTTCTTTCTTGACATATCCACTTTAACCAGCCTGACTTTTTCGCCTGTTTCCGCTACGGTCTGTTCCAGCTTTGCCACGGCCCCAATGCTCTCTTCATCCGTGGGACTCCAAAAAGCAAGAACAACAGGCATTTTTACGTCCAACACCTTCTCTTTAAAATCATCTTCTTCGAGCAGATATCTTTCAGCACTAACAGCGGCGATAGCACCGTCAGAGGCTGCCGTTACCACTTGACGCAGGTATTTGACTCTGGAGTCTCCTGCAGCATATACGCCGTCTACAGAGGTTTCCATAATATCGTTGGTTATTATGTATCCTCTCTCGTCTAAGACTAATTTATCTTTCAGAATTTTCGTCTCAGGAACCATTCCTACATATATAAAGACACCTTCGGCCTTGATTTCTCTAAGGACTCCGGTCTTTAAGTTTTTGACTACTACTTCTTCGACTATTTCTTCACCTTTTATTTCAGTCAGGGTGGAGTTCCATAGAAACTCTATCTTTTTATTTTTGAAAGCTTTTTCGGCGCTGAACTTGTTGCAGTCCACAATTCCCTCGTCGTGGATTACAATTACAAGGACTTTGTTGGCATACTTTGTGATGGTGATGGCTTCTTCTATCGCGGCATCTCCGTTACCGACCACCACCACCGTAAGGTCTTTGTAAAAGTCGGCATCGCATGTGGCGCAGTAGGACACCCCATTGCCCCTGAACTTCCTTTCCCCGGGTATGTTTAGCATACGGGGCTGGGACCCGGTAGCCAGTATCACTGCTCTTGCCCCATACGTGTTGCCTTTTTTGGTTTTGATTATTTTTATTTCATCGTCTAATTCGACCTCAGTTACCTGCTCTTTTATTATTTCGGCGCCGAATTCTTCAGCGTGAGCCGCCATAATTTTCATCAGTTCCGGTCCAGTTGCAAACTTATAACCCGGGTAGTTCACGATCTCCCTTGTTGTAAACGCCAACCCGCCTACCGCACCCTTTTCTAAGATCGCTGTCTTAAGCTTTGACCTGGCACCGTAGATGCCTGCAGCCAGACCCGCGGGCCCCCCTCCGATAATTATCAAATCGTAAGTCGGCAACATAGCCACCCCTTCTTGATAGGTCTTAAAATAGGATTTCTTCAATTTTTTCTTTCAACTGTTCTTCCTCAACCATACCGGCCATCTTGCCTTGATATTCGCCATTCTTAAACAACAATAGTTGCGGCACCCCTCTGAACGAAAACCTGTTAAATAAGTCCCTTTCTTCCTCTACGTCAACTTGATAAAAACCCAGTTTATCTTTGAATTCTTCTGCGGTTTCCTCAACCATAGGAACAACTTCCGCGCATACATGGCAATTTTTCCTGCTAAAGACTACCAAGCAGGTCTCGGAATTGTCATAGATCTTCTCCTCGAAAGCCCCTTCATTTAAGGCCGTAAGCTTCAACACGATCTCCTTCCTGCAGGTTTTGGCGCAGTCAGATTGTCTGGCTGCTTCGCAGAATACGATTTTTCGAGAAAGACGGAGGCATTCAGGCTGCCCAGGGTATATCTCTGTCTTTTAAAGTTCTTGCTCCAAAATTTGGTAAACCGGAGCACCTTCACATTGAGCTGGAATTCTTACCCCGCCTAAAATGGCCAGGGTAGGGGCAAAATCAACTTGACGAATTACACGAGTGGTCGTAAAGCCCTTCTTCAAGCCTTTACCGGCAGCAACGAAGATTGGAGAGATAGAAGTGTCAAAGTAACCATAATAAGTGGACATACTTTCACCATGTTCTCTACAGCAACCTTCCTTGCACATATAGACAATATCGCCGGTTTCATCACCGCTCAAACCTAAAACTTGAGCTTCCTTATTTCTTATCGCGATACCAATAACCCGTTTGCCGGTTTTAGGATGTCTATAGTTATAGAGATCATCAATGATCTTCTCTTCAAGTGCGTATTGGTCTTCCGGCTCTACAATACCTGTGGCATTTCTACCTTTAAGGTTAATCCAAATATAGCTGCTTCTTGTTGCAACGGCAGTTGTTTTTTCCCAGTCGATTTCTCTAAGTTCATTGCCATTTTCGTCTTTCTTGAGGACGGTATAACCTAATTCCTGCATGACTCTAACGTTGCAGCCCATGCCGTCGCCAATCAACGGAAGTTCTTCCGTATGAATTTGTAAACCATGATCTGAAGTGATAAAAATCGTCCAATCCTCTTCCAATAAATGCAAAAATGCGCCAATATAATCATCTGCATCTTTGTATACTTTTTCGATTAATGCCTGGTACAACCCCTCATCATTACCAACGCCTTCTTTTTCCAAAGCGAAGTTCCAATATAGGTGACCTTGATGGTCAATGAAGTGAATATGGGAGAAGATCACTTCGATACTCTGCTCCTGAATCATGTAGTTCAAGGCATCCGCTTGCCATTTTATGTAATTTGCCCAAACCGGATTTAACAGTTCGGAGCAGTTTTCGTAGTTTGAACCGCCCATTTGGCAGAAAGATGGCACATAACCGACATTGCTGATCAGGTCTTGATATATGGATTTGGGAGACCATCTTACATCGTTGGTGATATCAAGAGCAGTACTCATCCATAATCTTACCCGAGAACCATCCGGAGCGATTTCCAAGGGTTTATAATTTCGAGTGCATGGCACTTGCTTGCCATCTACATTACAATCATCAATGACTGCAAAGGCAAATTCCTTTTCTTTCATTTTTACGAATGGTTCAGCATCTTTTTTAGATTTGTAGATTGCTACAGTATCATAGATACCTGCTGCATCCTTTAAAATGAGTGCCGGCCTTCTCACCAGACCGTTGGAAGTTATAATGGTGAATTCCAATGCGCCTTCCGGAGCATTTGTCCAGCCGTTAGCTTCTTTGATTGGGCTTACTACTTTGTCATAAGGAATATTATCTAACCCGGCAGCACCTTCTTCTAAACTCAAAAATAGATTTACAACCGTTTTCTTTTTGTGACGTTCAAGGAGGAAGGAGCCTGCACTATTATCTTCTTCCGGCAAGTCCTGGATTACGCAGCCAGATCCAGTATCATCCGTTGTGCTCGCTTTATATCCGACATTTTTAACCTCCTTAGAGGCCAATACCATTTTTTCACCGTCAACATTAGCAATACTCATATTTACCGCTGCCGGTTGGGCGCCGTCGACAACATATAAGTTGGGGTTATCGGAAGTCGGAGGCCAGGCAGAACCTGGCCAGTGCCAGACGAGTGTTTTTTTACCGGCTTCTGCGAAACAATTCCAAATTTGCTCAGCATGACACATTTTGGAGTCTAAGGCATAGACCATCGCCGATAGATCCTCTTTACTTTGGTTCCAGAAGTCGGTAATACCATGGGTTTCCGGATAGGCCCCCGTTGCTAATGTAGTCCATTGAGCCGGTGTGATCGTAGGCATTGCACCTAACATCTGTAAATCTTCTCTTTGAGCACCCCGTTCAATCAGTTTTTTTAGATTGGGCATTGCTCCTTTATCGACAAACTTTTTAGACAAGCGTGGATCCATGCCATCTAACCCTAACACTAAAATATTGTTTGCTTTTGCTTCTCTATTCATTTTTTATTCCTCGTTTTTCAATTCAAGTCCCTCCCTCAGCGGGCGGCCCCATCCGGTTTTCTGCTATTGCTGGACAAGCTTCTTCATCATCTTAATTTGTGATTTCAGGTGTTCTTCCGTCTGCCCGCTGTCAAGATACGCGGCAGAGACTTGTAGTTTCTTTTCGAGTAACTCCACAAAAGCTGCATCCTTCGCGGCTCTCTTGGACGCCTCTTCCAACTTTTTGATGATGAAATCCGGTGTGGTCTTGGGCGCCGACAATAACATGTAGGTGATGATCTGGACATCATAGCCTTGCTCCTGGAGAGTAGGCACCTCCGGGGAGCCCAGGAGTCGCTTGTCGCCAGTGCCGCCAAGGGTGATCATCTTACCGGCTCTCACGAAAGAGGCGTGGATGCCACCGCTGTACCCGAAATCGACATGTTTTCCGAGGATCGCCGTCATCACCTCTTCACCGCCTTTAGTGGGGATACCCCGCCACTGGACGCCTTCTTTTTTGGCTATGTAGCTGGCGATCTTGTCGCCCACGGGTTGCATGGAAGCATAGCTGAGCCCCGGATGTTTCTTCGCATATTCCACCAGCCCCTTAAAGTCCTTCCAGGGGCTATCCGGCGCGGAGACAAACGCCTCCTGGGTTTTGCCTGCTGCCCCGAAGAACTTGAAATCGTCGGCACTGTATTGAACCTTCTGGACCAGGGGATTGTAGGTATAGACCACCGTAGGGCATATGCCTATCGTATAGCCGTCAGGTTTTGCCGCCTTGACCGCCATCACCCCGAGGGCTCCCCCCGCTCCCGGCTTGTTGACAACCAGGACCGGCTTTCCGAGCGCAGCCTCGAGTTGCTTGGCCAGTGCGCGCGCCGTTGTATCAGCGAGCCCTCCCGCTGCAAACCCGACCAGGAGTTGTATGGGTTTCGTCGGATAATCCTGTCCCTGCGCCTTCACACCCATTGCAGGCTGCAGAAGCAGTACGAACAAGAAAACACCTATTACGGACTTTTTCATGGCAATCTCCCCTCTTTTGATAGTCAAAACCCTCCGGCAGAGCTGGAGGCTTGAAAATAATAGCCCCTCGATGGGGCTTGAAAACCATTCACATTCGTCCCGGAAACTTTAATCAGTCAGGCGCGGATTTGATGTTTGAACGCGTCTATGACATCAGGAAGGATTATTGCATAGTTCGTCACTTTTCAGCCTCCTCGGTGAGATATTTGGCGGCATTACGGACCATTGTTTTTCGAATTGATTCCGCTTCAACCCCGTCTTTCCTCTCCAACGCTGCGATAAGCTCCCTGTGCCCCTGAAGCGACTGCGCTACGCGTTCGGGTTTTCTGAAATAGCGCGTTCTGAGCAGATCGGACAGCTCGTACATACTTTCAATCAGATGCCTGAGTCGCGGACTCTTGGAAAGATTGTAAATGACTTGGTGAAACTTCTGGTGTGTTCTGGCATAGGTTGAAAAGTCTGTGTGGTTTGCCTCTTTCTCGAAGCTGTCGAGCAAATTTTTCAATTTTCTTATACTTGGAGCGGTGACGTTTTTTACGGCCAAGCGCACGCAGAGCCCCTCGAGGACCTCTCTGATCAGCATGATCTCCTCGATCTCTTTCCCCGAAAGGGCCAGTTTAAATGCTCCCCTGTTGGGGATTATCCGAACAACGCCATCATGGGCCAGCTTCGATAACGCCTCTCGCACGGGCGTCTTACTGACGCCCAACTGACCGGCGATCATCTCTTCGTTGATCTTGGCTCCGGCTTGGACATCATTACTGAGAACGATGGCGCGGACACGCTGATAGACAGTCTGCCGCAAGTTCCGGTGCGTTACGATCTTCTGGATGCCCCGATGTGTGGTCATCTCAGTCTTCCTCCCCTCCCGTAAGCCTTGATTTCTGCTTAAAAACGAATGGCGATATTAGAAGCATTATAGATACCCCCACGAGCACCGCTGCAATGGGCCTCGTGACGAAAATCATCGGATTGCCGTTAGAGAGGATCAGAGATTGACGCAATGATTCTTCGAACATCTGGCCGAGTACCAGGGCCAGAACAAATGGGGCTGGCTCGTATGAAAATTTTTTCATGGCGTAGCCGAGCAAGCCGCAGGCCGCCATGATACCGACTTCCGTCATACTGTTGTTGAGCGAATAGGCCCCAATAAGACAGATCAGCAGGATCAGGGGCGCCAAAAGGAAATAGGGCACCTTCAGGATCTTTACCCAAAGCCCAATGAGTGGAAGGTTGAGCAGCACCAGCATGGCGTTCCCAATATACATGCTCCCGATGATTCCCCAGAAGATTTCCGGGTTTTCCGTCATAAGGAGTGGCCCCGGTGCGAGACCGTGGATCATCAGGGCACCCATCATTATGGCCAGTGACGGCGTGCAGGGCAGCCCAAGCGTCAAGAGCGGGATAAAGGAGGCCTGGCCGCCTGCGTTATTGGCGGTCTCGGGACCGGCCACCCCGGCAATGTCCCCCCTGCCAAACGTTTCCGGATGCTTTGAGATCCTTTTCTCCAATGCATAGGAAAAGAACGAAGGGAGCACGCCACCTGCTCCGGGAAAAAGCCCGACCAGGAAACCGAGGAGTGTTCCTCTGGTCACCGGGCCCGCGGAATCCTTCCAGTCCTTTTTAGTAAGGAAGAGATCGCTGACCTTTGCCTTGAAAACCTGTATCTTCTCTGATGACTGTTCTACGTTGAGCAGGATTTCAGAAACGCCGAATAAACCCATCACCACAGGAACGATACCAATGCCGTCCTGCAGTTCCAGGATCCCCAGCGTGAATCTCGGGGATGCTGAAATTAAATCGGTTCCGACGGTACTGAGAAGCAAGCCGGCCGCTGCCATCATTAAAGCTTTCACCATGGAACCCCGCGAAAGGTACGTCACCATGGTGAATCCGAAGAAGAGGAGAGCTACCTTTTCCGGAAAACCAAACTTGAGCGCCATCTCGGAGAGTGGTGGCGCAAGGAACATGGTCATGACAATCGCAAAGGTGCCCCCAATAAAAGAACCGATCGCGGATATCGCCAAGGCCGGGCCAGCCCGGCCTTTCCTGGCCATCTGATACCCGTCGAGGCATGTAACGACCGAGGCGGCTTCACCCGGGATATTGACGAGGATTGAGGTGGTAGACCCACCGTAGAGAGCACCATAGAAAATACCGGCAAGCATGATCATCGATTGAACGGCTGTCAAACTGAAAGTTGCCGGCAGGAGCAGGGCTATTGTCGTAGCAGGTCCCAGCCCAGGCAGCACGCCCACCAGCGTCCCGCACAAGACCCCTACGAAACAGAGCAAAAGGTTGACGGGCGCAAGTGCAACAGAAAAAGCCATGCCAATATGACCAAGGATATCCAAAACTATGTCTCCTGATTCAGAACCAAAGAATACCCCGGGGGAGAGGTACCTTCAGTAGCGCCTCAAAGAGCGCGTAAAAAAATAATGTCGAGAGAAAGGCGGCCGGTAGCGTCACCCGCCACTTTCGGGGTTCAAGCCTCAACATAAGGAGCATGAAAATAAACGTTGTTAAAAAAAAACCCAGTCGCTCCACTCCAAAAATATACAAACAGAGGGCAAACAAGACCTGAACTACCCTTTTCCAACTGTCGTTCTGCGGAAAGAAGCGTTCAGACTCCTCTCCGGCAACCTTTCCGTGCTTCACGATAGCATCGCCGATGACCGTGAGAGCAAGGCCGACAAGGATAAGGCCGGCTACGAACGGAAAAAAGCCCGGACCGGGCAGACCGAAGCCGCCAAGACCATACATCAGGCCGCCGGAGCAAAAGAGCACTCCAACACCGATCCAAAATAGGCCGCCTATTATCGTTTTTATAATCATAATTATGATTATAATTATAAAACTATCTTTCCGTTGTCAAGCTTTTTTTGCTTGGAATTTCCTCTAAGTTCTGACATTAAGCCGATTCCATAAAGCCATAAAAGATAACATGTTTGAATTATA
>CAZVHO010000070.1:23534-26631 GCA_964627515.1 uncultured Thermodesulfobacteriota bacterium | reverse complement strand
TTCGAAAATAGCTCAAAACAGAAAGCACAACGCAAGAAAAAACAATTAAAATCGATTATATAACAGGCGGGGAAAGTAAGGCAAGAGGAAAGATGGACCGGACAAAGAGGCGGCGGAAAATTAAAGGTGGCAGTACCGGTCCCTTTTTGATATATAAAGACAGGGTCGGAAAAAGGCCTGGTCCAGGGATGATCCGTCGGGTATGGATGAAAGGGATGGCAACATGAAAGACACCACTCCAAAGGAAGGGCATTATGCCAAGCTTTTCCGTAAATTCATCTTTTTGATTCTGGCCGGCTCTTTGATTCCCCATCTTTTGGTTGGATGGGGAATTTACCTTTATTTTTCAAACTTTTCAGACAGTCGCTTGAAGGAGTCCTTCCATAGACAGGTTGAGGACCACCGAAAGATTGTCGAGTTGTTTTTACATGAAAGGACTACCAATCTTCAGTTGATAGCCCAGACCCACTCTCTGGACTATTTGCGGAAGCCGGAAAATCTACATTCGGTTTTTAGCGCCCTCAATCAGCGAGGTCGAGCCTTCATCGATTTAGGCGTGATCGACCGGCAAGGTAAGCATCTTTCCTATATCGGACCCTATCCATTGATGGATAAAGAGTATTCTCAAACCTTCTGGTTCAAGGAGGTGCTGAAAAAGGGCGTTTTTATCAGCGACATGTTTATGGGATTTCGTAATACCCCTCATTTCATCATCGCCTTTTTGAGACAGGAGGGGAACCAGCGGTGGATTTTAAGGGCCAGTATCGACACGGAGTACTTTCGGTCTTTGGTTGAAAAGGTCAAAATCGGTACCACCGGCGAGGCCGCTTTGATCAATCAGTCGGGCCTTTTTCAAACCAGTCCTCGCTTCACAGGCACCATCATGGAAAAGGCTCCGCTGTCTATGGGGGTGTTTCATCAAGACAGTGGGATTGAGATCATAAGCGGGCATGACGGAAGTCCCCAGGCCCCCCTGCCTCGACAGATCGTCGCTTATGCCTGGATCAAAGATCCTCGGTGGCTCCTGGTGATAAAACAGGATTACTCCGAAGCCTTCAGCGCGGTCAATCGGGCCAACTGGGCGACCTTGATTTTTCTTTTTTTCAGCAGCCTTGGCATTCTCGTCATCACCATCGTCATCACCTATTTTATAATCAAGATGATCCGGAAGCGGGACGAAACAACCCGTCAGCTCAACGATCAACTGCTGCAGGCCAGTAAGCTGGCCTCCATAGGGGAACTTTCGGCCAAAGTGGCTCATGAGCTGAATAGCCCGCTGGGAGGGATTTTGATCTATGCCAACCTCTTGTTGGAAGATACCCCCCCGGAAGATCCCAAGCAAAATGATCTGAAAGAAATCATTAACCAGGCTTTGCGTTGTAAAGATATTGTCAAGGATTTATTGGAATTCAGCCGCCAGTCCAATCATCGCCGTCTTCCTTGCAGTCTCAATCAGTCGATCCGGCAGGCTGTTGACCTCCTGAGCAAGCAGGCCCTATTTAATAGTCCCCTGTTCCTGGGCCCCATCGTCCAGCCCGATATTGAGGTGGTCCAGGAGGTTGACCCTGATCTGCCTTTAATCACCGCCGATCCCAACAGACTGAATCAGATACTGGTCAATCTGATTATTAATGCAGTGGATGCCATGGAGGGGAAAGGGACTTTGACTCTGCGCACTTTTCAACGGCCTTTAGAAAAAAAGGTGGTCCTGGAAGTCAGCGATACCGGCATGGGAATCCCTCAAGAAAACCTGTCCAAGATTTTTGAACCTTTTTTCACGACAAAGGAAGTCGGGAAAGGTACGGGGTTGGGGTTGAGCACCGTATACGGCATTGTCCAGCAACACGGGGGGACTATCGAGGTCCAAAGTACAGTGGGAAAAGGGACTACTTTTATTCTGACTTTTCCTTTCGAGGATCTTAAATCATTTGAGGTTTCATCCGATTGATCATAAAACAGGGCGTTAACGAAAGGGATGTTCCCGGGTAAAGTCCGGATAATAGAGATCGGCGCTTTCCATTTCCTGGATAAAGACCTCCTCAAATTCCAACTGTTGGGCCAAGTCCATTATTTCCCGATATTCATGGGGGTGTAACGGTCGATCGATAGCCGGAACCTTTCCGGCCTTAAAGCAGGGACGATACTGGGCCATGAGGCTGAGGGGGATTTCCCGGGAAAGATCGGCCAGGGCTTTAAGAATATCACGGCTGTCGGCCCTGTGCCCCGGTAAGATCAGATGGCGCACTAAAAGGCCCCGGCAGGCCATTCCCTCTTCGTCGGTCTGTAACGGCCCGACCTGCCGGAACATTTTCTTGACAGCCGCCAGGTTAAGCAAGGGGTAGTCATTAACCTGGGATAACAGGGCGGCGTTTCTATGATCTCCATATTTCATATCCGGCAAATAGATGTCTACGATCCCTTCTAACAGATCCAGGGTGTTTTGGGAAAGATATCCATGGGTGTTATAGATCAGGGGCAAACGAAAACCGAGAGGAATAGCGAATTCCAGAGCGGAAAAGATAAAAGGCAGGTGGGGAGTCGGGGAGACCAGATCGAGGTTGTGACACCCTTGATTTTGCAAATCCAAAAAACATTGGGCCAGTTCTTCCGGGCTTAATTCTTTCCCGAAGCCTTCCTGACTGATTTGATAGTTCTGACAATAAAGACATCGTAAGGCACAACCTGAAAAAAAGACCGTACCTGCCCCATGGTTTCCGGAAAGGGGTGGTTCCTCCCCAAAATGGGGCAGGGCCCGGGCCACTTTGGTCCTTGAACCCTGCCCGCAAAATCCGGTCGTCCCCTGAAGTCGATCTACCCGGCAATTGCGAGGACAGAGGCAACAGGAGGCCAACAGCCCCCAGGCCATTTGGGTCCTTGCCCGAAGTTCTCCGGATTCCCAAAGTTTAAAGTACGACGGTTCCATGGATTAATAATTTCCTCTTTTCTTTCCTTTTTAGGGAGAGTATAGATAAATTTCGGATTTTCGATTTCGGATTTCGGAACTTTTAATTCAGGGATCGGGGGTCTGGGATCGGGGATCAGGGAAAGACCTTATCATGGTTCTTATCGCTCGCCCTGAGCCCTGAGCCCTGAGCCC
>CAZVHO010000070.1:0-23434 GCA_964627515.1 uncultured Thermodesulfobacteriota bacterium | reverse complement strand
GCCCTGAGCCCTGAGCCCTGAGCCCCATTTTATCAAAAAAATGCAAAAAGATAAATCTTATCTGGGCCTGTCTTTCTGGGAATGGTCCCTTACCCTGGTTTTAATGGCGACCATTTCCATCCTGGCCGTAATCCAGACCATCAAAGCCAGAGAAGCCCCTTATAAAGAGTTCGTCGGGCATGCCAAAGAGATCGGACAAGCCCTGGAGACCTTTGCCCGGGACCACGATGGACGTTATCCGGGTGATGGGATAGACAATCACAGCCCTTCTGGATTGAGTCCGAAATACCTCCAGTGGATGGAAGAATGGAACATCGATTATGAAGTCCACGACAATGGTCATGGAGGGAGATACATCGCTCTGGAATATTTGGGGCGGTACCAGAAGGGCCGAAACTTTAATGCCCTTGGCCTGACCCGGGATCCAACCTACAGAAAGCTTTATGGCCGGGGTCAGTCCATCCCCGGAAAAACCAATCGCATCTGGGTTTTTTATGAGGAAGCCCCGATTTATAATCCTTAGAATTCAGAATCCGGAATGACTTAAGGGGGGTTTATTCCGACCCCTGACCCCTGACCCCCGATTCATCCCGGATGGACCCGGATGATCAGCCCTTCCAGATTGATGCGATTCTCTTGACAGGCATTTCGGTGGAGGGAAAACAAAAAAGCCCCTTCGGCCAGGTCCGGTTTTAAAAAAGGCAGACAGTATTTGCGGAATTCATCAACGGATAAACTGTTCAGGACATCAAAACATTTTGGGTTTTCCGGGTATATTTTTTTCATTTTTTCCTGCTGAACCAGATGCTCCTGTGGAACCACCCGATCCAGCAAGGGGATCAGGTCCACTTTATCTTTCCCGACGGTCCCCAGAAGTTTGATAAAATTGACTTGAATAAATCGTTTACGGCAGGGAAGTTTATAAAACATCCGCCCTTCGGCATCAAATTTGATTTCCTTATAATTGGTTCCCAGGTCCCAGGTCATGGAGCGGACATTATGATTAATGGCGATATCCTGTAGACCGAATCGCCGATTTTTCAGGTTAAAGAGGCAGATCGAATTCAGGGCCGGGTCTGATTGATCCGGGAAACAGGCTTCTAATAAATGCCGAAGGTATCCTTGGGAAAGGGACTCGTGGCTTGATTTCAGTTCCAGGATTTCCCGATTCAATTGACGAATGGTTTTTTTCCAGCCATCGCCCACCCTGCGGATATACAAGTTCCGGTAATGATCCAGGGAGGCCGGGTCCCGATTATAATCTAATTTTTCGAAAGCCAGGTTAAGCTCAGCCACTTTTTGGGTTTTTTGGAGTTTTAGGACCTGGTCATTCAAAGGAGAGCGGTCCGGGTGATAAATTAATTGCAGCGCCCGGTAGGAAGATTTGACCAGGGAATACAATTCCGTTCCCTCCAAGGCCCGGACCAGGGTTGGAGCAATGCCCAAGACTTCAAAAGGGTTTTTGATCTTCATAGGAAAAATAGTATATCTTAAAATCGGTTTTTGTTCAATTTTTTTGCCGTGCCCTTCTCGATTTTCCCGAATCTTTTTGAAAAAGAATCCCCCTGATTTCGACCCCGGTCCGGAATGGGCTCGGTTGAAGTCCCGGCTTCAGACAAAAAACTTTACACAATTAAGGAATGAATGATAAAATTAAAAAAATAAATTTCTAACCAGGAGGGTTGCTATGGCGATAATTACCATTTCACGGGGAACTTTCAGCGGTGGCAATGCCCTTGCAGAGTGTCTTGCCGATCGACTGGATTATCCAAGACTTGGACGTGAAGAAGCGATATTAAAAGCAGAAAAGGAATATGGAGTCAGTGTGGACAAACTTACCGCAGCCGTTAAGAATCCGCCTTCCATCTGGCAACAGACGATCGGTCCGCGTGTTGCGTACCTGAAATGCCTGACGGCAGCGATTATGGAGCACGCCAGGGACGGGAACCTGGTCTATCATGGGTATGCCGGTCATTTGCTCCTGACCGGGATCCCACAGCTACTCCGATTACGGGTTATCGCGGGTAGTGAATTCCGAATCCAGTCGGCTATGAAACAGATGAACCTCAACCGAAATGAAGCGGCCGAATACATCGAAAAAGTCGACAAAGAGCGAAGCAAGTGGACTTATTTCCTGTATGGTCTGGAATGGCAGGATCCCGTCCTTTATGACTGGGTGATAAATCTTGAACATATCAGCATTGAAAATGCCTGTGATGTTATTGTCTACAGGATTAATCTCGATGATTTTAAAACCACCCCTGAATCGCAAAAGGCCTTCGAGGATGCCTTACTCAGCAGCCGGGTTTGGGCCTCCCTGGCAAAAGACGTTCGAACCAGAGTCGCGTCAATTCAGGTCGATTCTGATTCAGGGATCGTAACCTTAAGCGGGAGCCTTGGGTCTCAAAAAACCCTGGACGCCATCCTTCAGACGGCGACCCTGGTGCCGGGGGTCAAATCGATAGTAAACCGTATGGGCATAGGGTCAGACTGGTACTGGTAGTTCGTGCAGGTTATCGCCTTTATCTGTTTTTCGGTGATTTCCGCCTTTTTGAGGGCGGGAAACCTATGGAAATATTTTCCCCGGGTTAAGGATCTGATTGGGGTCCAGGAGGTCTTTGATCTTTTTCATGAGGGTCAGGGACAAAGGGTCCAATTCCAGTGCCAGGAAGGGAGCTTTGGTCACTCCGATCCCGTGTTCTCCGGAGAGAGTGCCTCCCAGGGAAATGACCACTTTGAATATTTCGCCGGCGGCCTTTTGAGCCCTTTCCCGTTCCCCTGGGTTTTTTCCGTCATACATGACGTTCACGTGGATATTGCCATCGCCGGCATGGCCGAAACTGATGATCAAAAATTCAAACCGGCGGCCGATCTCCTCAAAACGCTCGATGGCTTCCGGGATCTTGTTCCGGGGAACAACGATATCCTCATTGATCTTATTGGGGCGCAAACGGAAAATCGCCGGTGAAATGGCCCTTCGGGCTTTCCATAACTCTTCCGCTTCCTGGGCGGTGGCGGCCCTTTTTATGCCGGTAGCCCCGATCTGCTTACAGATCCGCTGAATGGTTTCCCCCTGTCGGGCCGTTGATTCCAGGTCTCCGTCCACTTCAATCAAAAGAAGGGCCTGGGCTTCGATGGGCAAACCCAGGTGGAGATATTCCTCGACACTGATAATCGAAGAATGATCCATGAATTCAAGAATCGACGGCAGGATCCGGGCCTGGAGGATTTCCACCACGGTTCGGGTGGCCAGGGCCATTTGATCGAAAAAGGCCAGAATGGTTTGCCTGGCCTCGGGCAAAGGGATCAATTTCAGGATTATTTCTGTGATAATCCCGAGGGTCCCTTCGGAACCGACCATCAATCGGGTCAGGTCATAACCGACCACCCCTTTAAAAGTACGGACCCCGGTTTTTAAAACCTCTCCGGTTGGCAGGACGACCTCCAGACCCAGGACATAATCACGGGTAACGCCGTATTTCACGGCCCTTCCTCCCCCGGCACATTCGGCGAGGTTTCCCCCCAGGGTGGAGAAATGGGAAGAGGACGGGTCCGGAGGATAAAAAAGTCCTTTAGCCTCGACCAATTGTTGCAGGTCCCGGGTGATGACCCCCGGTTCAACCACGGCTGTAAAATTTTGAAGATCGATTTCTTTGATCCGATTTAAACGCAATAATACCAGGACTACCCCTCCCTGGATAGGGACCGACCCGCCGCTCATGCCCGAACCGGCCCCGCGGGGGACCACCGGAAACTTATATCTGTTGGCCAATTTCAGGATTTCCGCAATTTCCCGGGTGGTTCCCGGAAAAACTACGGCATCAGGCCGGGACTGGATCTGGGTCGCATCATAGGCGTAGCACTGCCGGTCGGCGTCCCGGGCAGTGATGTGCCGGGGACCGACTATTTTTTCAAGGGCTTTGTAGATTTCTTTATTCACCTTAACCCTCATGCCCTACGGAGTGCCCGCTAAAAAAGAACAATATTCGCATTTTTGAGTTAGACCTTTAAACCCCATGGGAGCGACCATGGGTCATTGAAAGAGGTTTATAATTCCGCAATCCGAAATCCGAAATCCGCAATCCAAATGGTTAATATCCAAATTCCGTCCTGACCGCCGGGGCCGGATTTTGGACCTTCAAGGCCTTTAACCGGTCTTCCGAAATCCGGGTCAGGTATTCCGGTCTATCCTTGATTCCAAAGATCCACTTTTGAAACCATTCCCGGCTCAATTCCGGGGTCTTAGTTTCCCGGGCGTACTCTACATAAACCGGGTCATCATGGCCGTAGTAACCTTGAACGGCTGAAGGATGGGCCCCCCACGGTTCTTCCACCACAGCGGTAACGATAAATCCCGGAATGACGGTCCGATTGGGATCGCTCCGGATTACCTGAGGGTCGACGATTTCTTCGGTAATGATAATGACCTCCCGGCTGGCCCTGGCGGCATCGGCGGTGACCCCCATATTCCCCCACAGGTGGGCATTTCCAAAAGGATCGCTTCGCTGTACCTGGATGATGGCCAGATCAGGCACTATGGCCTGAACCAGGAGCAGCGGCTCCCCGGTAAAAGGGCAGGGGGCGCATTTAAAATGGGGGTTGTCTTTGATGATATCCGATCCCAGGAGGGTTCGGGCCGGAAGAAAAGGGACATTTAAGGCCCCGGCGTGTAAACTCAGGGCCATGGAAAAGTTGGAATGATTTTCCACAGTAACCGGTGCAGGAATCCCCTGTTCAACGGCCCTTCGGAAGTGGTAACCGATTCCGGTACTGACATTGCCCACCCAGGCCGCCCGTATCCTGGAGACACCTCCCCCGCCGATGAGTTGATCAAAGAGCATATCCGAAATCGGGCCGATGAGGGTTAGATCCCTGATGCCTTGACGGATGATCTCATGTCCGGCGGCAAAGGGGATCATTCCCTCTAAAGAGGTTCCCAGGGCAATCGATTGGCCTGGCTTTACAAAACGGGCAATCGCTTCCGACAATGGCATGATTTTCGATTTCAAGGACGACATGGGCAAACTTTCCTTTCCATTTCCTTTAGTTTCATCATAGAAAAGGAGTCAGGGTCAAGTCAAATAAAAAGAAAAAGGTAAAAAAATATTGACAACCAGGCCAGTTTGTTATGATATTACCTTTCTTGACTTTTAATCCCCCCTGCCGTTTCGAGTTCTGTAAAAAAATGAGGAAAGGATGAGGGGAAAAAGGAGGCCTGAATGGTGGAAGCGGATATCATAAGAAGGGTAAGAATAGCCATTGCGGACAGAAGGGCAGGCCGATAAAAAATGTACCTGAGTCTCAATGCCGCTCAAAAAGAGGTACAGGAAAAAGTTCGGGCCTTGGTGGCCGCTGAGATAGCCCCATGGGCCGGGGAAATTGACGTCAGGGATGAATTTCCTCAGATGAGTTATGAGGCCTTTATAAAGTCCGGCCTTTTAAAATTGTCTTTGCCGACTCACTTCGGGGGTATTGAGGCCGATGCTACCACCCTTTGTCTGGTGGTCGAAGAGATCTCCATGGTCTCGCCGGCCTCGGCCCTGCTGGTTTTTCCGACCAATGCCGTGGTCCGGACCATCCGGGAGGTAGGCAGACCGGAACAGAAGGAGCGGTTTTTCACCGATATGGCTAAAGGGGATAAACTCTGCGGGTTTTGTCTGACCGAACCCAACTATGGTTCGGATGCCGGCTCCATACAAACCAAGGCTGTTTTGGAAGGAGATCATTATATCATCAATGGGTCCAAGTCGTTTATTACCCTGGGACCTCATGCCCATTACTACCTGGTCTTTCTTCGAACCGGCCCCGGGAAACGGACCGGCGGGATCAGTGCCCTGATCGTCCCCCGCGATGCCCCGGGTTTGTCATTTGGGAAAAAAGAAAAGAAGATGGGGTTAGGGGGATCGGTTACATCGGAAATGTTCTTTCAGAACGCCCGGGTCCCCAAAGAGAACCTGCTCCTTCATGAAGGGGAGGGGTGGAGGGTTTTATCCCGCCATGCCAACGTCATGCGGGTCTGGGGAGCGGCCTCTCTGGCCCTGGGGATAGCCGAAGGGGCCTATGAAGCGGCTTTGACCTTTGCCCAGGTTCGAACCCAGTTCAAAAGGTTGATCGCCTCTTTTCAGGCGGTACGCTTTATGCTGGCTGATATGAAGATGGCCATCGAGGCCACCAAATCGTTGATCTTTCGGACAGCGGCGATTATTGATGGTCAGGAAGGGTCCTTCCGGGATATTGAGACACTGGTTTCCATGTGTAAATGCTATGCTTCGGATATGGCCATGAAGGTGACCATTGATGCGGTCCAGATTTTCGGAGGGGCCGGCTACTTGAAAGGGTCACCGGTGGAGCGGATGATGCGGGACGCCAAGGCGGTCCAGATTTTTGATGGGTCCAACCAGATCCAGAGGATGATTGTATCGAAGAATATTATTTTGGATTAAAATAGTTTCAAGTTTCAAGTTGCAAGATGCAAAATACGGGATAGGGGATAAAGGTTATTTAAATTTTTTTTCTTTATCCAGGATCGAGTATCAAGCATCCGGTATCTGAATTTAAAAAGGAGAAAATTTATGGACTTTGAATTATCAGAAGAACTACAGGCGGTACGGGAGATGGCCCGGGATTTTGCCGCTGAGAAGATCGCCCCTTTTGCCGACAAATGGGACGAAGAACATTATTTCCCCTATCGGGAAGTGATTAAACCCATGGCCGAGCTGGGTTTTTTTGGGACCGTCATCCCCGAGGAATACGGGGGGAACAATATGGGCTGGATGGCTGCCATCATCCTGACCGAGGAGATCGCCCGGGCTTCCAGCTCTCTGCGGGTCCAGATCAACATGCTGTCCCTGGGTTGCGCCTTTACCATTTACCGGTACGGGACGGATCTCCTGAAACAGAAGTATATCGCCAACCTGGTCAATGCCGATTATCTTGGCGGGTTCGGCATCACCGAGCCCAATGCCGGCTCGGATGTCATGTCTTTAAAATCGACCGCAGAGGATAAAGGGGATTACTGGCTGTTAAACGGCTCCAAGACCTGGATCTCCAATGCCAGTATCGCCGATGTGATCATCTATTATGCCTACACCGATCGTTCGGCCGGGAGCCGGGGCTTGTCGGCCTTTGTAGTGGAGATGAAAAATTTTAACGGTATCTCCACATCGGATCTGGATAAGATGGGGTCCCGGTCTTCTCCCACCGGGGAGATTTTTCTGGAAGACACCCGGGTCCCCAAGGAGAATATCCTTGGTAAACCCGGGGACGGAGCCAAGATCGTTTTTGGCTCTTTGAGCCAGACCCGTCTTTCGGCAGCGGCCGGCGGGGTCGGCCTGGCCCAGGCCTGTCTGGATGTGATTACCAAATATTGCAATGAAAGGGAACAGTTCGGAAAACCCATCGGCCATTTTCAGATGAACCAGGACATGGTGGCCCAGTTGGCTGTGGAAATAGAGGCGGCCCGCATGATGGTCTATAAAGCGGCCTGGCAAAAAGACCAGGGAAACCTCAATAATAATCTCGAGGTGGCCATGGCCAAGTATATCAGCGGCGAGGTGGCCTCCAAGGCTTCCAACTATGCCATGCGTATCCTGGGGGCCTATGGTTATTCGACCGAATACCCGGTGGCCCGTTATTATCGGGACGCTCCGACCTATTACATGGTTGAAGGCTCGTCCAATATCTGTAAGTTTATCATCGGTCAGGATCAGTTGGGGATCAGGAAGGCTAATAAATAAAAACCAGGTATAAGGTTCAAGGTACAAGGTACAAGGTGAAAAAAGTTCTTAAACCAGAAACCACCAGAAACCGTAGACCTTAAACCTTGCACCTTATACCTGAGATTATCAGGAGGAATTATTTATGCGACCGTATTTTGAAAAAATGGACGATCTGGGCAAGCCCCTTAAGCAGGCCCAGATCGATAAGATGGCCGAAAACCGGGCACAGATTGAAGAAGTTCTTAAGGATCTGGAATCGGAGATCGAACGGGTCAAAAAGGCCGGGCTGCCGGCTGACAAGATCCGTCAGCGGGGGGAAATGACCGTTTGGGACCGGATTGAATATCTGGTCGATCCGGGGACTTTCTGTCCGCTCCATACCCTATATAATCCCAAGGACAACGAGGAAGGGACCACCGGGGTAATCGATGGTCTGGCCCGCATCAGCGGCAAGTGGTGCGTTTTGATCGGTTTTGACAACAAGGTCATGGCCGGGGCCTGGATCAGCGGACAGGCGGAAAATCAGTTGCGGGTGACGGATCTGGCCAAACGCCTCCATGTCCCCCTGGTCTGGCTGGTCAACTGCTCCGGGGTCAAGCTCACCGAACAACAGGAGGTCTATGCCGACCGCCGGGGAAACGGCACCACCTTCTTCCGCCACGCGGAACTGGAAAAGTTGGGTATCCCGATTTTGGCTGGCATTTACGGCACCAACCCGGCCGGAGGCGGCTACCAGGGCATCAGCCCCACCATCTTGTTCGCCCATAAGAATTGCAATATCGCCGTAGGCGGCGGCGGAATCGTCAGCGGTATGAGTCCCAGGGGATCTTTTGACGAAGAAGGGGCCGAACAGATCATCGAGGCCACCCGCCACTTCAAGCAGGTCCCCCCGGGCAGTGTCAAGATCCATTATGACTCCACCGGATTTTTCCGGGCCGTTTTTGAAGAAGAGACCCAGGTGTTGGAGGCCTTGAAAGAATATATGGCCGAGATGCCGGCCTATAACCCCCGGTTTTTCCGGGTGGCTAAACCGGCCGAGCCCAAATACCCCTTGACCGACCTGCCTTCGCTTATTGCTTTTAACCAAAAGGGTGTTTATGATTTTGATAACTTCCTGGCCCGGTTGGTGGACGGAAGCGAACACCTGGAA
Organism: uncultured Thermodesulfobacteriota bacterium; assembly: GCA_964627515.1. Classification (GTDB taxonomy): domain Bacteria; phylum Desulfobacterota; class RBG-13-43-22; order RBG-13-43-22; family RBG-13-43-22; genus RBG-13-43-22. Next base: position 14,566 of record CAZVHO010000070.1, on the reverse strand, counting down.
TTCCGCCCCGGTTTTGGTCCGGAGATCTATACCGGTCTGGTCAAAATGGACGGATTTTTAGTGGGGGTCATCGGCAACCGCCAGGGTTTCCTGGGAGCTAATTATCCGGAATACACCAACGAATATATCGGCATCGGGGGGAAGCTTTATCGCCAGGGTCTGATCAAGATGAATGAATTTGTGACCCAGTGCGGCCGGGACCGGGTGCCGATTGTCTGGTTTCAGGATACCTCGGGGATTGATGTCGGCGATATTGCCGAGAAGGCCGAGCTCCTGGGTTTAGGCCAGTCCCTGATCTATTCCATCGAGCAGACCGATGTGCCCATGATGCTGGTGGTCTTAAGAAAAGGCACGGCCGCGGCCCATTACGTCATGGGCGGGCCCACAGCCAATAATCACAACGCCTTTACCCTGGGCACCCCGACGACCGAGATTTATGTCATGCACGGGGAAACCGCGGCGGCCGCCTCCTTTTCCCGAAGGCTGGTTAAAGAAAAGGATAGTGGCAAACCGTTACAGCCGATTATCGACAAGATGAATGCCCTGGCCCAGCAATACTATGACCAGTCCCGGCCGGTCTATTGTGCCAAAAGGGGTTTTGTGGATGAGGTGGTCCGTTTTGAGGAGCTTCGGCGTTATATGGTGGCCTTCACCGACAGTGCCTACCAGAATCCGAAATCCATCTGCCCCCATCACCACATGATGCTTCCGCGTATGATCCGCTCCCAGATCATCAAAGGATTGGACCGGCCGAAGAAAGAAGGATAGACCGGACCTACGGAATCCAGAATCCAGGAGCCAGAATTCAGAATGAACCCCCCTGCCCTCCCCCTCGGAGAGGGTAGGGGGGCGCCTCGTCCCTCATGCCTTATTTTCTATTTTTGAACTAAAGCTCGTTGATATCCGTCTCGTCTTCCCCATATCCCTTGGCCATCAGGTAACCGATGGCCCGCTCTTTCCACCGGTACCTGTCGGTCAGGTCATGAAAAGGCCGGCTGTGGTTGGGGACTATCAGGTGGGCCAGTTCGTGGACGATTACATAATCCCGGACCCAATCCGGCATGGCGGCCAACCGGTGGGATATGAGGATCCGTCCGGTTTTCAGGTTGCAGCAGCCGTATCTTGAATTCTGATTGGTCGAATATTCTATAGAGGTGATCTGCAATCGCCCGCCAAAATAGGCCCGGTTCAGCTTTTCGGCTATTTCTTTCAGGTCCTGTTTCCGGTCCAATTCCCTTTTGAGGTTTTTCTTGAGAAGCCTTTCCGTGAGTCTGGTGACTATCTTATTAAGTTCTTTATCAGAAATGCTTGAAGGGGCGCAGACGGCCAGCACCCCGTTATTCAAACGAGCGCTTACCGTCTTTTTCCGCTTGGGACTCCGGGTTATTTTTATTTCAGTGATAGGTTTTCCTGGTGGGGTATCCATGATTTGGTCTTTGCATCGATCCCTTTCAATAAATCAAAACTACCTTGATACTATCGGAAATAATTGTCAACGACTAAAGGGGAATATTGGACCCATAGATGCACCAAGGTTCACCAAGCCGAAAAGCATTTCCCTCTTGACAACCCGAGAGACTATACGTATGGTATACGTATAAGAGGTGTAAGATGCAGAAAAAATTGACCATAACCGTTGATGAAGAGGTTTATGAGGGTCTCCGAAAGATCATCGGCCCCCGGAAGATCAGCCGATTCGTCCAGGAAATAGTCCGTCCTCACGTGGTCCGTCCCAATCTGGAAGCGGCTTATGCCGAAATGGCAAAAGATAAGAAACGGGAACGGGAAGCCAGGGAATGGGCGGAGAGTACCTTCAAGGATGTTGCCCATGAAACGGCGTGAGGTCTGGTGGGTTAATTTTGATCCCTCCGTTGGCGGGGAGATCCGGAAGAAACGTCCGGCCGTTATTATCAGCAACGACGCCTCTAACAAGTTTCTCAATAGAGTTCAGGTTGTCCCTCTCACCGGGAAGACCGATCGCCTCTATCCCAGCGAGGCACTGGTTGTTTTTGAAGGCAAAGACAGCAAGGCCATGGCTGACCAGTTGGCGACCGTCAGCAAGACACGGCTTTTTAAACGGGCAGGCATTCTTTCCGTGGAAGACATGGGCAAGGTTGAGGACGCCGTCAAGATACAACTGGATATCCCTTGAAGGCGGGCCGAGATGGGGTTTTTTGTTTTGGGCTGCAAAATAAAATTGCAAACTCGAGATCCTTATAACAGAAAAGCATAATTCCCTTCTCTCTGTATAACCTTAGAGAGGGCATGATATACAGAAGAAATAAAATAAATGGTTGTAAAAAATATGCCAGAAGATTATTGATTATTCATAAAGATTTAAGTGAGATATGGAATATTTGGATACCCCTGAAAAGGGTAGCCAATATAAATTGTATTTTTATGCAGACCTGGAGGAACTTCTCGGGTTGTGGAGTTATCCAGAAACTATAGAGGTTCTTTCAAAAGTCTAAATTTTGCAAAATTAACACCCAATAGGTCCGCCGTCTCGGCTGACTATTTAATGGTTTTCAACCTATTGTCAGGCAGGATGCCTGACCTATTTTAATCAAATTTAAAAATTTGCAAGAGGCTCTATAGAATAACTTAAACGAAAGCGAAAAAGAACATCATGGCACAACGAAAAAATAAAAGAGCAGAATTCGTCTTGTGGATGGGACCACTTCTGGACGCTCTCAGGGAACTTGGTGATTCAGGATCGCCTCGTAATACTAATTGGGGTCAAACCTTGATTTATGATTAATTATAGAGCAAAGGTTTTCAAGTCAAATAGTTGTGAAAGAATTGACAAACAGGACAGCTATCTAATGCTATAATCGGTGTTTACTTCGGTCTGACCTATTCGGCCATCAGCCGACGTGCCAAAGTTATTAGCGACAGGATTACAGTGGATCGATAGATGAGGGGTCAATATGAAAAAAATAATCACAAATCAAGGTTTGACCCCAATTACTTGCGCGAGACTTACGTCCGAGAGGCGATTGAATCGGGAAGGGGGACGTAGTCCACTTCATTCACATATTGAGGAAGAATGGGAGGTTCAGCTATATCTCTCCGACTTATAAGATCATCCGGAGACGGTTTCTGAGCCTATACCGATTGAGGACTCCATTGAATTTCTGAGGGATACCGAACCAGACTGGTATAAGGAAAAGGAAAGATACGGAAGAAATTGGAGGTTCTCTGAAACGTCCCTCAGTGCCGGATCAGAAAACATGACAAAAACCGAAAGGCGGCCTATGATTCTGACTGATCAAAACGGACCTGTGGTTACTATTACCATCAATCGTCCTGATTTTTTAAACACCCTGACCCACGAACTCATCCTGGATCTTACCGACGTCATAAAAAGCCGGAGCGCCAGGAAGGATATTCGTGCTATCGTTTTGACGGGAAGCGGCGACCGGGCCTTCGTGGGGGGAGTCGATGTGCGGGCCATGATGGACCTGAACCCGGAAGAGGCCGAGCGTTTCATCACCGACCTTCACCTTTGCTTTCTGAGCATCCGGCAGGCCAAACAGATCGTCATCGCTTCCATCAATGGGTTTGCCCTGGGCGGGGGGCTGGAATTGGCGGCCGCCTGCGATTTACGCATCGCCTCAGATAATGCCCGCTTCGGTATGCCTGAAGTTCGCGTGGGCATTCCATCGGTGATCGAAGCAGCCATTCTTCCCTGTTTGATCGGTCTTGGCCGGGCGGCCGAACTGGTTTATACCGGAGAAATGATCGATGCCCGGGAAGCCGAGCGCATCGGCTTGATAAACAAGATCGTTCCCCGGGAAGACCTCGCCCACGTGACCGGACAATGGGTTGAAAAAATATTGCAGAACGGACCCACGGCCATGATTCTCCAAAAAGAGCTGATCGCCCGATGGATGGAGTTCAAGCTCAGTGAATCCATCGAGGCCGGGATCAGGGCTTTCCGGGATTGTTATCAAACCGAGGAACCCAGGGAAGGAATGAGGGCTTTTCTGGAAAAGCGGTCTCCGGGCTATGAAAAAAATAAATCAGCTTGAAACCACTGTGGGCATTTAGTAAGGTAGGTTCGGACCGCGAGGCTTAACATTAACATAAGGAGACTGAGATGAAAGATTTAAATTATATGGGTATTGCCGAGGATAACCTCAAGAAAATCAAAAAAGGGGCCTTTTTAACGGTAAAAGCCGGAAACGCCCTCAATACCATGACTATCGGTTGGGCGACTTTCGGGTTTATCTGGCAAAAGCCGATCATGATGGTCGCGGTGCGATCTTCGAGACATACTTTTGGTATCATGGAAGCAGCCGAGGATTTTACCGTTACCGTGCCGGCGGGTGATATGGGCAAAGAAACCGCCTTTTGCGGTTCGAAATCCGGCCGGGACGTAGACAAATTTAAAGCATGCAATCTTGAAATTACGAGCGGAAGTAAGGTTGTTTCACCGATTATCAAAACCACGGGGCATCATTACGAGTGCAAAATAGTCTACAAGTCCGCAATGAACCCGGCCTTTCTGGATAAAAATATTGAGTCGTCTCTTTATCCGCAAAAGGATTACCATACCCTTTACTTCGGCGAGATAGTAGCCTGCTACGAAACCTGAAAGGGATTATCCTGTTCAAAGTCCTATGTTTAATGTGCCTGGCTATCCAACTGATGATTGACGTAATCGAAAATCGACTCGATGGCCTGTTGCTGTTTACGGATTATATTTAAAGGATTCGCTTCATTGGACAAATTTAAACTTGAAGTTTAATTTTGGATAAAGTATAAATAAAGGCTATGGTTCCCCGAATTTTGGAAAAGGCCATACGGTCGGCCATGAAAACCTTTCCGGCGACCATTGTAACCGGTCCACGGCAGTCGGGTAAAACCACCCTCTTAAAAGAAAGATTCGGGAAGACCCATCATTTCATTTCTTTGGAAGACCCCGATCTCCGCCGTTTGATCGAAGAAGATCCTCGAGGATTTTTAAGGAATAATCCTCCGCCTGTCATCCTCGATGAAATACAGTATGTCCCACAACTGCTTCATTTCATTAAATCCGCTATCGATCTGGACCGCCGTCCGGGACGATGGCTTCTTTCCGGTTCCCAGAGTTTCCCTTTAATGCAGGAAGCCAGCCAGTCCCTTTCCGGTCGGGTGGCGGTTCTTTCCCTGCTTCCTTTTTCCTTGGAAGAAAATCAGAAACGTGTTGGGAGTCAGACCGACTTGGATAGGATCCTGAAGGGATTTTTTTCTAATTTTACACAGAAGGCCGAATTAAAGCCGGGGCAGCCGACTATGGCCCTTGAAAAAAGGATCCTTCAGGGCGGATATCCCGAGATCCGGGTCAACCCAAAAGTCAACCGTCGGCTTTGGATGGCCAGCTATATTCAGACCTATCTGGAACGAGACGTTCGTCAAATGGTCAATGTCGGAGATCTTAACACCTTTCACCGCTTTTTGAGGTTGGTGGCGGCCAGAACAGGGCAGATCTTGAATTTGTCCGATTTGGCCAGGGATGTGGGGATGAGCGTACCGACGATCAAAAAATGGATAAGCATCCTGGAAGCCAGCTACCAGATTTTTCTGCTCCCTCCCTATTTTAACAACTTGGGTAAACGGCTGATCAAAAGCCCCAAAGTTTATTTTTTAGACACCGGCATTGCCAGCTATTTGATGGGCCTGCATGCCGCAGAACCTTTGCAGTCCGGCCCGATGATGGGCCCCCTTTTTGAGACACTGGTGGTTTCCGAGTGGGTAAAGGCCTTTTATCACCGGGGCGAACACCCGGAATTGTATTATTGGCGGGACAAAAGTGGGTTGGAAGTCGATCTGATAATCGACCGCAACGGCCTGCTTTATCCCATAGAAATTAAAGCCACAGCCACTCTCCTTCCGGGTCATGCCGAGTCGCTGTTGAAGTGGAAGGAATTGGCGGGCAAATCAGCCGCGAAGGGACTCATCGTGGCCAACATTGATCATCCCTGGACATTTAAAGACATCCAGGGGATTTCCTGGCAGCGAGGATTGGGTTAGAACGATGAAAAAAACCAATACCGCCGAAATCATCGCCATCGGATCGGAACTCCTTTTGGGGCAGATCCAGGATACCAATACGGCCTACCTGGCCGGACGGTTGCAGGAGATCGGGATCGAAGTGGCCTTTCAAACCATGGTCGGGGATGATCGTAAACGGATGATTTCGGTCATCCGCCGGGCCTTGATGCGTTCCAAAATCATCATCACCTGCGGCGGGATCGGGCCCACCGAAGACGATTTGACCCGGGAAATCGTGGCCAGGGTCACCGGGAAAGAACTGGTCTTCCATCCCAAATTATTTAAGCTCATAAAGTCCTTTTTTGACCAGGCCGGCTTTGTCATGGCCCCCAATAACCGCAGGCAAGCTTTCATCCCGGCCGGGGCCAGGATCATTCCCAATCTTCAGGGAACGGCCCCGGGGTTCATGGTGGAAACGGAAGCCGGTAACATCATCGGGGTTCTGCCCGGGGTCCCCCGGGAACTTAAGGCGATGATGCAGGATACGGTCATTCCCTTTTTAAAGAAAAAATTAGGGAAAGAAAAAGGTCTGATCGAATACCGGGTCCTCAAAGTCTGCGGCCTGGGCGAGAGCCGGGTGGATGAGCAGATCGGGGACCTTATTCGGGAAAGTAAAAATCCGGTCATCGGCCTTTTGGCCTCACCAGGGGAAATCCGGATTCGGATCACGGCCCAGGGACGGGATAAAAAGGAAACCCAAAGGCTGATCGCCGCCATGGAAGCCCGGATCCGGGAACGATTGGGCGCGCTCATATTCGGTTCCGGCGAAGAGACCCTGGAAGGGGTGACGGCCCGATTATTGGAAGAGAAACAAAATGCCTTGGGAATCGTGGAAACCTTTACCGGGGGCAGGATCAGCCAAAGACTCAAGTCCACCGGATGTCCTTTTTTTAAAGGGAGCCTGATCTTGGCCGCCGAGCCGGGATGGCCTGAACAAAAGGCCGTCCTTAAAAACGAAGCCCAGGCCCTATTCTTAGCGGGAAAAATACGGGAATTCCTGGCCTGCCAATTGGGCCTGGGGGTTTGGGTGGAAGGAAAACCAGGCGAGCAAATCCTTTCAATGGCCCTGGCCGGGGAAAAGGTGGGGACCTTTTCCCACCGAATCGGGGGCTTTGCCGAATCCCTGCCGGACCGGGTGACGGTCATGGCCCTGGACTGGCTGCGGAAGCAATTGTTACAGGGTTAATGATTAATGCGATTTGACTTTTTGGGTCACGGCCGCTATGCTTTCTAATGCTATGCCCGCCAAATCTCTCAATATCGGGATAATTTACGGGGGAATCAGCGAACAGAAGGCCGGCACCGACCATTATCTTCACCAGGTCCTTATGCATATCAAGCGGCTGGCCCCCTGGCACCGGTACGTGTTGATTGACCACCGCCGCGAAACCAATCCATTTAAGGAACAGTTTGAAAAGGTCATCCTGGACCTGCCCCCCGGCCCCCTGCGGGTCAGCCGATGGAACCAGCAACTGGTCCCTAAGATTTTATCTCAATTCGATTTGGTTTTTTCCCCGGCCCACTTTGGGCCTGTCCGGATTCCCCCACAGGTGGCCTCCGTTATGGTCGTCCATGATCTGACCCGATACCTGTTTCCCCGTTTTTTCCCTTTTAACCCGGTACAAAAGGTGCTGGATTATTTGGCCTATCCGGCTATGCTGAAGAGATATGATCACATTCTGGCGGTCTCAGAATGCACCTGCCGGGATTTGACGGCCCTTTTTAAGGTTCCCCCGGAAAAGATGACCGTGGTCCATCATGGGGCCGATGAATCTTTTCAACCCTGGATAGATCCTGAGAGTTTAGAAAAATTATTAAAACAATATGGCTTGCAAAGGCCTTTCATTCTCTTTTTAGGCACATTGGAGCCTCGGAAAAATATCCCGACCCTGCTTAAGGCCTTTGCCGGGATCAAGGAGCAAATTCCTCACGATCTGGTTCTGGTTGGACAACAGGGTTGGAAATGGGAACCGATCCTAAAGGAAATCGAGGAACTGAAGATTGGAGACCGGGTTCATTGGGTCGGATATGTTCCCGATTCAGAACGGGTCTTCTTTTATCATGCTGCCCAGTTCCTGGTCTATCCCAGTTGGTATGAAGGTTTTGGGATGCCCTTATTAGAGGCCCTGCAGTGCGGCTGCCCGGTGATCACCTCCCGGGTAAGTTCTATGCCCGAAGTCGTCGGTGACGCCGGGTTGCTGATCGATCCCCGCCGGGAGGAAGAGTTGCAGGGGGCCATGCTGCGCCTGGCGCAGGAGCCTGAGTTGAGGGAAAAAATGAGGTTGGCCGGATTTGAGCAGGCTCAAAAATTTTCCTGGGAAACCTCGGCCAGGATTACCTTAGAGGTGTTTGAGAAAGTAATGGAAATGCAAAACCGAAGACCGAAGGCTGAAGGCTGAAGGGGTTAGAATGATTCGTTTTCCTCAAACCTTATACCGTAAACCTTAAACCTTGGACCTTTTCTTATGAAAGTCGCCTTCATCGGAGACCGTTTAGGCCTGGCCACGGGTGGAAATTTATATGTTTCCCGGGTGGCCGAAGAGTTGGCTGCCTTGGGGGTTGAGGTGACCCTGATCACTCTGGTCCCTCCCCGGGATATCTCCTGGTCATCAAATCTCCGCATCATTTCCGAGACCGTCGATTTTTCCTTTGGCCAAAGGCCCGCTAAAGACCGGATAAAAACCTTTTTCCATTCCAGATGGGCTGCAGTTACCCAATTAAAAAAATTAGTCCGGGAACCTTATGATATCCTGTACTCCGTAGGCGGACCATCCAATATTGTCAACTTGCTCTGCCAAAGGGGTCCCTTCCCCCCCAGGGTTTCGGTAGCCGCCCTTTTCCATTTATTCAGGCAGGTCCCTTATCATCATTTTTTGGTAAAGGCCGAGACTTACCAGAAACCCTTCCAGACCCTTTATCATTCCCTGGGGGATCACCTGGCCAAACGATTTTTTGTCATCACGGTTTCCGAATTCTGGCGGAAGAAATTGATCGACCGGGGATTTTTACAAGAAAAAATCAAGGTCATCCCGGTCGGGGCCGATTGGGAGAATTGGCCGAGCATTCCTCCGGAAGAAGCCAAAAAGGAACTGGAGGTCTCCGGCCGCTTTGTCATTTATACCAGTCCCTTTCGCCTGAACAAAGGGATCCTCACGGTCCTTCAAGCCATCGATCTTTTAAAAAAAGAATTTCCGGCCCTGATGGTCCTGGCCACGGGGGTGACCGACCACCAGACCCAACACCAGGTCCGACAATTCGTTCGAGAACATCATTTGGAAAATCATTTCCGCTATGCCGGCCTGGTTCAAAGGGAAGAACTGCCCTTTTATTATTTTGCCGCCGATGTGGTGGCCCTGGTTTCCCTGGAAGAGGAGGGCTGGGGGATCACTTTATTAGAAGGGATGCTATCCGGAAAACCGGTGATCGGAAGTCCCAAGGGGGCCTTAACCGAACTGGTTCAGGGACGGGGCCTCCTCCTTAAAAAAAATACGGCCCAGGATTTGGCCCAAGCCATCGGGCAACTCATCCAGTCCCCTGAATTACGGGACCGATTGGGTCAGGCCGGTCCACCTTATGCCCGGCAATTTTCTTATCCGACCGCGGCCCTGGCCCATTTGTCGCTATTTGAAGAATTGCTTGGCTGCTTCGCGAACTCGAAGGGTTGACTACCCCTTAAAAAAAATTCAAGGATGAAAAAGAGAGTTTTCTGGTACAAACAACCGGTGAAATAAGATGATTTTTGGGATCGGGATATTTTGATGAATTATAAAACGCAAGGAATTATGGCCGTGGCCGGGAGTTCGGCAGCCATTTTTTGGCCCGGGGCCTTTATCTTCGGTTTTCCCGGGGTCATGGGGCCTCTGTGGCAGAAGATGTTCCAGGTTGGAAAGGGTCCCATCGGCAATACCCTCTTTTTTGTCCTGGCCGCGGTCGGGCTTTTTATGTTTTTTGTCGGTCACTGGCAGGAAAGATTTGGCACCCGCAAGATGATCACCATCGGGGCCCTCCTCTGCGGCTTAAATACCTTTTTAATCGCCTATGCCTCAACACTGCCTATGCTTTATCTCTGGGCTTTTTTGAATGGTACGGCCTCCTGTTTTATCTATATCCCGGCTCTGACATCGGTACAGCGCTGGTTTTCGGAAAAGAAGGGCCTGGTCTCAGGGATCGTCAACCTGGCCTTCGGTGCCTCGGCGGCCATTATGGCCCCTGTGTTCGGTCATCTCCTTAATTCCATGGGTTATTTTACAATGAATATAATCCTGGCCGGTGCAGCCTTGTTGGTGGGTATTGGGGCTGCCTGGTTTACCGGGGTCCCGGAGATGGATTCAAACCCCCGCCTCAAAGAAAAGGACATCCAGGTCCGGCCTATGGAATCAGAAAGGTCATTGACCGTTATTGAAAGTCTTCAGACCAAAAATTTTTGGTTTCTTTGGCTGACCTGGGCTTTTCAAGGGGCTGCCGGTATTGCCATGGTGGTTCTTTCCGTAAATTTCGGACTGTCCCAGGGGCTGGCCATCCCCTGGGCGGTTATGATCTTGAGTTCTTTTAATATCACCAATGGCCTGAGCCGGATAATCATGGGATTTCTTTCCGATAAATGGGGAAGGACGGGGATCATGAGCCTTACTTTTTTTGCGGCTGGTTGTGCATATTTAATTTTGCCGCACATGAATACCTTCCCGGCCCTGATCATTTTGTCAGCCATTATCGGCTTCGCCTTTGGAACCTTATTTGCCGTTTCTGCCCCCCTGGTTGCCGATTGTTTTGGAATGAAACACTTCGGGGCCATTTTAGGCCTGGTCTTTACTGCCTATGGTTTTCTCTCCGGCCTACTCGGTCCTTCTTTGGGTGGCTATCTTCTGGATCTCCTGGATGATAACTACTTCATCGTTTTTAATTATCTGGGGATGTTTTGTCTCCTATCCGGTTTTTTTATCCGTCGAGTCGTTCCCCCGGAAAGGGTTCGGAAAAATTAAAGTTGTAATACTTTAGGTGTTTGAAAATACGGTTTTTGTTCTAAAAACAGGGAGAGGTTTATGTTGGAATCCAAAAAAAAGATGGCCCAGAGTTTTTCTGATTTAAAAGTTGCCCTGGAAAAAGGAAAAGGCTCCCCGGAGGAGATTTTACCGGTTTTTGAAAAAAGCTGCCGGGAATTTGCCCTGGAGACCGGGAAAGTGCCGGCTGAAATTTTACAGCAATTCCTTGACTTGGTTCAGCGAATAGGAGAAAAGATAAAACAAGGGAATAATCGGGCGATTTTTGAACAGATGGAAGAGCTGAAAAGGATGAAAAAGTCCTGCCATGACCGATATAAAAAATAGACAATGAAAAAATATTTTATCCTGATCCTTCTTTTCATGGTTTCGGCAGGCGGGTTCACTGCTCCGGAACTGCCGGCCATGGGTTCCAACAAAGGGGGGACCCCGAAAAAAACCGAGGCGGTCAAGGCCTCTTCTCCTGTTGCAGAGACCATTCAGATCACCATCCCCCCCGGGACCGCGATTAAAGTCCAGTTGAATCAATCCATCCGAACCTCAACCCATCGGGCCAATCAGTCTTTTTTCGCCACCCTCAAAGAGCCCCTGTTAATCGGGACCCAGGTAGTGGTTCCTGCCGGGGTTCCCCTGATCGGGGTTATTTCCCGTTCCGTTGAATCCGGACATTTCAGCGGCACAGCCTTGCTGGAACTCAAACTGGTGCGGATTATCTTGTCCAATGAAACGGTCAATCCCATAACCACCGAACCTTTCCAAAAAGAAGGCCGGGCCCACCTGTTACGCAATATCGGTCTTATCGGAGTGGGGGCCATAGTGGGGGCCGGAGTGGGCACCCTTCTGGGACAAACCCCAGGGGCCCTGACGGGAATCGCCCTCGGCGGCGGGACCGGGGCGGTTTTGGCCTATGTTACCGGGAAGGAAGATTTGTTTCTTAAGGCAGGCATAGAGCTGATCTTTAAATTGTCCGGTCCGATGACCGTCACCATTCCGTCCGCGCCTGCCATGCCATTGAAGTAATTGAATAAAGATGAAATATCTTGACATCGGGGCCCTGTCAATTTATTAAAATAACGGAGGATGGAACGATCTTTAAAACCGAAGAATTGATGGCCCTGGCCCTTAAGGAGGCCGAGAAGGCTTACCTTGAAGAGGAAGTCCCTATCGGGGCGGTTCTGGTTTCTTCTGCCGGAGAGATAATAGCCGCTGATCATAACCGGACCCGGCAAAATAATGATCCTACGGCCCATGCCGAAATGCTGGTTTTGCGGGAGGCGGCCCGGGTTTTGAATAATTTCAGGTTGCCGGGATCGACCTTGTTCGTCACCATCGAACCCTGTCTGATGTGCGCCGGGGCAGTGATCCAGGCCCGGGTGGACAAAGTGGTTTACGGGGCATCTGATCCCAAGGCCGGTGCCTTGGGGTCTTTATACGATATTTCGCAGGACCGGCGGCTGAACCATTGCTTTGAGGTAATCTCGGGGGTCCTGGAGAGGGAATGCCGGGAGCTGATCCAGAGATTTTTTAAGGCCTGCCGGGGCAATGAAGCATAAAAAAGGTCCAAGGTTCAAGGTACAGGGTGAAAGGTTTAAGAAAAAATCTGCAATCCTGTCTAAAAATAAAAAAGTATTTTGAATTTCAAAAAGCCAAACAGATAAGGGTTTATTAATTCCAAAATCCGAAATCTGAAATCCAAAATCGAAACGGAGAGGTACCGAAGTGGCTGTAACGGGGCCGACTCGAAATCGGCTGTACGCCCAAAAGGTGTACCGTGGGTTCGAATCCCACCCTCTCCGCCATTAACTTGTTGATATTATTAGATCTGCATACCAAAAAACGGGTCAGATAAAGTGACAGGAAGGTGACGGAAACTGGGCGGCGCTGAAAATGCCAAAAATAGCTTGACTAATATACCGAATATGCGCTGATATTTCTAATCAGCGGGTAAATCCTGGGAAAACTGTGAGGCCGAAAGGCGTCATAAGTGCGATATAAGCGCACCAGCCCCAGGGGCCGCTATTTTTTTTGCAATTAACATGAACCTTTATCTTGACGAAAGCGGAGATTTAAGCTGGACCTTTGATAAGCCACACCGGGCCGGCGGATCAAGCCGCTACCTAACGATAGCAACCCTGATAGTCCCCAAAGACCTTTCCCATCTTCCAAAAAAAATTGTAAAAGAAATATACCTGGATAGAAAGCAATCAACCGCTTACGAACTTAAAGGGAAAGATCTCTCCGTCGCTGAGAAAAAAAGTTCGTCGCTAAGGTTATTTCATTATTAAGAAAAGAGCCATCTATCCAGATAAGCGTCATAACAGTAACAAAGGAAAATGTTAAAGGTCATATTAAGGCTGATGCCAATAAGCTCTATAATTACATGGTTAATTTTGCCGTTTTGGATATGATTAAATTATTTCCCGTTGTGAATTTTATTCCAGACCCGAGGACGATAAAGGTAGCCAGTGGTAATAGTCTCATTGATTATCTTCAGATAAAGCTTTGGTTCGAGTATAATGTACAAACCACTCTGGTGAATTGTCCGGCGGAAAGTAAGTCCAATTTAAATCTACAATTTACCGAATAAATCAGAGCCCCCTCATTCCCCCAGATATAAAAAAAGCCATAAAAAACATTCATAAAGATCATACGATGTAGTCTGAAAAACCGATGGTCCGACTTTTTCAGCAAAAATAGACCGTTTTCCAACACCAAAAAACCAAAAAACCGTTGACTTGATATTCCTTAAAGGTTATATTCCATTTATGGCATGGAGCGTTGAATATACCGATGAATTTGAATCATGGTGGGTTGGTCTGGACGAGGAAGAACAGATCGACATTGACGCGGTAGTCGGTTTGCTGGAGGAAAAGGGACCACATTTGCCGTTTCCCTTTAGCTCGGATGTCAAAGGGGTTAAGTACCGCGCCATAAGAGAATTGAGAGTTCAGCATAAAGGAAAACCGTATAGAATCCTTTATGCTTTCGATCCCCGCAGAACAGCTATCCTGCTTATTGGCGGCAGAAAGACCGGCGGTGGGCGTTGGTACAAACGATACGTGCCATTAGCCGAAAGAATTTATGAAGACCATTTGAAATCCTTAGAAGAAGATCAGGGGGGCGGCTTATGAGCAAACCTTACTCTATCCTGAGAAATAAAATGAAACCCGCAGCAAGAAAAAAAGCAGCGGAGAAGGCCAAGGCGTTATTGGAGGCCATGCCTTTACAGGAGTTACGTCATGCCAGGAATTTAAGTCAGGAACAGCTGGCGCAAACATTGTCTGTTAAGCAGGCAGCGGTATCGAAGCTTGAAAGGCGGACAGACATGTATATCAGCACTTTAAGAAATTTTATCAAGGCCATGGGAGGTGATCTGGAAATCATCGCCAAATTTCCTGACGGATCGATCCAAATCAGTCAGTTTGAAGACATTGCAGCCAAGGTAAGAAAGAAGAGGTTCCCCGAGTTCCGGTTAGAATCCTAATTTTAAGAATTTAAGGGGAATTCAACTCATTCGGATGGCCCGACCC
>CAZVHO010000069.1:14242-27550 GCA_964627515.1 uncultured Thermodesulfobacteriota bacterium | reverse complement strand
CGCGTCAAGACGAATGGACGGGCAGTATTGCCGTGGGGAGCAAATCTTTTGCTGAGGATGTGAAAGCACGTTTGGGCTTCAGAGCCATAGGACGCGACCTCGTAGAAGGCAGTGAAGGGTATCAGCTCCGGGAGAGTCCTGCTCCCTATAAGGCATTTTTGGGGGCTGAAAAGGACGATATAGACCCTGAAAATACCTATTTCTGGGACAGTAATACTGAATAATCAAAAAGTTGTCGTGGCCCGACCATAGTTAAAGGATTCGTCCATTCTCTGCGAAAATATCTTGGGGGTTATTTCTTTGTTCTACGGGGAGCGGATGCCCTTATCTTTACCGGCGGCATCGGTGAAAATGCCCCGGAGGTCAGGGCCGGCATGCTGGAAGGTCTGGAATTTTTAGGCGTGGAGATCGACGAAAAGAAAAATCAAGAGGTCATTAACGGCCGGACCGGGTTCATCAACACCGACCGGAGTCCGGTGAAGATCCTGGTCATCCCCACTAACGAGGAGATCGTCATCGCCCGCTCGGCATTTCTTAAGGCCTCGTGCCTTAATGAATCCATAAAATCTTGATCTCTTTTTCTACCTGTTTAAATTCGGGATCTCCGGTAACCAGTTCGGCTTTATATAATTTTGCCGTGGCAGCGGCATAGCAATCGGCATAGGACATCCTTTTACAGGATTTGAACTCAGCGGCCTGCCTGGTCATTTCAAGGTCTATCGAAACAACTCGGATGGGGAGGGCTGAAATCAATTGGACCACCTCTTCCAAACGTTTTCGTCCGGCTTCTCTCAAGGTAATATAATAGACTTCTCCCCAATTCACCAGAGATAAGAGCAGATCCGCTTTGGAATCTCTGGCATCTTGGATGACTTCAATCACCTTTTCCATCCCCTTTTCGCCTTCCAGATAGGCGATGAGGCTGTAAGAGTCCAGAACTCTCATCATCGGTTCATAACATCCTTTCCTTTTTTTTCTCCTCCTTTAAGGCCTTTAGAAGTCTTCCTTTGGTGCCGGTCATTCCGGCCATGGCCCGGATAAATTCATCGGTAATCGGCCTCAGAACGAGCTCGCCCTCACGTTCAATCAATGAAAGCCGTGTTCCTTTCTTAAGGTTATATTTTTTTCTGTATTTTACAGGAATGACGACCTGTCCTTTTGAAGTGACCACGATATTCTCCATAATCCCTCCCGTATCCGGATCTTACTTATAAAAAATGTACTCTATTTTTAAAAGTAAGTCAAAATATTTATGTTGGATAATCCAAAAGCGCTTTTCGACGCCGGGTCAGGTGGTGATTAATTTTTCAATCTCTTGGGCGTTAAACCCGACCACGTAATTCTCCCCTTTTTGAATGACCGGTACCCTCTTCTGCCGGGTCAACCTGAGCATCCGGGTGACGGCCGTCTGGTCTTTGGAAAGATCGAATTCCTGAAAAGCAATCCCTCTTTGACGAAAGAACTCTTTCGCCGTCAGGCACTCCGGTCAGGCCGGCAGAGAGTAAATCAGAATTTCTTCCATGATCTGGGTTCCTTCCATTACGTCCCTTTGGTATATAAATCAAAATCCTTTTCCACCATTTCCCGGACCAATTCCTCAAAAGGTATCGTCG
Source organism: uncultured Thermodesulfobacteriota bacterium (assembly GCA_964627515.1). Classification (GTDB taxonomy): domain Bacteria; phylum Desulfobacterota; class RBG-13-43-22; order RBG-13-43-22; family RBG-13-43-22; genus RBG-13-43-22. Next base: position 25,937 of record CAZVHO010000069.1, on the reverse strand, counting down.
GCTGCCAACCGAGAACCTTCTCGGCCTTGGAATAATTCCCCATGAGGGTCATGACTTCCGAGGGGCGGTAAAGGGTCGGATCGATATCCAGATACTGTTGATAATCCAGCCCCAACAGGGAAAAGGACCTTTCCAGGAAATCTTCTACGGTGTGGCATTTCCCGGTGGCAATGACATAATCATCCGGTTTCTCCTGTTGCAGCATCAACCACATGGCGCGGACATAATCCCGGGCATGTCCCCAATCCCGCTTGGCTTTGATATTTCCCAATTTGATCCGCTTCTCCTTCCCTAACTTGATTAAAGCGGCATGGGAAGTTATTTTCCGGGTGACAAATTCGTGACCCCGGCGGGGGGACTCATGATTGAATAAAATACCGCAGGAAGCGTGGAGGTTATAGGCCTCCCGGTAATTCCGGGTCAGTTCAAACCCGGCCACCTTCGAAATGCCGTAGGGAGAACGGGGGTGGAAAGGGGTATTTTCGTCCTGGGGCGTCTCCCGGACCTTTCCGAAGGTTTCACTGGAAGCGGCAAAATAGAACCGGCAATGGGGGGCCTTTCGTTTTATGGATGACAGTAAATAATGCGTGCCGTTGATGTTGGTATTAATGGTCGAAAATTCATCCTCAAAGGAATAACTGACGAAACTCTGGGCCGCCAGATGATAACACTCATCCGGCTCAATAGTCTCGATCACGTTAAAAAGGCTGGGGTAACTTTCCATGGAAGCGGCATGGAGGGTAACCTTTTCCAGGACATGACGGAGCCGCCAGAGACGATGGAGCGGATCTTCCAGAGCCATCCGACGGACGATGCCATGGACCTCATAGCCTTTGGAAAGTAAAAGTTCGGTTAAATAGCTTCCATCCTGACCGGTTATCCCGGTAATCAAGGCTCGTTTCATGTTCCATTTCTTTCTAATTTTATTTTTTCAATAATGCTTTGAATAATGCGTTCTTTAAAAATCTCCCGGTCAAACCGAAGGCCATGGGTCCTGATTTTATCCGGATTCAAAAGATGGGCTTGTTCCTCCAGCCTTTCGATGGCCTCCCCGAGAGCATCCTCGGTTTGCTCCGGAAAGAAAATCCCGCTGAAAAAATCCTTCCGCCCTTCCAGATAATCCTCCAGGGGGACAACCGTTTCCAAGGCCCCTCCCCGGCCGAAGGCCACCACCGGCCGGCCAGAGACCTGGGCCTCCAAGGGTGTTATGCCGGCGTCCTCTTCGCCCGGGAAAATCAAGGCCCGGCATTGCCCGTATAATTTTCTAAGATCCTTTCCCTCTTGCCATCCCAGCCAGGTAATATTCTTTCCAGCCATACCCTGAAGTTGGGTTTTTAAGGGACCGGTCCCGACAATGACCAGGGGCTTGTTGAGCCGGTTAAAGGCCCGGATGGCCAGGTCTATCCGCTTATAAGGGGCCAGGGCTGAAACGATAAGATAATAATCCTGAGGTTCCGGAGAAATAGTAAAAAGTCGGCCGTCAACCGGAGGGGGAATCACCTCGGACTGACGACCATAATAGTTCAGGATGCGCCGGCGGACATGATCGGAATTGGCCAGGAAATAGTGCACACGGTCATTGGAATGCTTATCCCATCTTTGTAAAAAAGGGCGTATGGCCGGCATCATAATTTTTGCCGGCCGACCGGCAGTCGAGTTCTTTCCAAAATAGACCGGATACATATCCCAGACATAGCGCATGGGGGTATGGATATAGGCGATGTGTACGGTTTGGGAAGGAACCCGAACCCCTTTGGCCACACAATGGCTGCTGGAAAGGATCAGATCATAGCCTTTTATATCCAAAGATTGGATAGCCCTGGGAAACAAAGGAAGAAAATTACGGTAATTTCGATCCACCCATGGGAGATGTTGAATCCAGGAAGTTCGAATCCGATGCCTTTCGATAGAAGGAGCGACCGACCCTTTTATATGAAGAAGCGTATAAATATCCGCCTGCGGAAAAATATCGCAAAAAACTTCCAGGCATTTTTCCCCACCCCGCATGCCGGTCAGCCAGTCGTGAACCAGGGCCACACGGAGGGTTTGCAACTTTTCAAAATTCTCTTGAAATTCAGTGGTCATCTATTCTTCAGGTGCCGTTAGTATTCAAAGTCCAATGTCGAATGTCCAATGTCCAAGTACGAGATACGAAATACGAGATACGAATTTTCTATTTTTCCTCCAATTCCCGGTAAGTCTCCAAAACCTTTTGGGCCGTTTTTTCCCAGGTATAAAGGGCCGCCCTTTTCAGACCCCGGTCTCTTAATTCCTGTCGAAGTGCCGAATCAGCAAGTATATCCCTGATCCCTGCCCCTATGGCATTTACATCATAAGGGTCCACTTGAATACCGGCCTCCCCGGCAATTTCCGGCAAGGCCCCCTGATTCCCGATCAGCACCGGACAGCCGCAAGCCATGGCCTCCAGGACCGGCAAGCCGAATCCTTCATAAAGAGAGGGGGCTGCCAAAAGGTCGGCCCCGGAATAAAACAGAGCCAATTCCCGGTCGTTGGATTGGGGCAAAAAAATAACCCGGCCCTGTAATCCATTGGAAAGCGAAGAGGGGGCAATGCCAACGGCCACCAGTCTTCCGGGATAGCGATCCTCTTGAATCAGTTTCTCAAAAGCGAAAAGGACCCTCTGAAAATTCTTATGGGGTCTTGGGTTGCCGACATAAAGCACATAACCTTTATTCAATCCGTACCGGTCCACAAAGCCGGTCTCCAGCGATCGGGGTGCCCAATGGGGATCCAAGCCGTTTGGGGTGACCACAATCTGCTGCTCTTGGCCCTTTAAGAGATGAATAATATCTTGCTTCGATTGATAGGAAACGGTAAAAACCTTCGGGCACCGCTTGATTGAAGGGCGGACCAAAAGGGAATAAAAAAGACGATGGTGAAGACCGTAATCTTTTGGGAACAGTAAGTGAATCAAGTCATGGATGGTCATGATCCCCTTGGCCGATAAGCTCAGGGGGATGGTATAGGTCGGTGAATGGAAACAATCAAAGTCCTCTTTCCGTATCTGATAAGGCAATAAAAACTGTTCCTGAAGGCTGTACATAGGAGTGGTGTTAATAATCCAGCGGACCTTCGCGGAAGGTTTGAACCACTCTTTGACCTGGGCCTGGCTGATCAAGACCAGGTATTCATGGCCCCTCTCTTCTGCCAGGAGTTGCTGAAGCAGGTTCAGGCAATAGCGGGCGATCCCATGCATCTGTTCTCCCAGGACTCTGGCATCAAAAAGGATTCGCATATTTAACCGATCGATAAACATCCAAGGTTTTTCGGGCCACCTCTTCCCAGGAAAATCGAGCGGCCTGATCTTTGCCCAATAGACTCAGTCGCCTTCTTTCTTCCCCATTTCTCAACAGATAAACTATCCGGTGTGCCAATTCCCGGACATCGGTCGGGTCAATCAGGACACCGGCCGACCCGACGATTTCGGGGATGGAAGAGCGATTGGAAGAAATCACCGGGGTTCCACAGCTCATGGCCTCCAGGACCGGCAACCCAAATCCCTCATAAAGAGACGGAAAAACAAAAATCTCCGCTCCATTCATAAGAAGCGGCAGGTCTTCCATCGGGACGTAACCGGTAAAAAGGACCTGATCCCGCATGGGATAATTCTTTAAAAAATGACTCAAGGAGCGGATCAGCCACCCTTTTTGACCGCTCACCACCAACTGGTATTCAGTCCCCAGTTCTTGACAGACCCGGGTAAAGGCCTGCAGAAGAACAATCAAATTCTTTCGGGGTTCTATGTTACCCAGATGATAGATATATTTTTTTTGGATCCCATACCGTTCTTTTAAAAGGGTTCGAACCTTGTTGCGATCATAAGGACGAAAGATCGGGGAAGGGGCCTCATGAATGACGACAATTTTTTCCGAAGGTACTTTTAAGATTTCGATTAAGTCCTGCCGGGTGTGATGAGAAACGGAAATAATCTTATTGGCCCGCTTCACGGCCTGTCGCAGCAGATAGCGCATATAAGCCCCGTATTTCAACGGGATGGTTTCCGGGAAGAGGAAGGCAACCAGATCGTGAATGGTGACCACAACCTGATAATGATCCCTCCGAAAAGGAATCAAAGAGGCCGGGCCGTGAAAAACATCGATCCCTTTTTTCATCAGGCGGATGGGTAAGATGAAATGCTCCCAGAAATCTCCCAGGGGATGATTTTCGTGCGAAAAGACCGTTTGCAGAGGATTTTGTTCCGGGGCCAAGGGTCCCAGAAAAGATAAATTTTTTTTCAGGGACAGAAAAAAATAAATCGAATCAGGATCAACCTTTCTTAAATTCTGTATCAGGTGCAGGACATAATTGCCGACCCCGGAACGGTTCGGCAGAACGGTTCTGACATCGATGGCCACTTTCATCGCTTAAGATCCTCCATCGAAGTCTGAGAATGCCCCACTATTCTTTTCAACAGCGCCCAGTCTTCCCAGGTTAAGAGGCGGAAAAAAACAAGACCCGTTCCATACCCGGCTACGGCCAGGGGCCAAACCAAGCCCGGGGGCCAACCCTTCAACCCCCAAAGGGGAACAGCCATCAAACCGCCGCTGATCCCTAATCTCAGGCCCGGTCCTAAAAGGGGAAGATGGAAAAAAGAACGTTGGAGGACCCCCAAAAAACAAACCGAGAGAAAGACTTCGGTGACGACCGTTGTCCAACTGGCTCCCAAATAACCGTATCGGGGCAATATAATGGTGTTGAGACCCACATTAAAAAGAACCGCTATTCCACTCCCCCAGGTAATCATCTTTTCCTGGTTTAAGGCGATTAAGGTATTAATAAAAACATAATTAAGGAAGATAAAAGGCAAGACCCAGATTAAGATTTTCAAAGAGGGGACCGATTTGGCAAAGGTGGGTCCGAAGAAAAAAACCAACCAGGAATCGGACAAAACAAAAGTTGCCAGAACCAAAGGGATAGAGACCATGGTCAGATAATGCAGGGTCCTTTGATAATTCCTTTCAAAGGCCTGCCGATCTTCAGAAGTCAATACCGAAAAAATGGGAAAAAGACCGGCCATAATCAACATGGGGAACAGAGAGAACATCTCTACAACCTTGACGGGAATCGAATACCACCCGATTTCAGCCGGAGAAACCCCGAAAAAAGAGAGCATGACCATATCGACTTTAACGTAAACGGTCATGAAAAAGCCGGAAAGACCGAGAGGCCAGGCTGAACGCAGGAGTTGCTTCCATAAACCCATCTCCCAGTGCAATACCAGGGGGGTAATTTTTTTCCAGACCACCGCTCCGGACAATAGACAACTGACCCCGTAACTGCCGACCAGTGCGAGCAAAAAACCCCATAACCCGTATCCCTGCCAGAGAAAAACGAGGGGAATGGCCACCACCAGGACCTTATACAGGCTTTTAATCAAAAGCTCATATTCCATTTTTTCCAGACCATTCGTCAGGGCGATCAGGAAGTCCAACAAGTGATTGCCCTGCAAATAAATCATGCTCAGAAAAACCATAAGAACGAGGTCGTGAGGGTAACCGACGAGATAGAGGAACCCGGGACCCAGGAGCAACAAGGCCAGGGAAATGACGATTTTTATAGAAAGGACGTTCCCGGCATAGCGGCTAAGGAGGCGATGCTCCCGGGAAATATCCCGGATCAGGACCGTATTCAAGCCGAAATCGGTAAAAATGGTCAACAGTCCGGCAAAAAAATAGGCCAGGGAATAATGCCCGAAATCCCGGTCACCCAAATACCGGGCTGCAACAATAATAAAAAGAAAAGCCAGGGAACGAATCAGGGCTTCAGCAATAAATTTAAGGACAATGTTCTTCCGGGCTCTTTGGAGTATCTGCATAATCAATAAACTGTCCGTCAAGGGGAAGAACGAAAAACTGATGCAAATTTAAATTAGGACGCTGATTTTCGCCGATACCCGCAGATAACTATTCTTTATATTCAAAATCTTGGCAATCTGCACGATCGGCCCTCTGCCGATCCGAGTTCATCTGCGTCCAAAAAGGAAATTCCTATACCATGAACTTAGATCAGATCCCGGTTGATGGTCACCTTGGCATTTTCCCTTAAGGTGCGGCTCCATTGTCCGAACATATCATACTGCTTCTGTTGCTGGAGGGCCTGCGAAAACCGCTCCTGGTCTTTTTTGAGATCTTCCAGGGAGGCCCGACGGGATTCTTTAAAGGCGACGATACCGTAATCGGACCCCAACTTGAAGGGTTTTCCTGAAATCGGGTTTGAAGGCCCTATGGAAAACAGAACTTCCTGGATTTCCGGAGTGTCTGCCCAGGGTGGACGATTTTTCACCCGGGAGAAATATCCGGTTTCTTCCCACTTTTTATTTTTTTCTTTAGCCCATTGCTGCAAATCTTTCCCTGGTCGAAGGGTCTTTATAGCCGCTTCGGCCTCGGATAAAGCCATCTGAGAGGCCTTTTCTTCCATCAAATCCTCTTTGACCCTGGATTCGGCCTGGGCCAGGGTCATGGGTTTGGATTCCCTTCGATCCGTCACTTGAAGGATGGCAAAGCCCCATTGGGGGCCGAGGTCCAGAACAGGGGTCAATTCCCCCTTTTTGAGGGAAAAAGCCTTTTGATTGAATTCCTTAACGGCTCCAATCCCGGATTCATTCTGCCCGGAGGTCAGCCATTCGGTTTCTTTGATCAAGACCTTGGAGCCTTGTCCGAAGGCCTTCAGATTACCCTTGGAGAGGACCTGATCGTATACTTCTTCAGCCTTTCGGAACGCCAGTTCACGGGTCTTCTCTTCCTTCAACACACTCCGAATTTTATCCAGAACTTGATCAACGGGAAACGGTTTATTGGTTTTCGAATCGATAAACTTCTGCTGATTTTGTTGATAATATTCTTGAACCTCTTTTTCGTGGATCACAACGTTAGCTTCAAAATCTTTGGGATTCATATCCAGATAAGCCACCCGAACCTGAACCGGGGTCCGGTAACGGGACTGGTTTTTATTGAAAAACGCATTCAATTGTTCCGACGTCAGGGCTATCTGTTTCTTATAGTCCTCTTTTTTAAAAAGCAAAAAATGGCAATTTACTTCATCATTCAGATAGGTGTAAAAATTACGGACCTCTTCAGGGTCGACCTTGATAAAATCATTCAAAAATCCTTTGACCCGTTCCTGAAGCAGGTTCGTGGTCTGTTCGGCTTCAAACACTTCCGGCGTCAGGCGGTTCATCTGCAGGATTTTTCTGTACTTGTAAAGGCTGAATTTTCCGTTCTCCTGGAAAAACGGCATCTGTTGGATGGACCGGGATAGTTCCTCCGGAGTAACGGAAAACCCCATTTTTTTCCCTGTTTCCAGGATAAGCCTTTTTTCTATCAAGCTATCCACTATTTTTCCTTTGAACTCCGGGGTATTCAAGGCCTTTTCATCGAATTGCTGTCCTACGGAAGAACGGATCTTATCCATGGTCTGTCGAAAGGTCTGCTGATATTCGGTGACGGAAATAGGTCCTCCGTTCACCTCGGCTACTCGTGAAGCCCTATCGGAACGAAAACTGCCTACCCCCCAAAAGACAAACACAATGGCCACCGAAAATAGGGCCAGTTTGATGATCCAAGATTGGGCGTGTTTCCGCATAATGCTTAGCATGGTTTAGCCTTTCTCGAAAATAAAGTTTCAAGTTGCAAGTTTCAAGAGGCAAGAGGTTATTAGGTTAGGCGAAGGGAAAACCATAAAATCGCTTTCCCGTGCCCCTCGCCTATTGCCCATAGCCCATAGCCCCAAAAAATTTTTCAGTTTTTGCGTTGCTCCCAATAAAAAAAGGGTCTTACCCGGAAAAGGAAGACCCTTTTTTATTCCCGTCGAAAAGGGATTATTCCTCTTCCTCCATCTCCTCAAGGACCACCCCGTCCCGCTCAAACTGGGCATCCCGTAAGGCCGTGGCCTTTTCAATCTCCTCTTCGCTCCAGGGCTCGATGACGATCGATTCCGCAAAGAGTTCCCAGAGGTACATGGTCTCGATCCCTAACTGAAATTCCTTGGTCAGACCCTTCATGATCTGATCCCGGCAGTTATGGCAAGGGGCAACCACCAACTCCGCACCGGTCTCCTGGATCTGTTTGGCTTTCAGACGGCCGTAGTAGATCCGTTCCTTATCATAGGGCATGGCCCAGGCCCCGCCGCCGGCCCCGCAGCAATAGTTGTTCATGTCCGTCGGGTACATATCGACATAATTGTCTACCAACTGTTGCGTAATCCAGCGAATTTCCGGACCATAAGTCTTGCCGAAGGTCATCTGACTTTTCCGGGTGTAATTACAAGGATCATGGGCCGTAGTCAGTTGCGGGTGTTTCGATTTGTCGATGGTTACCCGCCCAGCCTGGATGTATTCAATCATCAGTTCAAAAACATTGACCACCTTAAATTCCTTAAAAGCTTCCGGAAACCAATTTTGCAGACCAAGCCTGGTCGCATAATAGGCGTGGCCTCACTCCGGTAAGAGGAGGGTTTTACATTCCAGCCTCCTGGCATTCTCCAGTACTCGGCCCACCTGTTCTTTCCAGGAGGGGTCGTCCCCTGAAAACAGGCCCCAATTGACCCCTTCCCAGTTGACGGAAGAAACCGTCCAGTCCTCCTTGGTGGCATAAAAGATCTTCCACCAGAATTTCATGTCATCCGGTTCCCCAAAAGGCTCCTTGGAATTAATGGTGGTGATGATATTGGCCCCTTTTTTATCGACCGGCACATAAAACCCAGGGCAGCCGTCATTGGCGAGTTCCTGTCCCAGGTCACCCAACAGGCCCAGGAAATCATCCCTGGGGATCCCCAGGTTATTCCCCCGCTGGAGGTTCATCATCGTACCTTTATGAATAGGTCCGGGTACTTTATCGCGGTCTCTCAACCCCCGGGCCTTGCGAAAGGTCTTCATCAGGTTAACCCCCATGGGACACTGATTTTCACAGCGGCCGCAAAGGGTACAGATCCAGGGCCAACGGGAAGCGATAAGTTCGTCATCCAGACCCAAGGCGGCCATCCGGATGGCTTTCCGAGGGTCGTAGCCGTCTACCCCGGTCACCGGGCAACCGCCGGCACAGGTGCCGCAGGTAAAACAGACGTCGGCCATCTTGGCATCCACGGCCAATTTCCGATTCTTTTTGTTAACTTTTAACGGTTCGGGCATAACAAGCGCTCCTTCTTAATGATATATCTTTATATTCTATTCTTTTTTTACTGCTCCTGGCAAGATAAATTTAATATTCTTTCGGCAGGGTGTTCAGCTTGGCCAGGGTGAAGACCGGTCCATCCTTGCAGACGAATTCCGGACCGACGCTGCACCGGCCGCACATCCCGATACCGCATTTCATCCGGTTTTCCAGACTCATGATAATCCGTTCGGACGGAAAACCGAGCTTTTCCAGAACCGGCTGGGTGAACTTGATCATGATCGGCGGTCCGCAAACCAGGGCGAAGGCGTCCTGGGCGCTGGGGGCCTTCTTTTCCGTGATGGCCGGTACAAAGCCGACATTGTATTTCCAATCCGGGTCGTCGGTCCCATCGACGGTAATATGCATATGGATATCATCCCGGGCCTCCCAGGCCGCCAACTCCTCTTTATAGAGCAGCATACCCGGGGTCCGGGCCCCGTAGATAACCGTAATGTCCTTAAACCGTTTCCGGTTGTCCGGGTCAAGCAAATAGACGATGGTCGAACGCAAGGTCGTGAAGGCAAAGCCACCGGCCACGATGACGATATTTTTCCCTTCCATTTGATCCAGGGGATACCAGTTTCCCATGGGGCCCCGGACCCCCATGGTCTCCCCTTCTTTCATATTGTGTAAAAAAGTAGTCACCAGCCCCACCTTGTTGACCGAAAAGAGCAGGAACCCTTTTTCGGTCGGCGAGGAGGCGATGCCGATGGGTATTTCCCCCTTGCCGGCGATGGAGAGCTCGGCAAACTGCCCGGGGTGATAACTGAATTTTTGCTCATCCCCAGGGTCGAGAAAAACAAATTTAAAGGTTTTTATATTACGATCTTCGGTTTCGGTAATAATCTGGTCTATACGGACCGGATAGGGTAAATACGGATTTCCCACAAAAACACCCCCTGGGTTAAACTGGTTACTGGTTACTGGTTGCTGGTTACTGGTTGCTGGTTGCCGGATTATTCAACCCAAGAAGAAGTTATCCAGTATCCAGCATCCAGCATCAAGCATCAAGGCTATCGGCCTGGTCAGGCATTATAATCATTCATCAGTTGACAGACGCGACGGATATCGATATTGACCGGACAAAATTGCACACACCGCCCGCAACCCACGCAGGCCACGCCGTCTCCATATTTATCGACATAATATTTCAATTTATGCATAAAGCGTTGCCGTACCCGTTGGACCTTCTCCCCTCTGGGGTTATGCCCTGAGCCATGAAGGGTAAACAAAGGATACATGCAGGAATCCCAGTTGCGCAACCGAACGCCTTCGGTCCCCTGAACTTCATCCTGAATATCAAAACACCAGCAGGTCGGACACAAATAGGTACAGGTCCCGCAATTGATGCAGGAAAACTGGACCTCATCCCAAAAGGGGGCATTAAATAATGCCAAAAGCGGTTGATCCTTCAACCGTTCGGTCGGTACCGGCGCGGGCATGGACCCCTCGGCCTGTTCTTTGATCCCGGCCGCCTGTTTCCGGTCTTTCTCGGAAACGGCTTTCCCCGGAGAGGCCTTTAACAACGCCTCCCCCTTTTCATTACAGGCCTGAAGAAGAAAGTTTTCCCCCAGATCAGTCAGCAGGACATCCAGACCGGCCCTGTCAAAAGGACCTCCCCCCACGGAGGTACAAAAGCAGGTCGAACAGGGGTTGGAACACCCCAGCCCCATAAGCACCAATCGCTCCCGGCCCTGTTTCCACCAGGGGTCCTGATAATCCGGGGTGACAAAATTAATCTGCACCAGATCAAAAGCCCGGGCATCGCAGGGACGAATCCCAATTAAAAGACGGGACCGCTCCGGCGAAGGACTTTCTTTCAGGATATGGGCTTCAGGATCCTCAGGATTCAGGGTGAATTCGAACATCCGTTCCGATTGGGGTTGAACCAGGGCCTTAGGCGAAAGCCGGGTGTTCTGAAAACTAAGGTCCGGCTCGGCTCCCTCCAACAGAGGAGCGAAGTTGCATTGATCCTCTTGAGCCACAGGTCCATAGAGGTCAAAGGACTTTCTGAGGTCCTTCAACCATTCATTAAATTCGGTTTTGGAGATAATCTTTTCGATCATAATAGATCCTTACTCTGAATTTCGGATTTCGGATTTCGGATTTCGGAATGGGGTTTCGGATAGTTACCTAACCATTCCTAATCATCCCAATAAACGATTTCCTTTGCAGAAGTTATTTTATAAACCCTTCCGGGTCATCGGGCCGGTAGACATCCAGAGGAGGTCTTCCTTCCGGGATAATCCCGGCTTCAAAATGATAGAGTTCCAGGATGTCTTTCTCTAATTTTTTGGTAAATTGCCGGACCTTGATCCCCACCGGACAGGCCCGCTCACAAGCCCCGCAGTCGGTGCATCGGCCGGCACAATGAAAGGCCCTCATAAAATGGAAGGTCCGCACATCCGTCGGATCCAGGCTCTTGCCCATCCATTGGGGCTTCGATTCATCGACAAAACAGGTCGGACAATAGCACAAGGGGCAGGCATTTCGACAGGCATAACAACGGATACAGGGCCGGACCA
>CAZVHO010000069.1:0-14142 GCA_964627515.1 uncultured Thermodesulfobacteriota bacterium | reverse complement strand
TAGCACAAGGGGCAGGCATTTCGACAGGCATAACAACGGATACAGGGCCGGACCAACTCTTCAAAATATTTCCAGCGGGCCTCCGGATCCATGGCCTCTACGGCCCGAACGTCTTCATAACGGTCCACACCGGTCTGCTCGGTCACCAACTCCCCGACTAACTCATCATAGAGGACCGGATTGCGGTGGATACAGATGGCGCAATTGTCCTGCAGGAGATCGGCCTTTTTAAACGTTTCCTTAAAATCCTTGCCTTCAACAACGATCTGATCCCCTGTTTCGACCACCCGGAGGGGCTCTTGGCCTTCCAGTTTGGCCCGGACTTTTCGCCGGTCGACCATGCCCCGGCAAGGAACACCGATAATATGGAGCTGATCTCTTTTGATTTGTCCCTCTTGTAAATGGACCACGATATTCCGGGAATCACACCCCTTGGCCACGATGGCCAACCGTTCCTTCCGTTTAGGCAAATAGTTGGCCAGATTGACCCCGCAGAAGGAATCCCAATAAAGCTGATCGATCTTATCGGCCTCTCGGACCAATATGGGCTCGTTCATCATGGAGACAGAACCCTGACGGTAGCCGATGACGGCATCGACTTTTTTTTCGCTTAAAAGCCGTTTGGCAATGTCTTGTATCTTTCTCGTGTATTCCACCATCTAAGCCACCTCTGGCATTTTCTTAATAAAATGTTGGGCCGGCCCCAGGGCCTTGACCGCCCCGGTCACTTCGGTGACCACTTGTTGAAACTTGGTGGCTTCGGCCGAGGACACCCAGGAAAAATGAAGACGCCCCGGTTCAATGCCCATGTGCTCCAAAAGCCCTTTCAGCAAGGCGAATTTTCGGCGGGCATAGTAGTTTCCGGCGATATAATGGCAGTCTCCGGGGTGGCAGCCTGAAACCCAGACCCCGTCGGCCCCGCGGCGAAAGGAGGCCAGGATGAATTTAGGATCCAGCCTTCCGGTACAGGGAATGCGGACGACCCGGATATTGGGGGGATACTGCAGGCGGCTTACCCCGGCCAGATCCGCCCCTCCGTAACTGCACCAGTTACATAAAAAAGTAATGATTTTAGGTTCAAATGATTGTTCCATGCGTTTTCCTTAACGAAAATGGTATAAGGTTCAAGGGTTAAGGTTTAAGGTTTAAGGTTTAAGGTTTTTTCAGCCTTAGACCGTGGACCTTAGACCTTGGACCGGTTTTTTTAAGCTGCTTCGATCATGGCAAAGATTTGGGCCTGATCAAATCCTTTCAGGTTGATCGCCCCGGACCGGCAGGAGGCCACGCAAAGACCGCATCCCTTGCAGAGGGCCGGATTGATCTCGGCCTTGGCCGTCTTTTCATTCCAACCGGGAGCCGAATAGGGGCAAATGGCCACACAGATGCCGCACTGACTGCACATCCCGGCACTGGTTTGGGCCACGGTGCCGCTCACCTGGATTTTCAATCCAGCCAACAAAGTGACCGCCCTGGCCACGGCCGCCTGGGCCTGGGCAATGGATTCCTCGATGGGTTTGGGATAATGCGCCAAACCGCACAAAAAGACCCCGTCGGTGGCGAAATCGACCGGCCTCAGTTTGGCATGGGCCTCGACAAAAAAACCGTCTTCATTCAAGGGAACCTTGAACAGCTGAGCCAGTTCATGATCCCTGGGCGAGACAATGGCTCCGGCCAGGGTCACCAGGTCGGCCTGGATCCGGATGTCCTGATCCAGGATATGATCCTTCACCGTAACCATCAGCCCGTTTTCGCCGGCCTCCACAACCGGCTTTTGTTCCAGGGCATAGCGGATAAAGAGGACACCAGCCTGACGGGCCTGCTTATAAAGATCTTCCCGTTCTCCAAAGGTCCTCAGATCCCGATAAATGATATAGACATCCCGATCAGGATTCTCTTCCTTCAGTTGAAGGGCCGAATGGACTGAATGGGTGCAACAGACTTTGCTGCAATAGGGTCTGGAGGGTTCGCGGGAACCGACACACTGGATAAAGACCACGGACCCGGCCTTTTCGACCAGGGGATCCTTTTGGGCCATTTTTTGATCCAGATCCAGGTGGGTCAATACCCTGGAGTCTTTCCCGTATAGGTATTCCTCGGGTTTTAATTCATCGGCCCCTGTAGCCAGGATGACAATACCATGATCCAACTCGGTAATGGAAGAAGGATCATCCAACCGGGCCAAACGGGTCTTGAACTGTCCCACAAACCCTTCTCCCGTGGTAATCTGATGACCCAAATAGGTTTTGATACGGGGGTGTTCCTCGACCGACCGCACCAGGTCCCGGACATAGGCCTGGATATCTTCGCCCCTCCAGGTGGTATTCAATTTTAATGCCTGGCCTCCTAACCGGGGGGATTTTTCCGCCAGGTAAACCTGATACCCCTGCTCGGCCAGTTCCAGGGCCGCGGTCATTCCCGCCAACCCGCCCCCTACCACCAGGCCGGATTGGGCCACTTCCACCTCGATCTCCTGCAAGGGCTCCAGGAGGGCGGCCTTTGAGATGGCCATGCGGACCAGATCTTTGGCTTTTACAGTCGCCGCCTCCGGATCAGCGGCATGGACCCAGGAATCCTGGTTGCGGATATTGGCCATTTCAAACAAATACTTGTTCAAACCGCCCTCGATCAAGGTTTCCTGGAATAATGGTTCATGAGTCCTGGGCGTACAGGCCGCCACGACAATCCGGTTTAACCGATGATCCCGGATAACCTCTCGCATCTTGTCCTGAGTGTCCTGGGAACAGGTAAATAGGTTTTCCTCCACATATTCCACATAGGGCAGGGTCTTGGCATAGGCCACCACTTCAGGTACCCGGACCACCCCGGCGATATTGATGCCGCAGTCGCAAACAAAGACCCCGAGGCGCGGCCGCTCCCCGGCTACGACACGGGCTTTGGGGATGGTTTTTTCCCTGACCTGGGTGTTCCGGACAGAAACCAGATTGCGGGTGGCGGCACAGGCGGCGGCGCTGGCCTCCATGACCGACTGCGGAATATCTTTAGGACCGGAAACAACCCCGCATCCGTAAATACCGGGCACCGAAGTCGCCACCGGGGCAAAGCTGCTGCTTTGAATAAAATGATAATGGTCCAGGGCCACTCCCAGTTTATTGCTCTGTTCCACGGTCTCTTGAGATACCTCTAAACCGACAGACAGAACGACCATATCAAAATCTTCACTGAGCACTTCTCCCTTTTCGGTGACATAGGTTATCCGCAGGTCGTCGCTTTCGGCGATCGGATCTATGGTATGAATCCGGGAACGGACAAAGCGAATCCCTTCATCCTTGGCCTTATTGTAATAGCGTTCAAAATCCTTGCCATAGGAGCGGATGTCCATGTAAAAGACAGTCCCCTCCAGACCGCCTTTACTGTGTTCTTTGGCAATGATGGATTCCTTGATGGCGTACATGCAGCAGACCGCCGAACAATAGCCGTGGTCACAGTGATTGATGTCCCTTGAACCCACACATTGAAGCCAGGCGATTTTCTGGGGTTCCTTCTGGTCTGAAGGACGGACCAGGTGCCCCATAAAAGGACCGGAGGCCGAAAGGAGCCGTTCAAACTCCATGGCCGTAACCACGTTGGGCAATTTGGCATAGGCATAGGCGTCATACTGGATGGGATCATAACACTGAAACCCGGCGGCGAAAATAATGGAACCTACCTGAAGGGTTAAGTCTTTAGGCTGGTCCTGAAAATTAATGGCCTTACTGGCACAGAATTTTTCACAAAGCTTGCATTTACCCTTCTGAAAATAAAGGCAATTATCGGAATCAATGGCATATTTCAAGGGCACGGCCTGGGCGTACTTGACATAAATGGCTTTGCGGATCCCCATCCCTTCGTTATAGTCATCTTTAATCTTCTTAGGACATTTTTCAGCGCATAACCCGCAGGCGATACACTTATCCATAATGACATAACGGGGTTTCTGGAGGACCTGAACCTCAAAATTCCCCTCTTCTCCGGAAATAGCGGTTACCTCAGATAAGGTAAGTAATTCTATATTGATATGTCGGCCGACCTCGACCAATTTGGGCGAGATAATTCACATCGCACAGTCATTGGTCGGAAAGGTCTTATCCAACTGGGCCATCCCGCCGCCAATGGAAGGGGATTTTTCCACCAGATAGACGTAATAACCGGAATTGGCCAAATCAAGAGCTGATTGCATCCCGGCAATACCTCCGCCGATTACCATAACCGCCCCGATTTTTTCCTTTTTTTGCATCCTTTTTTCTGAAGTCATTAAAAACTCCTGTTAAATAAATTTTTTACCTTCACTCCCGAAGTCCACCTTCGATAATCACCTGGTCCATATCTCCCAGTTCTTTAAAATAGACATTGACCCGTTCTTCCTGTTTGGTATCCAGCCGGATGGCGGAATAATCTGCACTAATGGGCAATTCCCGGCCCCCGCGATCCACCAAAACCGCCAGGGAAATGCGGCGGGGTCTCCCAAAATCGATCAAGGCATCCAGGGCGGCCCGAACCGTGCGGCCCGTATAAAGGACATCGTCCACCAGGATAATGATCTTATTATCTAAGCAAACCGGCACCTCCGTCTTCCCGACGAGGGGTTTGTGATTGATCCGGGTCCAGTCATCCCGGTACAAGGTTATATCCAGAGCCCCGGTCGGAACGGCTAACCCTTTTTGAACCATTATCAGTTCTTGGATGCGATTGGCCAGAAAGGCCCCTCCGGTCCGGATCCCGATCAAGACCAGGCGTTCCGTGTCCGGATAATCGATTACCATTTGGGCTACCATACGATCCAGGGCCCCATGGATCTCTTCGGCATTCAGCGCGATCCTTTTCTTGCTCCCTTTCATCCTGGTCACCATTTCATAATTTAAGGTGTTATTTTTATCACAAGCTTTTTCTTAAGGTCAAGTAAAATATAGCCGCTTCATTTTAAATTCCTTGACGTTCCCGGAATAAGACTTTAAACTTGTTTTCCTCAGGATTTAAATGGTTGGGAATCCAACGCGGCACCACGAAGCATGAAACTTGAAACTTGCACCTTGAAACTTGAAACTTTATTTTCGTATTAAAGATAATCATAAAATATGGCTTATCAAGATATTGATTTTGAAACGGAAAAGATTATCGGGGAACCTTTTAAGGACCTTGTCCTCCCCCCGGCCCTTCCCCTTATTCCCGTCAGGGATGTCGTGGTTTTTACCAACATGATCCTGCCTTTGCTGGTAGGTCGAGCCGGCTCCATCCTGGCCGTGGAAAAGGCCGTAGCCCAGGACCGTCTGGTCTTTCTAACCGCCCAGAAAGATTCTCTAACCGAGGATCCAAAACCCGAAGACCTTTTTTCCACTGGTACGGTGGCCATAATTTTGCGGACACTGAAACTGATGGATGGGAGTATAAAAATCCTGGTTCAGGGTGTTTCCAGGGCCAGGGTCCTTGAATACCTGGAGCATCAACCCTTTATCCGGGTCCGTCTTGAAAACCTCACCGATCAGATCCAGCAAAACAATCAGGTGGAGATGGAAGCCTTGATGCGCAACGTTCGGGAACAGAGTGAAAAGATACTTTCCTTAAAAGGTATGCTGTCCGCAGACGTCATCGCCATCTTAAACAGTATTGAAGAGCCGGGGCAGTTAGCTGACCTGGTAGCTTCCAATCTGAGGTTGAAAATAGAGGCCTCCCAGGAAATCCTGGAGCAGTCCGATCCCTTGATCCGCCTTCAACGGATCAACGAACATTTAACCAAGGAACTGGAGGTTTCTACGGTTCAGGCCCGCATCCAATCCGAGGCCAAAGAAGAAATGGGTAAAGGCCAAAGGGAATACTACCTTCGGGAACAGCTTCGGGCCATCCGTCGGGAACTCGGAGAATATGAAGAAAAAACCGCAGAATTAACGGAATATAAGACCAAATTAGACCAGATGCAAATGCCCAAAGAGGCCAAGGAAGAAGCTTTAAAACAGGTTTCGCGCCTGGAACAGATGCATCCCGATTCAGCCGAGACTTC
Organism: uncultured Thermodesulfobacteriota bacterium; assembly: GCA_964627515.1. GTDB lineage: Bacteria > Desulfobacterota > RBG-13-43-22 > RBG-13-43-22 > RBG-13-43-22 > RBG-13-43-22. Next base: position 8,150 of record CAZVHO010000069.1, on the reverse strand, counting down.
CATCATCAGGACCTATCTGGACTGGATCGTTTCCCTGCCCTGGGACAAAAAGACCCGGGATAAGATCAAGGTCCAGGAGGCCCAAAGGATCCTGGACGAGGATCACTATGATTTAACCAAGGTTAAAGAGCGGATTTTAGAATTTCTAAGTGTCCGGAAATTGAACCCCCAGATGAAAGGACCTATCCTATGCTTCGCGGGGCCCCCGGGGGTTGGAAAAACCTCCCTGGGAAGATCCATTGCCCGGGCTATGGACAGAAAATTTATCCGCATCTCCCTGGGTGGGGTTCGCGATGAAGCCGAGATACGCGGGCACCGCCGGACCTATATCGGGGCACTACCGGGCAGGATCCTTCAGGGACTCAAGCAGGTGGGGACCAACAACCCGGTTTTTATGATGGATGAAGTGGACAAGATCGGTTCCGATTTTCGCGGAAATCCGGCCGCCGCCTTATTGGAAGTTTTGGACCCGGAGCAAAATTTTTCCTTCAGCGATCATTATCTTAACCTCCCTTTCGACCTGTCTTCGGTCATGTTTATCACCACGGCCAACTCCGTTGATCCCATCCCCTCAGCCCTCAGGGACCGGATGGAAATCATAGAATTATCCGGTTATACCGATGAGGAAAAACTAAAAATTGCCGAGGCCTACCTTCTTCCGAGACAAATCAAGGAAAACGGACTGAAGCCCGGTCAATTGAGAATAAGCCGGGGTACCATCTTAACGGTGATCAACGAATATACCGAAGAAGCCGGTCTTCGAAATTTAGAAAAAGAATTGGCTACCATCTGTCGCAAGATCGCCAGACGGATAGCCGAAGGGGAAAAGGGTCCTTTCACTGTTTTCAAGGGAAACCTGCACCGATTCCTCGGGCCACCGCCCTTTCTACCCGATGAACTCCGAAACCTCCACGAGGTGGGGGTGGCTACCGGGCTGGCCTGGACCCAAAGCGGAGGGGAAGTCCTATATATTGAGACCATGATCATGAAAGGAAAGGGTAATTTTACCTTAACCGGCCAACTCGGTGAGGTGATGAAAGAATCGGCCCAGGCGGCTTTAAGCTATGCCCGCTCCCGCTCCGATCGATTCCACCTTAAAGATAATTTTTATGAAAATTTTGATATCCACATCCATATCCCGGCCGGCGCCATCCCCAAGGACGGCCCTTCAGCCGGGGTTACCCTGGTTACTTCCCTGATCTCGGCCCTGACCAAAATCCCCGTTAACAAGGATATCGCCATGACCGGTGAAATCACCCTGCGGGGCAAGGTCCTGCCCATAGGAGGCCTTAAGGAAAAAACCCTGGCAGCCATCCGGGCCAAGATAAAAACCCTGATCATCCCGGAACAAAACAAAAGAGATCTGATGGAGATCCCTCTAACGGTCCGCCGTCGAATCCAGGTCGTTTTGGTCAAAAATATTGATGAAGTTATTGACCTGGCCCTGATGACCCCAAAAACCGGGATCAAAAAATTGCTCTTGAAACGGAAGATCCCTTAACTTATTCCCGATCCGATCAACCATGAATAATTCTCCTGCACCTCGTTAATGTGGTGGTCTCGTAAAAACTCGTCATTCCCGCGCAGGCGGGAATCCAGACCAGGCCTAACCAATTATAAACACTGGATTCCCGTTTCCACGGGAATGACGAAATTGGGGTCTCCCGGACTTCCAAATAACTTAGCTTTTTTATTGCCAAGTTATTTTCTGATACAGCGCCGCAATGCGGCGTTTCAGAGCTTTTTACGAACTCATCAATTTTCAACTGCAACCTGTAACCTGCATCTTGCAACTTCTCTTAAGGAATACTTATGAATATCGCCTACTTCGATTGTTTTTCCGGTATCAGCGGCGACATGATCCTGGGGGCCTTTTTGGATCTTGGGCTCCCGCAAAAACGCCTGCGCCAGACCTTGGGCCTTCTCCCCTTACCCGAGCTCCGGTTAACCATTAAACGGGAAGAACGCCAGGGAATAACCGGCTGTGCGCTACGGGTCCTTGGAAAAAACAAAGAGGGCCGTGACAGAACCTATCGATCGATCAAAGAGCTTATCGAAAAAAGTCCGGTAGAACCGGAGATCAAAGAAAACAGCCTGGCCATCCTGAAACGCCTGGCCGGGGTGGAAAGCCGAATCCACGGCATTCCTTTGGAGGAAGTGCATTTTCATGAAATAGGCGCCCTGGATACGATCGTCGATATCGTCGGGGCCGCCCTGGCCTTTCATCATTTTCAAATCAAGGAGGCCGTCTCCTCTCCCCTTCCATTGGGTCGAGGCTGGATCCGAAGCGGCCACGGTCCCCTGCCCCTTCCGGCCCCGGCTACTCTGGCCCTGCTCAAAGAGGCGGCGGTGATTCCAACGGATCTTGATAAAGAACTGGTTACCCCCACCGGGGCGGCCATCCTGACCCACTATGCCGGGTCCTTCGGACCGCCTGTGTCCATGACCCTGAAGGGGGTCGGCTATGGTCTGGGACAGACCCATTTCCCGGACCGTCCCAATGCCCTGCGGGTCTGGCTGGGCGAAAAATCCCCGGTCCTGAAAAAAGAAAAACTGATTGTCCTGGAGACCAATATCGATGATATGAATCCCCAGTGGTACAATCCCTTGATGGAACATCTTTTTGAAGCCGGGGCCTTGGATTGCCTCCTGATCCCCTGCCAGATGAAAAAAAACCGGCCGGCAATCCTGATCCAGGTCCTATCCAAACCGGAAAACCAAGCCCGTTTGCAGGACATCCTTTTGAAGGAAACAACCACCCTCGGCATCCGATCCTATGAAATGGACCGTCTGTCTCTGCCACGGACCATCCAATCCATTAAAACCCCCTGGGGAACCGTTCGAATTAAAAAAGTAACCCGTCCCGCTCAGACCCATGAGAAGGCCGAAGATTTTTCCATTGAATTTGAAGATCTTAAAAAACTGGCCGGAAATCAGAAAGGCAGTCTAAAGGAATGGGATGCCAGGATTCGAACCTGGATTCATAAAATCGATGGTTAGGCAGACTTCCCCTGACCATTCACCTGAGCAGGTTAATGGCCGGACCCATCCGGTTTCCTTCATCCGGGTTTGATCACCGAGCTTAAGGGGGCTGGATCTTCCGGGGTATCGGCATTGAAAAGGCCAGGGAAGAGCCTCATCCAGAGCAGGGTCACGACGATTGTACCGATGCCGCCGAAAAGCACGGCAGGCACGACACCGAACCAGGCCGCAGTGACACCCGACTCGAATTCGCCCAACTGGTTGGATGTGCCGACAAACATGGAATTGACGGCGCTCACCCTCCCCCGCATGGCATCAGGAGTACGCATCTGAACCAGGGATTGCCTGATGACGACGCTGATGACGTCGGCCGCTCCAAGCAGGATCAACATACCGAGAGAAAAGACCAATGAAGTCGATAAGCCGAATCCTATTGTTGCGGCCCCGAAGATGATCACGGCCACAAACATGCTCTTGCCTATTTTGTGCCTGAGGGGGTGGCTGGCCAGGAATAACGACATCAGCAGAGCGCCGATGGCCGGGGCCGAACGGAGGAGTCCCAATCCCCGGGGACCGACGAAAAGGATCTCCCGGGCATATACCGGAAGCAAGGCTGTGGCGCCGCCCAGAAGCACCGCAAAGAGGTCCAGGGAAATGGCTCCGAGGATTTCCGGCTTGCTGCGAATGAAGGAAATGCCGGCAAAGAGCGATTTAAGGCCGGTCGGCTCCCTTTTCATTAAAGCGGGTTTAGCCCTTATCAAGGAAACGAGCAGACTGGCCCCCCATAAGAGCATGCCAATCACGGTGTAGGCCGTGGTAGCCCCGGCGGCATAGAGAAACCCGCCCAGGGCAGGCCCGGCGATGAAAGCACACATGGTAAATGAAGTGGACCAGGCAATGGCCCGGGGGAGGAGTTCCCTGGATACCAGATTGGGCATGAAAGCCTGTCCGGTCGGCATCTCGAAGGCCCGGGCCGCTCCAAAGAGAAAAACGATCAAAAGGATACTCTCTTTGTTGAGCCAACCGCCAAAACTGCCCGCCGCCAAAGTAAAAGTTCCCGCACCTTGCAGTATTTGACAAATACCGAGGATCTTCTTACGTTCATAACGGTCGGCGATCTGGCCGACGACGAGGGTCAGGAGAAACATGGGTAAAAACTGGGCCAGTCCCACCAGACCGAGATAGAAAGGACTGCCTGTTAAGGCATAAATCTGCCAGCCTACGGCAACGGCCAGCATCTGGTTGCCTATGGTGCTGGCCAGACGGGCCGCCCAGAACAAGCGAAGAGACCGGTTATGGAGAAGCGCTGTTATTTCCGGTGAGGTGCGGGGGGACATGATTTACAGGGTCGGTTCGGCGGTTTGTCTTTTTAAATAGGGATTCATGATGATCATAAAAATTTACCTTATGAGACGGCAAAATACAAGTCCTTATATGTCCTGGATTTTTTCCCGCCAACCCGCCCTTCGACCCAAGTAATAAAACCTTCATAAAAAAATTGACATAATAATTTTATCCTGATTAATATAGGATGAACATTTAAAAAGTCGTCAAAACTCGCATTACGTCATTCCGGCGAAAGCCGGAATCCAGTCTGGCGAAAGCCGGAATCAAGTCTTTTCAGGTGGTTACTCCTATCCTGGATTCCCGGGCAGGCGGGGAATGACGAGTTTTAGAGACCATCATATTAACCCGGTCAACCACGAACCAGGACCTCATACAGCATAATGGATACGGAGGGCTCAATGGAAGAAAAAGAAAAAAGAGGAAGCCTCTTCGACCGCCTGAAAGTCCATTCATGGTTTCTTGGATTATTATGGACGGCCTGTATCCTTGCCTCGCTGCTTTGGAATTTATATGAGCAAAGAGAAAAAATCCTCAAAATTGCCCTTAACAGTGCCCATCTCACTTTCGAAAAAGATATTATTTACCGTAAATGGGCTGCCCGACATGGGGGGGTGTATGTCCCGGTTTCAGAACACACCCCGCCCAATCCATACCTTATGGTCCCCAACCGGGACATTACCCTGCCTTCCGGATTATCCCTTACTTTAGTCAATCCGGCCTATATGACCAGGCAGGTCAATCAAATGGCTGCTGAATTACATGATGGTCGCAGCCATATCACCAGCCTGAATCCCATTCGTCCGGGAAACCGACCTGATCCATGGGAAGCTGCCGGTTTGCGATCTTTTGAAAAGGGGGTAAAAGAAGTCAGCTCGGTTGAGAAGATAGGGGACCAAGACTATATGCGTCTTATGCATCCTTTTATAACGGAAAAGGACTGCCTGAAATGCCATGCGGCCCAGGGATACCAGGAGGGCGATATCCGCGGAGGAATCAGTATTTCCATACCGATGGGACCCCTCTGGGCCATAGAGCGACCGCTGATCACGAGAGTGACGTTGGCTCACCTGCTTTTGTGGCTGATCGGTCTGGTTGGCATACAAATATCAAGGAAGGGTTTTGCCAGGCATATTCTCGCCCGTGAACTGGTGGAAGGGGCGTTGCACGAATCGGCTGACCGGCTTCGTATCGTGGCAGATTTCACCTATGACTGGGAATACTGGCGCGGACCGGATGGCCGTTTCCTTTATGTCTCCCCTTCCTGCGAGCGCATCACCGGCTATTCCCGTGAAGAATTCATGCAGGACCCCGAGATCCTCTCCCGGATCCTGCATCCGGAGGACCGCGAGCGGGTATTGGCCCATCTGAGGGAGGACCAATCCCGTCAAGAGCTGTGCGAACTCGAATTCCGCATCGTTCACCGGGACGGCCGGGAACGTTGGATCGGCCACGCCTGCAAGCTGGTATTAGACTCCAATGGTCAATCTCTGGGGCGCCGGGTTTCCGACCGTGACATCACTGAGCGCAAGCACACCGATCAGGCCCTGGAACAGCGGACGTTGGAACTTCAGCATCTGACCGATACCCTTGAGATCCGGATACAGGAAAGGACCACGGAGCTGGCCAGAGCAAATGAAGCCTTACGGCAACTATCGGTCAGACTGCTCTCCACTCAGGAAGAAGAGAGAAAGAGGGTCGCCGCAGAGATTCATGACGCCCTGGCGGGCAGCCTGGCCGGGATTAAATTCAAAGTGGAAGGATCTCTCCTGGAGGTTGAAAAAGATCCAAACACTGCGACCGAATCTTTGAATAGCCTCATCCCCCTGATCAGAGACAGCATAGAGGAATGCCGAAGGATACAACAGGATTTACGGCCGTCGATGCTGGATGACCTGGGTCTGTTGATTACCTTGTCCTGGTTCTGCAAAAGATTTCAGGCGATTCATAGAGGGATCCGGATCGAACAAGAGATGACCATCGAAGAAATTGAGATCCCCGAGGGTTTGAAGAACGTGATCTACCGGATCGCTCAGGAAGCTATGAATAACATCGCCAAACATAGCCAGGCCGATCTGGTGCGTTTGTGCCTGCTTAAAACTGAAGGAAGGATGACGCTTGTCCTTGAAGACAATGGGCAAGGCTTCGACCTGAATAAGAAGGCCGGTTTGGAGGGGACGAGTCGGGGATTTGGTCTTTTGAGTATGAAGGAACGGACTGAACTGTCCGGTGGTTTTTTTGAAATCGAATCTACCGAAGGGAAGGGAACGGTTATTCGGGCGAATTGGGCCTTGTAACAAAATGATAGCCAAAGATATTTGATGCCTATGTAAAAACTCGTCATTCCCGCGCAGGCGGGAATCCAGTCCAGGCCTAACTAATTAATCCCGCCAAAGGCGGGACCCGTTTCCACTGGAATGACGAAAATGGGTGCTTTCGGACTTTTTACGAGTCCATCATATTTTATTCTTTGTATTATTTTAGCCTTTTTCAAATCTTTCAAAAATCCCGTAAAAGATTCATCCCCATTCTGAATTCTGGCTCCTGGCTCCTGGATTCCAAAATTTAAAATATCTTTGGATAGAATTACTCATATATCTCCTCAAGAAGTCCCAGGATCTTCTGCCGGCTTGGGGTGGTGGGATCGGTGGCCATATTGACCGCATCCCTGGAGGTATAAAAGGCGATTTTTTTCAGATCCTCCTTCGGAACACCTAAGGCCTTCAGACTGACGGGAATATCCAGTTTCCGATAAAAATCCAGCAGACCCCCTTCCAGATCATCGGAGCGGTTCAGGAGGTGGGCCAGATCGGAAAAGGGGTCCTTACAGGTTTCCTTATTGGCCTTGACAAAGCATAGAAGCCCGTAGATGGCCGCCCGGCCATGGGGGATATGATAATGGGCTCCGAGGACATGGGTAATGGCATGGCCGATCCCTAAGCCCTTCAAAAAGGCCAGACCGCCGCAAACGGCCGCCCAGCACAGATCGGTACGGGCGTCGATATCCTTCCCGTCCTTATAGGCCTTGATCAGACTTCGTCCGATCAACTTGACCCCATAGACCGCCATGGACTCGAAATAGGGATGATACGGGGTGGCTAAGGAAACGTAGCCCTCGATACAGTGGGCCAGGGCATCCATTCCGGATTCGATGGTCAGGCGGGGGGGCATGGTTTGGCAGAACAATGGATCAATGACCGCCAATCTGGGAATGAAATGATTACTCATTAAGACGAATTTCAGATCCCTCTCCTTATCGGTCAGAACCGCGCAGGGGTTGACCTCGCTTCCCGTACCGGAGGTGGTCGGGAGGCAGATGATCGGCGGAAAGACCGGTTTAATCTTGGCCCCGCCACCCACGACACTTTCATATTCCCGAAGGTCACCGGGGTGTGTTACCCGAAGCCCGATGGTTTTGGCCGTATCCATGGAACTCCCGCCGCCCAGGCCGACTATGGCCTCGCACTCGTTGTCCTTATAGCTCTTTCCGGCCCGTTCGATGAGTTCGATAGGCGGATCGGGCTCCACCTCCGAAAAGATCACCGTCTTTATGCCGCTTCCCTCCAGAATCCTGCGGACCTCTTCCGCCCGCCCCAGGGAGAGCATAAAAGGATCGGTTACCAGGAATACCTTGGCCACCTGGAGTTGACGGATCCGCCGGCCCAAATTTTGGGCTACCCCGGCGCCGAACATCATTTCGGGCAGGGGCGGGATACGGACTTCCCAAGCCTTTTCCTTTTCCTGAAAGGCATCCAATCCTTTCCATATATTTTTTATTTCCCCTGCATCCACGTCAAAAACCTGGCCGGTCGGAGAAATGGCCT
>CAZVHO010000068.1:20544-27623 GCA_964627515.1 uncultured Thermodesulfobacteriota bacterium | reverse complement strand
GCCAGGCGCATTCCCGGTTTGATCCCGGCCCAACGGGCCTGGCGTTCGACCGCCAGAGGATCGGTTTTTTGGTCTAATCGAAGCGATTCTTCACGGCCTTCCATCAGGTAATCGTTTGATTTGATAAAGCTGGACTGGTATTTCAATTGGCCCACCTTTTGGGGAATGAATTTGCTTTTAAAAAAGGAACTATAAAGTATGCCAAAGAAGGGGGCAAGGAAAAAATCCTTGCCCCCCTTCACTTTCAGGCGACATCTCCAATAATTTCTCCGATTGGTCCGACCGCCCTGGTGTGCGGGGCACGGCACCAGATGTTTTCCTAATCCCCCAGCAGCAGGATGCTCCAGGGCAGTCCCTTGCTGACCGGGGCTCCGCCAGGAAGGGGCGGCAGGTCCAGATGCATGACAAAAACCTGTTCCAGGCCGACATTGGTGCCCCAGTTCGAGGCCCACACCACCTTTTTGCCGTTGCTGCTGATGGTGGCCTGGGTTTCCTCCCAGTAGAGGCTGGTGGTGGTGTGCACCTTGGCCAGATACCAGACTGCGGGCCTGCTCCTGTCCAACCGGGCCAGGACGATGGTGCGGTCCAGCCAGTTCTGCTCGGGCCGGTTCGGGGCCGTATAGGTGGAGACCACGCAATAACCGTTGCAGTTGCAGGAGATGTGGACCCCGCTCTGCAGGCCATTATCATTGCTGGCATAGTAGAGCCTGATAAGGGGTACGATGGAACTGGTACCGTAGCCTCCGGCACTGGTTACCGGGGTAGTGTCCAGAGCAATGGGGATCATGTCAATGTAGTCGGTGGCTGTGTTCTGCATGACAATGACCTCCCAACCCTGGCTGTCCAGGCCGATGTCGGCATGGGCGGTGGCCGGAGCCAGTTGATGAAAGGTGGTCAGTTGCCGATCGGCCATGGTCAGGCCCGCGGTTCTGGCAGTTCCGGAGTCGCCGCCGATCAGGACCCAGTTGCCCAAAGGTGACATGCCCACCCAGTCAATGAGGGCGGCTTCCTCCCTGGTGAGTGGGAGGAGCCCCACCACCTGGTCCAGTTGCCGGTCCCAGCAGAACAGGTACTGGAGTCGATAATCATCGGCGCTCCCCTGAAGGCCCAGAGCCCAGTAGCGTTTGTCGACGGAGGACTCGCCCTCGTTTCTGGTGGTGATCCGGAACAGGTCAGGGTGAGAGCTGATGATGGGGCCGAGCGTCTGGTCAGCGGCAAAGTCTTTTACCGTGGTGATCTGGCCGTTTTGTACGTTCATTTTCAGGATCCGGAAACCGCCAGTTTCCAGGCCCCAGACCATGTTCGGGTTGGAGGGATCCCAGCGCGGCTCATCCAACGGAAAGAGGGAGGTGACCCTGTTGGCGGTCGTATCATAGGGAAAGCTATTGGTGCGATAGACGATGAAATCTCCGACGAGGAACTGGTGGAGAATAATCAGCGACTGGTCGACATTGAAGGGGTCGAACCGGGAGTACTCGTGGCGCAGGTTGAAGGACTGGGTGGCCCTGGTAAGAATGGTGCCGAAGTGGTTGTCGAAGAACGGCTGCCCCGAAGAGGGGATTGGCATGGGGAACAGAGGATACTCCGGGTTGGTGGCAGCCAGCGGGTCGGGAACCTGGACCAGGGTGAAACCGGGCGGGTAGGTCAGGGCGCCGGCCTGGCCATGTATCAGCACCGCGCAGAACCAGCATAAAACAATTCTTCGAATTGCTTGCGGATTCATGGTTCCCTCCTTGCGGGATCCTGTCTCGCCGGATTGTTGCATTGTCTCTTGAACCGCCCTCTTTGTTGTCGATGGCGCCGGCGGCGATCTGCATCTGAGCACTTCGGCCACTGTGGCCATCGATCAGGTCAGAGCACCTGCCGATGTGTCCGCCGATATCGACGCCGTCTTGTCGGTACACGACAGGACGATCCGACATCGTTTCCGACGAATTATGCTTCGGTCTTCTGGTAGTGTGGTCTTTGTTGCTGCACGATTGATGTATGTCCCCGATTTCGGACTAAGCACTCATGCCCGCCTGTAGTGGGCACCACGAAGCATGAAAATAGACCAGTCAAAGGCTTATTTAGGCACGGGTCAGGCACAAAGCCTGACACAGGGATTACACGGATTAACCATTTCCTCTCAAGAAAAGGGGTTCCCTTTTCTTGAGACCAGCCTCCGCCGAAGGCGGTGTTAGTCATCCCTCAATCCAGACTTAACGGGATTGAGGGATACCCCTTTGCTTTAACCGTGTAATCCGTGAAACCCGTGCCAAAAATCTATTTTCGAACTAAAAAAAGAGCAGGGCGCGATCATCTTACAGTCCAGTCGACCCACGTCCACCCGGATGACCACTAATGATCCATGAGCAGTAAATGCAGACCGGGTAGAGCGGGCAGGGCGGGGATAGCGCGGACCGGTCCCGGCCAGCCGGCCAGCCGCGCCATCAGCCACCAAAACGCTCGGCCTTTCAAGATGCAGTTGAGCGTTTCCGAATGGGCGCAGCTGCCACAGGCCGCAGCCAACTGGGTCAGTTCGGAATTGGGATAGGCCGCAATCCACTGTTGCGCCCAGTTGCCTCCGAGATAATTGCACCCATCATCGGCATCAAGGATCATATAGTTGGTAGCGCCATCCGGATCATAACTTTCAATGTCGGCGAAATCGAACAGGACCTTGTTGTTGGCCCGGCAATAGCTGCGGATCTGCTCATTCCGCTGGTTCACATTGCCGTTCTGGCCCGTGCCGTTCAGGTGACCAGTCATGTAGACAAAAGTCACCTGGGGGAACTCGATCTCCAACTGATTCATGAGGCTGAGATAGGTGTTAATCTCGGCAGGTGTGCCGTCCACCTGGCCACACCAGGACCAGATTACGACATTGCGGTCGCAGCCTCCGGCGCGATTGAGCAGATTGCGCGTGGCGGAGGCCCAAGCGGTACGATCGGGGTTGCCCAGATCGCTGGCTCCCGGTATACCGTAATCGTTGAGGAAAACCCCAGCGTTATATCCACTGCCCGAGATGGTGAAGTAGTACGCCGAGCCCTGGTTGCCCCTGAAAGCCTCGATACCGGTTACCAACTGGCTGCCGTGAGACGTATGCCCATACGTGATTCGCAGATTCAACTTGGCAAGGTCAATCCAGGACTGGGGGACCTTAGATAAATTGGTGCAGGTATGGTCGATGATGATAGCCCCTGCCCATAATGGCTGGGCGATGCAAACTGAGCAAACCAGGAACGACCACAGAAAGACTACCGACAAAACCCCTCGCTTCATATCCTTTCTCCTTTCATTACCAAATCAGCCTGGCAAAGGAAGCGAATCCCCGAAGAGGCGTAATGGCTCTGGGCAAATTCATAACGTTTGATTTGATAAAGCTGAATTGGTTTTTCAATTGGTCCACCCTTTGGGGAAGAATTTGCATTCGGAAAAAAACTATAAAGTAAGCCCAAGAAGGGGTCAAGGGGAAAAAAATTGCCTTGTTTTCTCTTGACCTTCGCAACGGATATTGTTACCTAAGAAAATCCAACTAAAGATATTTGAAATAAGCATTCTAAAGGATTAGGCAGGGAGGTAAAATCCATGACCGCCAGACGCGCCATACGCATGCACCAGAAGGATAATGTGGCCACAACCGTTGAGGAGGTAAAATCCGGAGATCCCGTTCAGATCTCTCCGGGCGGAGAGAATCAAACTCTGAAGGCCATTGAGGACATTCCCTTCGGTTTTAAGATCGCTACCGAAGAAATCCCGCAAGGGATGCTGATCATAAAATACGGAGATACCATCGGCAAAGCCGGACGCCCTATAGCCCAAGGGGCTTTGGTACACGTTCACAATCTTGAAGGTACCCGGGCCCGGGGAGACCTGGAAGGAAAGGAAAAACGATGAGCTTTCTCGGTTACCTGCGGCCCGATGGTTCTGTGGGGACGCGAAATTACGTCCTGGTCATCCCCCAGGGCCTGATCGCTAAATCAATCTGTGATTTCGTTACCGGCACCCGGACCATTATAACCGTGGATCATGGTTCCGGCCGTACTGCTAACGACCGGGAGCGGATCGCCAGAGTTCTGATCGGACTCGGCAGGAACCCGAACGTGGCCGCTGTAATCGTCCACGCCGCCAGCCCGGGGGCCGGCTATCCGGAACTCACAGCCGAAAGGCTGGCTGATGAGATCGCCGCCAGCGGCAAACCGGTGGAGGTAATCGATCCGGCCCGGGATGGCGGCATTTACGGAGCGATCACCAAAGGGATGCAGGTAGCCCGTATGATGGTCTATGAGGCCTCGAAACTTCGGCGGGTGGAAGTCGGCGATGAGCATCTTTGTTTGGGGGTCAAATGCGGCTATTCCGATACCACCTCGGGTATCGCCGGCAACCCGGCGGTTGGCTATGTCTTTGACAAGATCGTCAGGGCAGGGGGTACTGCTTTATTCGGCGAGACCACTGAGATCATCGGGGCCGAACAGGCCCTGGCCAAACGGACCGTTACGCCGGAAGTGGCCAAGGCCATCCTGGATGCCGTGGCCCACCGGGAAGACCTGGCCAAATCCACAGGTCTCGACATCCGGACCATCAATCCCATCCCGGCCAATATCAAGGGGGGAATCAGCTCCCTGGAGGAAAAAAGCCTGGGGGCCATTCATAAGGCAGGGACGGCCCCGATTCAGGGGGTTCTGCAATATGCCGAAAGACCGAAGGGCAAAGGGCTCTATTTCGTAGATAACTGGATGGGGTCTTTTTCCATTTTCGCCGGGTATGCAGCCGCCGGCGCCAACCTCGTCTTGTTCCAGTTGGGGGGCGGGGGGCTGGCCGGTCGTGACATCCTGGAGGGCACCCCCTCGATTGTAACCCCCTTTCTCTGGTGCACGGCCAACCCCAAGACCTACGCCATGGCCAGAGACAACATTGATTTTTACTCCGGTACCGTGATTGAGGCCAAGGAGGATCCGGAGCAGGCCGGGGAACGCCTTTACCGGACCGTCATCGATATTGCTTCCGGAACCTTTTCCCGAACAGAGACCTTGACTTATACTGAACCGATTGACCTGTGCCTGGAGGAGCCGCGATTCTGACCCTCGAAACCCTTTTTTACCGGATCTTAATAAACCAGGGGTGGATTTATGAAATCCGCTCCTGGTTCAGGGCTGTTCCGGAATAAATTCCCCCACCTTGTCTTCTACTGCCTCCAATTCCAACATCGCCTCTTCCCAACAACCGGTTAATCGATCCACCTCTTTTTGGATCAAGGCATAGGCCTTCATCAGGCCTTCGAATTTAGAACCATCGCCATAGGTTTCCGGGTCGGCCAGACTCTTTTCGATTCCTTCCTTTTCCGCAAAGGCCTTTGAGAGTTCCCCTTCCAATTCCGCCAGCCTCTTTTTTAAAGGGGCCTGAAGGCGAAAAAGGGCATTCCGGCGTTCCGCCTCCTGGCGTTTTTCTTCCGGAGATTTTCGGGGACCGAGTTTTTCAACCGGAGTCCCTGCTTTTTCCTTAGGGGGCGGCTGAAGAATTTTAACCGGGTTGATCCGGCCCTTCCAGATCTCTTCAAAATCCTGGTAATTGCCGGGAAACAGCTCCAGATTCCCGTCCCGCATATAAAGCACCTTGTTGGCCAGGGCATTGATCAAATGGCGGTCATGGGTGATTAAACATAAGGTTCCGGAAAATGATTTTAAGGCCTCTTCAAGCACTTCCCTGGAAGGGATATCCAGGTGGTTGGTCGGTTCATCGAAGAGCAGGAAATTGGCTCCGGACAAAAGCATCTTGAGAATGACCAGACGGCTTTTTTCTCCACCGGAAAGAACCGAGACCTTTTTCTCTATATCTTCCTCCCGGAAGAGAAAGGCCGCCAGCAGGTTGCGCAGCGTTCCATAAGTCCGGTCTCCGGCCACGGAGGCGGCCTCCTGCCAGACGCTATGGGTCCCTTCCAACTGTTCCAATTGATGTTGGGCGAAATAGCCGATCCTGACCTTGTGACCTGCTTGACGATGACCGGAATCCGGAGGGATGATTCCGGCCATTATTTTTAAAAGGGTGCTCTTGCCGGCGCCGTTCGGTCCCAGGATGGCCATCCGATCCCCCCGGTCAATCCTCAGATCCAACCCCTGATAAAGAGGGGTTGGCCCGAAGGATTTGGAAATACCGGTAAGTTCCAGAACGGCCTTCCCTGCTCGCTCCGGTTCCGGAAAATGGAAAGAAATCCTGCGCTCATCGGCCGAAGGAGGGGGAATGCGCTCCATTTGATCAAGGGCCTTGATTCTGGATTGGACCTGCCTGGCCCGATCCTTCCGGGAACGGTTACGGGCGATGAAATCTTCCATCTGACGTATCTTTTCCTGCTGGTTGGCAAAAGCGGCCTCCTGAAGCTGAAGACGCTTCTGCTTTTCTATCAGATACCGGCTGTAATTTCCCGGAAAGGAGGTCAGTCCACCTTTTTCTAATTCAAAGGTCTTTTGAACCACCCGGTCCAAAAAGGCCCGATCATGGGAGATCAGGAGCAGGGACGAGGAGGTATTCTGCAGAAAGTTCTCCAGCCAGATCAGGGAATCCAGATCCAGGTGGTTGGTGGGCTCATCCAGGAGCAAAAGGTCCGGACGGCTGAAGAGGATCCTGGCCAGGGCCACCCGCATGATCCAACCCCCGCTTAAGGTTTCTATGGGGGCCAGGAAGGAATCTTCTTTAAACCCCAACCCGGCCAGGACCTGCTTGGCCCGGGACTCCTGATCGTAGGCCCCCAGGCGCTCCATCTCCGAAAGGAGGTGGCTCTGTCGAGCAGCCAAAAGTTGGCTCTGGGCAAGATCGGTAGTATGCTCGAGTTTTTGGGATATTTTTTTGAATTCGGCCAGGGTCTGTTGGGTTAATACATCCGCATCCAGAACCTGCTGGAGGACGGTCTTCCCTCTCAGCTCGACGATATCCTGGGGGAGATAGCCAAGACGAAACCCTTTTTTCCGGTGGACCTGACCCTGGTCCGGTTCAATGTCTCCCAGGAAAATTTTAAACAGGGTAGTCTTGCCGGCCCCATTGACTCCTACCAAGGCGATCCGTTCTCCGGGGTTAATGGCCAAGGAAATATCCCGTAAAAGATC
>CAZVHO010000068.1:4455-20444 GCA_964627515.1 uncultured Thermodesulfobacteriota bacterium | reverse complement strand
ATCCAGCATCCAGTATCCAACATCGAGTAACGACTACTTGTCACTTAAATATTCCCCCAACAATTCCCTGGAATGGATATCCTCATGGCAAAAGGCACAAAGATTTTCCCAGTTGCTTCCGTCCGCCGGATTATTCAAATGATTGCCGTCCTTATGGTGGACCGTCAGGAGTTGTCTCTGGGCCGGGGTAAATTCCCGGCCGCATCGGGCGCAGATCAACCCGTGAAGGGCCAGGGACCGATCCCGATAACTTTCCTTGGACGGGAGATTGGCCCGGATTTCCTCGACAATCTCTTTAATCGTCTTATTACTTCCTTGGGTTGGTTTGATCTCCCGGCGAGAACGCCTGCTTGGTCCAAAAGACATCCGGCCCATGGCCAATTCTCCTCTCTGGATTTTTAAACTTGAACCGTTATATATCAAAAAGGGGAAGAGATGGAAAGCTTCTTTTAAGGATTTAAGTTGGTTGACAGTTTAATGCCTTGTTGATACACTTTATTCACCAGGGCTCAACATTTTTTTATTAAACCCTCATGCCCCTCTGGGGCACTACGAAGCATGAAAATGGGTTTCGCCGAACGACGAACGCTGAACGACGAACGTTTTTTTCGTACTAATGATTAGAGGGAAGAAGATGCTCAAAAAAGGAAAGACATACCAAGAGGTTTACAATTCTTTTCAATGGAAGGTCCCCAAATTTTATAACATCGGCGTCGATGTCTGCGACAAATGGGCCGGAGAGCGGTACCGGCTGGCCTTGATTTACGAGGATGATAAAGGAAAGGTGGAGCAATACACCTTCTGGGACCTGAAACAGTTATCCAACCGCCTGGCCAATGCCTTGGGCGCCCATGGAATCCAATCCGGGGACCGGGTAGGGATCCTCTTGCCTCAAGGTCCGGAAACCGCTATCTCCCATATCGCTATTTATAAAATGGGGGCCGTGGCCATCCCCTTGTTCACCCTTTTCGGTCCTGAGGCCCTGGAATATCGCCTGAGTAACAGCGGGGCCAGTGCCGTAATTACCGATGGAGCCAATGTTGAAAAAATCCTGGAGATCAAAGACCGGCTTCCTGAGCTTAAAACCATCATCCTGACCCAAGGGAAAGCTCCGGATAAAGGACTCGATTTTTGGCAGGCCATTGAAAAAGGCTCCCCTTATTTCACCCCGGTCAAGACCAGGGCCGATGATCCGGCACTGATCATCTATACCTCCGGAACCACCGGACCACCCAAAGGGGCCTTGCACGCCCATAGGGTCTTGTTGGGCCATGTCCCGGGCGTGGAATTTTTTCATAATTTTTTCCCCAGGAAAGATGACCTGTATTGGACCCCGGCCGATTGGGCCTGGATCGGGGGGTTGATCGACGTCTTACTCCCCAGTTGGCACCACGGAGTACCGGTGGTGGCCTTCCGGGCCAGGAAGTTCGATCCGGAACAGGCTTTCTATTTCATAGCCAAATACGGCATCCGGAATGCCTTCATGCCCCCCACGGCATTGAAACTCATGCGCCAGGTCAAAGATCCCCGGAGCCGTCACGATTATCAGATGCGGACCATCGGCTGCGGCGGAGAGACCCTGGGGGAAGAGCTTCTCCAGTGGGGAAAAGAGGTCATGGGATTGACCATTAACGAATTCTACGGCCAGACCGAGGTCAACCTGGTCCTGGGCAATTGTTCTGAAATCATGGAGAACAAACGGGGCTCCATGGGACGGCCCATACCGGGCCACCGGGTGGAAGTCGTCGATGCATCGGGCCGGATCGTCCCCCCGGGAGAAGTGGGGGAAGTGGCCATTAAGCGGCCTGATCCGGTTATGTTCCTGGGGTATTTCGGCAATCCCAAGGCCACCGAAGATAAATTTGCGGGGGACTGGTGCCTGACCGGAGACCTGGCCCGGAAAGATGAGGGCTATTTCTGGTTTGTGGGCCGGAAGGACGATTTGATCAGCAGCGCCGGTTACCGCATCGGTCCGGCCGAGATCGAGGACTGTCTGATCAAACATCCGGCCGTGGCCATGGCCGGGGTGATCGGCAGCCCCGATGAAGTGCGGGGGGAAATCGTCAAGGCCTTTATTGTCTTAAAACCCGAGACGGTGCCGGATGATACCTTAAAGGAAGACATCCAGCAATTTGTCAAGACCCGGCTGGCGGCCCATGAATATCCCAGGGAGATTGCGTTCTTAAACGAATTGCCCCTGACCGCCACCGGGAAGATCATGCGCAAGGATTTGCGGAAAATGGATTTAGAAAAAAAGGGGAAACAATAACCATTCATCAGGAGGTAAGCCGTGGAAATTGAAGAGATCTGGAAGCGTTTTCAGAAACACATGGGATACACGGATGAAGAGATGGGGATCTTCCGTTCCGATCCGGAGAAGGTCAAAATGGTTACCGGAACCCCAGAATTTGTCAAGTGCCGGGTCATCGCCGAGGTGATCGAATCCCAGGGATGCCATGCCGGGCATAAGGTGGGCGATCGGTTCGTCATGACCGCCGGCGGCCAGCTCATCGCCGAAAAATGCCCCAAGCGCCTGTGCATGTTCGCCCTGGGGCCAGTGGCCGGAGTGCTTCCGGCCGTCTATGAGCGCCTCATTACCAAGTCCGACCCTGAATTTAAAAGGACCAATATCGTCCAATGTACCGACGTGGGCTTAGACAAAGGAGGCTGGGGCAAGGTCCTCATGAAGGTCTATGTGGAAAGGCCTTAAGGAAGATCGACCTTAATGTCCGCACCCGGAGCGGTCCTTAGGGGTTCGATTTGGCAGGGTTCGAGGGCTTTCAGGACAAGACAGGGCTTGGGGTTTCTTTGGTTATGACGGTGTGATTGATCCCGTCATATCAGGTTCGGGTAACCACGGTGAAGGTGATGGACCCCGCCCTCCAGAAGGTGGTGCTAAACCCTTTGGCCGCCTCGGTGTCGAATTCCCGGCAGGAGAAGATGTTGATGTAGACCGCCTGGAGCAAGGGGAGGGCGTGACAAACCACATTACTGGTCTCGATGAACTGGACGGCGGATATACCATGCAGGTGGGGAACTCCGCTGTGGTCCTCCCAGAAAAGCGGCTCGCCGTGCCTCTTCATCTCGATCAGTTCGCAGAGCCCGATGAAATATTCCGTCAGCTTCTCTTGCGACAAATCTCGGAGGTCGCAATCTTTCAAATCCAGTAGTAACTCCAGGCCATAGGGTTTAGCGGACATGGTCCCTCCCATCATTCCGGCTCGGGTAGTTCAGGGCTGGCAGAAAATGTGGGCAAAGACCTGGGCGTCTTTGATAAGATGGGAAAGCCGGCAGGATTCATTGGGCTGGTGGGCCGTCTCCGAAGAGGTGCACCAGACGGCTGCCGGAAGACCGGCCTTACGGAAAAAGGCGGCCACAGTGGCCCCCCCGATCCCTTGGGGAAAGGCCTCCCGATGATAGACGGCCTGTACGGCCTCCTGGATGGCTCGAACCACCGGGGCATCGGTCGCCGTGGCCGGAGGGGCTTGGACGGCATTGACCACTTCAACCTTGACCCGAACCCCTGTTTTTTTCTCAACCTCCAAGGCCAGGGCCTTTATTTTTTCAATGACCTTTTTAAGCGAATACTCGGGCAGGACCCGGCAATCCAAATAAAAAATATCTTTCCCCGGTATGGTATTGACATTAGGAACATTGGCTTCTTTTTGGGTAGGCTCAAAAGTGCTTTGAGGGATATCAAAGCACCGGTCTTTTTTATTAAAGATCTGTTGAAGCTTTTCCAGGGCCATGATCAGATAAGCCGTTCCCCGCAGGGTATTGATGCCCAGGTCAGGACGGCTGGCATGGCATTGTTTTCCGGAAAGGGTAAATTTTAGCCAAAGGAGGCTCTTTTCAGCCACTTCGATCAAGGTCCCCTGCCGGTTTCCGGCATCCGGAACAATAATAAGATCCTCAGCCTTAAAGAAATGTCTCTTCTGCTTGAGGAGATACTCTAAGCCCTTTTGGCTGCCGGTTTCTTCGTCGGAGACGAAAATCAGCCCAACGGGACAGGAAGGGCTTACCCCTTCCTCTTGCAGGGCCTTGACGGCAAAATAAGAAGAAACGATCCCGTGATGATTATCTTCGACCCCCCTCCCATAAAGGGCATCTCCCTTTATTTTCAATTCGTAGGGGTCCGATTTCCATAGCCTCCTGTCGCCAACCGGAACAATATCCATATGACTCAGGATCCAAATCGTTTTACCCGGGTGGCGGCCTTCAAAAAGGGCCAGGAGATTAGGACGGAATCCTTGAGTCACTTTAGGATCCGGACAGGGGATGGACAGGAGGGTTTTAGGGGATAAAACCTTTAAGGCTTTTTCCAGGTACAAGGCCTTGGCATATTCGCCCTGACCTCCATTTTGAGGACCCAGGGCCGGTATGGCCGTCAAGTCCCGTTGAAGCGTTAGCAGTTGATCCTTATACCCCTCTATCCGGGTCTTTATTTTTCGCCAGGGGTCTGCAGAATGCCTATTAATGGGTCGTGGGAGAGGGGCCATTTTGAATCCCTTCAAGTTGAGCCGATAAGAATTGCACCTGTTTACCGATCTCGGTATTTTTTTTAAGCCCTTTTTCCACGGAATTGACCGCATAAATAACCGAGGTTGAATCCCGGTTGAAGGCCTTGCCGATAGTCTCTAAGGTTTGGTCGGTATATTTCTTACTCAAAAAAATAGACAGGTTTCTGGGAATCAGATGGACCCGTTTTCGGGAACGGGAGGTCATCTCTTCCGGAGAAACTCGAAAATATTTTCCTACCACATCCTTAATGGCTTGAATAGAAATTTCTTGTTTTTCTTGAAACTGTTCTCGAACGACTAATTCGGCCAGGGAAAGATCCAACATCTGGTTCAACAAGGTGGCCTGAGCCGACATGGACACCAGACACCCCTCTAATTGCCGCATGTCCCTGAAAGGCTTGCTGGCTAAAAATTCCTTGACTTCTCCTTTCAGATCTATCCCCAGGAATTTGGATTTTTTTTCTACAATGCCTAAGCGGGTTTCAAAATCAGGCGGGTCGATGGACCCTATCAAGGCCGAACTCAGCCTGGATTTCAACTGGTTGCCCAGACGGGGGATATCCTTCGGCGGCAGCGAACTGGTAAAGATGATCTTCTTGTCATCATTGAACAAGGCGTCCAGGGTGAAGCCTAATTCCGATTGGGTGGTTTCCTTCCCGCTTAAAAATTGGACGCCTTCCAAAAGAAGAAAATCGCAGTTTTTTCGGTACTTGTCTTTAAAGGAATTCATGGAGTTGTTTTTTAAGGAAAAGACCATTTCATTGGTAAAATCTTCCGTAGAAAGATACAAGACCTTGGCCTGGGGTTTATGTCTGATGATATAATTACCCACCGCTTGGGATAAGTGGGTCTTGCCCAATCCGGTGGTTGAAAAAAGATACAAGGCATTATTGTGAAGATTTTTATCCGTAGCCAAGGCCATAGAAGCCAGATAGGCAAAATGATTACTGGGTCCGGTCACGAATTGATCAAAGGTAAAACCCCCGTTCAATCGGAGCCGGTCTTTTCGGTCAAACCCCGGCAGGGTGAACTGCCGGGGTTCTAAGGGAGAGGCAGAAACTCGTTGGATAGCAGAAACCTGCAAGCCGATCTCCGGGCTATTCTCATCCAATTCCTGAGCCATCTGGACGATAAGCGCAAAATATTTCTCTTTAATCCATTTCAAAAAGAAAGAGTTGGGACAACCTAAGAGCAGTTCCCGATCATTGGACTGGACCTGGTCCAAGGGTTCGATCCACATTCGATACTGATTTTCCGGGACTTCATTCTTAAGACGGTCTTTAATCGTTTGCCAGAGTGTGTCCATCATAAAATAGAAACCATTCCTTATAATCCCTGGACCGCAGGACGGCCAGGGCCGGGTTTATAGGGTGCTTTTGAATATCTTGAAACAGAAGGGTTAAAGGCAATAAATCCAAGGTCTTTGTTTTGAATCTACCAACACCTCCCGTCCTTTTAGGGGCGGGAAATTTTTTCAAAAAAAGATATACGTTCAAGATAGGGCTCAAAAAAGGAAGAACCCTATAGGTTGGTTGGTCCTGTTTTTAACTCAAGGCTGGCTGACTGTCAAACCCAGGGAGCAGACTTTTAAGTTAGGCGGAAAGGGGCATCAAAAAGGATCTGGAAGAGGCTACCATCCTCAGTCTATGAAGATCCTACCGGCTAACCCGTTAAAACCATTTTCTATTAACTAAATTCAAAAAACGAATGGGAATTTATAGAGTTATCCCAAAAACCCCTAATGAGGGCCTTCTCCTCTCTTTTGAGGATCTTCTGTTTTCTGGCTTTTTCTACCTTTTTTGAAGGTCCCTTCTTGGAGAGTTCCCAAAATCCTTTACAGCTCCATTCCCGGTCGGCAGGGAAGTGGTCCAGCCAGGGGGTTTGATCACTTAAAGGCTTTGTGTGGCCGGGAATGGGGGGAATCTGGAGACCAGTCCTAAAACAATTTATCATTTTAGTAACTTGATGGATCAAATTTTTTCTTGAACCTGGTGTAAAATGTCCTCAACGAAAAGCTGAATCTCCTTTAATCGTGCGGGCGATTGGGCCTCAAAACGAAGGACCAGGACCGGTTGGGTATTGGAGGCCCGGATCAGCCCCCATCCATCCTCAAATAAGACCCGAACGCCGTCTACATCGATAATAGGAAATTTTTGGGCCAATTCCCTTTTGGCCGCTTCCACAATTTGAAATTTCTTTTCTTCCAAGGTCTCAACGCGAATTTCCGGGGTTGAAAAGGTCTTGGGTAAACCGGATAAAAGTTCAGGAATTTTCTTCCCTGTTTTTGATAAAATTTCCAAAAGCCGCATGGAGGCATAAATGGCATCATCAAACCCGAAATACCGGTCGGCAAAAAATAAATGACCGCTCATCTCGCCGGCCAGGACCGCTTGGACCTCTTTCATTTTTTGCTTGATCAGGGAATGACCGGTTTTCCACATGATCACCTTTCCTCCCTGACGAGGTATGTCATCATATAAATTTTGTGAACATTTTACCTCACCAATAAAAGTGGATCCTGGCCTGTCTGGCAGGATATCCCTGGCGAAAAGGATCATTAACTGATCTCCCCAGATGATGTTTCCTTCATGATCCACCACCCCCAGCCGGTCACCATCCCCGTCATAGGCCAGACCACAATCCAAATGTTCCTGTTTGACCAGGTCGATTAATTCCGTCAGATTTTTGGGGACCGTCGGATCCGGCTCATGGTGGGGGAAGGCCCCATCTACCTCACAATATAAGTCGAAGACCTGACAACCCAGTCGACGGATAATGGGCAGGGCCATCCACCCCCCGGTGCCGTTTCCTCCATCCATACCCACTCGCAAAGGCTGCGGAAGTTGAATGTCCTTTAAGACAAAATTCTGATAAGCCGGGAGGACATCTTCTTCCCGGACAGACCCTTGGCCAGTCAAAAACTCCCCTTTCTGGACGATCAGACGGATCTCTTGGATTTCGGCCCCAAAGATGGTGTCCGGTCCGCTGCAGATCTTGAACCCGTTGTATTCCGGTGGATTATGGCTGGCCGTGATCATGACCCCGCCGTCGGTTTTTAAGTGGCGAATGGAAAAATAGAGCAGAGGGGTGGGGCAAACCCCGATGTCTATAACCTGACAGCCGGTGGCTAATAAACCCGCCAGGAGGCGTTCCCGAAAGTCCCCGGAGCTGAGTCGGCCGTCCCGCCCCAAAGTGATCTGTTTTTTCCCTTGTCGTCTCAGGTAGGTCCCTATGGCCTTACCCATGGTAACCACCTCTTCCAAAAAAAGCTCTTTATCGACAACGGCCCGTATATCATATTCCCGAAATATTTGTGGGTTCATCTGCTTCTCCGTTTGTGGGATCAGAGTAATTCGAACTTTCCCTGATCCTCTAATAATTGAACGATTTTTTTGACTTCCTGTGCCCGCTCCCGGGGGCAGATCAGGAGGGCATCCGGGGTATCGACCACGATCAGGTCTTCCATTCCAATAAGGGCCACGGTTTTTTGCGGACTATGGACCAGGCAGCCCTGACTATCCAGGATGAAGACGGGGCCTGTTAAACAGTTGCCCTTTTCATCCTTGGGCTTAAGTTGATAGACCGCTTCCCAACTGCCTACATCGTTCCAGCCGAAATCGCCTTCCAGCATCAGGACCTGATCGGCCCGTTCCATGACCGCATAATCAATGGAGATGTTTTCCATAGCCTCATAACCGGCGGTCAAGGCCTCTGCCCACTCCGGACTGCCCAGAAATTTTTTAAGTTTAATTAATTCGTCATACATGGCCGGGGTCAACCGCGCCATCCGTTCCAGGATGGCTGAAACGGTCCAGACAAACATCCCGCTGTTCCAAAAGAACCGGCCTGTTTTCAGCATGGCTTCGGCCTTAGGCCGATCCGGTTTTTCATGAAAGGCCTTTACTTCCCAGACCTCATGGCCTTTGACCTCCATGACCTTCATCCCCTTTTCGAGATAGCCATAGCCGGTTTCCGGAAAGGTCGGGGGGATGCCCAGGGTAATCAGAGGACTTCCCTGTTGTGCGGCCTGAGCCGCGGCCAGCAGGGTCTCTTGAAAGGAGGAGACCCGAGAGATGAAATGGTCGGCCGGCAGAACGGCCATTGTGGCCGAAGAATCGATTTCTTCCAGGATCAAGGCCGCCAATCCGATGCAAGGAGCCGTATTCCGGCCCAGGGGTTCGATAATGAGCCGGGTTTCCGGTAAGTCCGGCAAGAGGTCCTTGACGGCCGCAGCCTGGGAGATCTCGGTAACGATTAAAATATGTTCCCAGTCGGTTATCGGAAGAAGGCGATCTATTGTTTGTTCTAAAATAGTCTTAGTGCCCACAATGTCTAAGAGCTGTTTGGGACGCTTGGTCCTGCTTCTGGGCCAGAAACGTGTACCCCGGCCTCCGGCCATAACGACGAAATATAAAGGGAGTTGCATTGGATTCCAATCTGCTTTTATAAAAAAAATTATCTGACAGGATCAAAAGGATTACATGTTTTATTGCTCAGGCTCCGGAGGACCCTGAGCAAGTTCGATCCGCTTACAGTGAAAACTATGACTTCAGTCCGCAGGACGATTCGGTTTGATGCTGTTCTTCCCTTTCTGTGCGATGCACGCAGGCAAACGGAAAGGCACCAAAATCCAGGTAATCCTTTAAATCCTGTCGCCTTTCACTGACAAGCCCTGGTCGCCGGCCCCTTCCCCTCCTTCCAGAAAGGAGAAATCTCCCTCAGCCGGTGGATGATCGGGGGGAGGTGCTCTAACACATAATCGATCTCTTCGTCGGTATTGTAGGTACTCAAACTGAATCGGATAGACCCGTGGGCCGCTGTAAAAGGTACCCCCATGGCCCGAAGTACATGAGAGGGTTCCAGGGAACCGGAGGTGCAGGCCGATCCGGAAGAGGCACAAATCCCCAGGTTGCTTAAAAGCAGTAGAATGGACTCCCCTTCGACATATTCGAAGCTGATGCTCAAGGTATTACCCAATCGTTCTTTAGGGTGGCCGTTAATCAGGACCTTAGGAATGGTGCCCAATATCCCCTGTTCCAGTCTGTCCCGCAGGGACCGGACCCGTTCATTCTCCAAATGCATATTATTTTGGGCCAAGGCGCAGGCTTTTCCCAGCCCGATAATATAGGGGACGTTTTCCGTACCTCCCCGACGTCCCCTTTCCTGATGGCCTCCGATCATAAAAGGGGTAAAACGGGTCCCTTTGCGGATATAGAGGACCCCGATGCCTTTAGGGGCATGGAGCTTATGCCCGGAAAAGGATAAAAGGTCCACCGGGACTTTGGAAAGATCGATGGGAAGTTTGCCTGCGGCCTGAACGGCATCGGTATGGAAGACCACCCCTCTGGACTTGACCAACCGGGCAATCTGTTCTATGGGGAAAAGGACCCCGGTTTCATTATTGGCCCACATAATACTGACCAGGGCCGTTTCCTCGGTCATGGCGGCGGTCAACTGATCCAAATCCAGCCGGCCTTCCCGGTCGACCGGCAGGGTAGTTACCTTGTAACCTTTTTTGGAAAGATAGGTGGCCAGGTTGCCCACGGCCGGGTGTTCCACCCGGGTGGTAATAATATGGTTTTTTTGGGGATAGGAACTCAAGGTTCCCCAAAGGGCGGCATTGTCGCTTTCCGTACCGCAACTGGTAAAGACGATTTCAGTCGGGTCGGCCCCGATCAAAGCCGCCACCTGTTCCCGGGCCTGTTGCACCTGACTGGCGACCTGGCCCCCGAAAGAATGCATACTGGAGGGATTGCCGTAAAGGTCCGTGAAATAAGGAAGCATTGTTTCAACAACCTCGGGAGCCGTCCGGGTGGTGGCGTTGTTATCCAGATAGACCACCTTCATACCTTTACCTCCTCCACCGTTATTTCCGGGGAAACAAACTCTTTAAATTTAGTCTCTACATAATCTTTTAAGGTAACCTCTGCGGCCCGGCAGGAAGAACAGGCCCCCCGGAGGGCCACCAGGACCTTATTCCCTTCAATATCAATCAGGTCAATATCGCCCCCATCGGCTTTTAAGGCCGGCTTGATCTCCCTTTCAAGGGTTTCTTCAATCAGTTTCATTTTCTGGATGTTGGTTAAACGACTGGGCACTTTCGCTGCCGGTGTCTCGATAGGTCTTTTTTCTTCTTTTAAAATCCGGTTTAAGATGGCCTCGATCTTATCATGGCAGGATTCACAGCCGCCGCCGGCCTTGGTATAATTGGTTACCTCTTCCCTGGTCTTAAGGCCGTTTTGGCGGATGACCCGTTCAATCTCTTTATCGGTTACACCAAAGCACTCGCAGACGATCTCCCCTTCTTCTGTTTTAGGAATGGCCAGGCCTTGATAATTGGCGATGGCTGCCGCCAGGGCCTGCTCACCCAGAACCGAGCAGTGCATCTTTTCCTTGGGCAGGCCCCCCAAAAAAGCGGCAATGTCTTTATTGGTGATTTTTGCCGCCTCTTTCAGAGTCTTTCCTTTAATCAATTCCGTCAAGGCCGAAGAGGAGGCAATAGCACTGGCACAGCCAAAGGTCTGAAATTTGGCCTCCTGGATCCGTTTATTTTCATCCAGTTTAAAGGTAAGCCGCAGGGCATCCCCGCAGGCCAGGGACCCTACCTCACCGACCCCATCCGGGTTTTCGACCTCCCCAATGTTTTGGGGGTTTTCAAAATATTCTTTTACCTTTTCCGTATAATCCCACATGACTGAACCTCATTGATTTTGATAAGATAAATGTTGATATGTTCGTATAAAGTCGACAAACATCCATTTTCTTCATTCTTGAAAGCTTGTCCTCGAATGTCTTAATCTGGGACGGGTCCCGCCCGTGGGCGGGATTAATTGGTTACCCCTGTTCTGGATTCCCGCCTGCGCGGGAATGACGAGTTTTTTCGAGTTCATCATGTTAATGAGTACCCTTTTCCCCGAACTCCGAACTCTTAACTCCGAACTTTCTTTTCGTATTAAGCCTGCAGGCCCTCGGACACTACAAATCATAAAAAATTATCTTCAAGGTCTAAAGGTTTTCATACTTGAAACTTGCATCTTGTATCTCGCAACTTTATTTCCGAATTAATGCGTATATTGAACCAATTCAATCAGTATGCCATTAGTGCCCTTGGGGTGGAGGAAGGCAATACGGGCCTCATGGGCGCCAGGGCGGGCTTGCTGATCGATTAAAGGGACCCCTTTGGCTTTCAGCTCTTCCAGTGCCTGATCAATATCTTCCACTTCAAAAGCGATATGATGAATACCTTCCCCCTTCTTTTCAATAAATTTATTCATAATCCCGTCGGGATCGGTTGACTGGACCAACTCCACATTGGTTTGTCCAATAGGAACGAGGGCAATTTTAAGTTCTCCAAGGAGTTCTTCATGGGAAACCGGTAATGAAAACATCTCCTGATATAGAGTTTTAGCCTTATCGGTATCTTTTACTCCCACCCCGATATGGGCAATCTTTTTGATCTTCATGAGATAAACCCTCCTACGCTTTTTATTCTTTTATAGCGAATTTTGCTTTCTATTTCAAGACAAAAGCCGGAATCCTGTTTTTTCAATAGGTTGAAAATATTTTGGCCCCGGGTTTCATCGGGGTGATGACATTTTATGAATCTTTCAGGATTGATGACTATGTAAAAACTCCCCGAAGCCGTCACCCCGGCAAAAACCGTGGTCCAGAAGTAGTTGAATTCCCTGGATTCCGGCTTTCGCCGGAATGACGTGATGCGGGTTTCAGCGACTTTTTACAAGTTTGTCAGGATTGATGATCTTTGGAGGTCACTTAAGGAATTATTGCGAGATTATTAAATTTCGCTCAGGATAACTAATTCATATTTTCTGGTCCCCAGTCCGATTTCTTCGGCATATTGAAGCTGAATTTCCCAATCGACCTTCGGGTAGATGCCGCGGAACTTATCTTCCCCGGATTTATAATTTTTGGTCAAGGCCGAATCCTTAATGCCCGGCTCATTATTGACCAAATCGGCCGAGGCCTGGTCAATGGCCACGGGGTCGGTAGAGGCCAGGATCCCAATATCCCTGACAATGGGCCGATCGCTATGGCTATAACAATCGCAGGCCGGAGAAATATCGGTGAGAAAATTCAAAAAGATGGCCCGGCCCTCTTTGCCTTTCAGAACCCCAAGGGTGTATTCCACCATTTTCTGCTGAAAAATTGTTATGGATTGGTTCCATTGAATCTGAATGGCCCCTTGGGGGCAGATCAGAATGCAGGCCCCGCAACCGACACACCTTTCCGGGTTGATAAGGGCCTTTTCCTCCTGGATTTCAATGGACTCCTGGGCACAATGGCTGAGGCACTCACCGCAGCCGAGACATTTTTTCCTGACGACTTTAGGGGCCAGGTTGGAATGCTGGCTGAGCTTGCCCTCTCTGGAGGCGCAGCCCATCCCCAGGTTCTTCAGGGTGCCGCCGAAACCGGACAATTCGTGGCCTTTGAAATGGGCCACACTGACCAGGGCATCGGCATCAACTATGTCGGCGGCAATAGAAACGGTCTGGAAATTTTGCTTATGGATAGGCACCCGAATGGTTGATTTTCCCTTGAGGCCATCGGCAATCACCAGGGGGGCCCCGACAGTGGTGAAAGAGAAACCGTTTTCCAGGGCGGTCTGAAGATGGGAGACGCTGTCACTGCGGGTTCCCACATAAAGGGTATTGGCATCGGTGAGGAAGGGCTTCCCGCCCCAGGTCCGGATCTTATCGGTTATGGGGCGGACATAGATGGGTTTTACGTAGGCCGTGTTTCCCTTTTCGCCAAAATGGATCTTGACAGCCACCAGATTTTTTTTGGAAAGGGGCTTGGAAAAAGGGACCTGATCCAGCAACCGGCCGATTCTGGCCAGCCGGTTTTCCTTGGGTGAGGCCTTTAGATCCAAAAAATAAACGGGATGCGCCATGGTTACTCCTTATTCTGGATATCGGATGCTGGATGCTGGATATTGGATATTGGATAAAAACATGAGGTTCTTTCAAAAGTCTAAATTATGTAAAATTATAACCCCATCGGTCAGACCCGCCCCGGCGGGGCTGATTGTTTAATGGTTTCAACACAATCGGCCTTCGGCCGATCCGACTATTGTCAGGCAGGATGCCTGACCTATTTTAACCAAGTTTAAACATTTGCAAGAGGCTCACATGTATCTAACATCCAGTATGTACTTAGCGCCCTTCGGGCGGACTCTAAAAACATCTCACGCGAAGACGCGAAGACGCAAAAAATTATTAAAAACAAAGCACGGTCATAGTCTTGAATCTCCTTGCGCCTTTGCGCCTTTGCGTGACAAAAAAGGAAATTCCTATACCATCCAGTTATCTGTGTTTCAAATAATCCCCATACCCTTCAACACCGAAAGCATAACCGCTGCGGCCATGACCGAGCCGATCTGGCCCCCGGCATTGGCCCCCATGGCGTGCATGAGCAGGTAATTCTTCTTATTATACTTAAACCCTTCTTTCTGCACCACCCGGGCCGACATAGGGAAGGCCGAAATACCGGCTGCCCCGATCAAGGGATTGACCTTGCCGCCGGTCAGGACACTTAAGGCTTTACCGAAAAGGACCCCGCAGACCGTGTCCAGACAGATGGCCAACAACCCTAAGGCCAGGATGATCAGGGTCTGGGTTTTGACGAATTCCGGCCCGCTCATGGTGGCCCCGATCGAAATGCCCAATAACAGGGTAACGATGTTGGCGATCTCATTCTGGGAAGTATTGGTCAGCCGGGCCACGGCCCCCGACTCTTTCATCAAATTGCCAAGCATGATGGTGGCCAGTAAGGGCAGGCCTTTGGGGGCGATAAGACCCCCCAAAATGGTAATGACAATGGGAAAGAGTATCCGGGTTGTTTTGGAAACGGTCTTTTTGTGGGTTTTCATGACGATCTTACGTTCTTTTTCCGAGGTCATCATCTTCATAATAGGGGGCTGAAGCACGGGAACCAGGGACATATAGGAATAGGCCGCCACCGAAACCGCCCCTAACAGATGGGGGGCATATTGAGAGGCCACATAAATGACCGTCGGTCCATCGCAGGCCCCGATAATGCCGATAGTAACGGCATCCAGCTTATCGAAACCCAGGGCCAGGGCCAACAGCAAAGTCAAAAATATACCGCATTGGCCGGCCGCCCCTAACAAAAAGGTATAAGGGTTCTCCAATACGGGGCCGAAATCGGTCATGGCCCCGATGCCCACAAAGATGAGCAGGGGGAATAACTCGGTGATGACCCCGGCATCATAAATGATCCTTAGAAATCCGTCTTTCCCCATCAGGTCGGCCAGGGGGATATTGACCAGGATAGCCCCGAATCCTATGGGAAGAAGTAATAACGGTTCAAAACCCTTTTTTATCCCCAGATAAAGGAGAAGACATCCGACGGCGATCATGACCAGGTTGGACCCCTGGAGATGAGCAAAACCGGCGATGAGTCCGGATAATCCACTGATAATAGCTTCGAGCATGATGCATTGCCCCTTTCTTTTTATTCTTCCCCTTCTTTAACAGGAAAAATTCTTTTCAGAACACCCATAAGGGCGCTCATGATCATTAAGGTAAGTAACGTTCCTCCCATACCGACGATCAGCATGCTGAGGCCAAAGGTCCAATTGTCCATGCCTACCTCCTCTTTATTCCCGTCTCCCTGGGCTTTTTTCAGGGAAGAGGGAAGATTGAATGGTTATTTTCGATAATGCAATTCATTGCGGATTGGATGGGGATCGGCTATTTTATGGACCATCTCATCAACCAGGTGATATTCCTTGGGAGAATGGACCACCCCTGTTAAGACAACGGCCTGCCCGTCATGGAAGATTTTCAGGGTGGGGATAAAAATGCCGGGGTGGGTAAAAACCCGGGCCTTGATCTTGGCGGTTAAGGCCAGGTTCTTCAATTGCTCCAGGCCTTCCGGGGTGGCCCGTTGCTCCCATTCTTTCAGGGCCTCCACCAATTTCCGGGTTACCTCTTCATAGGTTTCAACACCGGTATCAAAAATCAGATCGTAGTGTTCCTGGTCCTCCCAATGTTTCCCAAAAACAGCCTGAATATAGCCGGCCCGGGTCCGGTCCGTTTTTTGAATCAGCCATTCGGCCGTTTCCCGGTCCACATCATCCTGGACCATGACCCGATTGATACGGACTTCCAGGGGGGCAACCAGGCGCACCTTCAGGACATGGGGTATGGCCTGCAAGAGAAAAATACTCCCCCGGCCTAAAATCACTACCCGGTCTTTGAGGGCATAATCGTAAATATAGGATTCGATGAGGGCGGTGAAACCCTGGTATTGCCAATCGTATTTTTCCCAGAGGCTGGGGCGGACCTCATCTAATTCTTCCACCAGATGTCCCCATTTTCCTCCGGAATCTTTGAGGTCTTTGAGGATCCGTTCCTTATCGACAAAAACATAATCCAGTTTATTGGCTACCGCCTGTCCAATTTCCTCTCCGCCGCTCTGATATTC
>CAZVHO010000068.1:0-4355 GCA_964627515.1 uncultured Thermodesulfobacteriota bacterium | reverse complement strand
GTGGACATAGTGATATCGGCGATAATAATCAACCAGATGGCTTGCCACAGGGTTTTGACTTCTTTTTGTCCTTCTTCCCCCGGGGCCCCTTCGACAAAAAGTTTGACGGCAATCCAAAGGATGACCGCACCGCCGATAAATTTTATGAACTGCACCTGAAGGAGCTGGGCGGCAAAAAAAGTCAGGATCACACGAAGGATAACGGCCGCCCCGGCTCCAAAGGCAATGCCTTTGGTCCGCTGTTTCCTGGGCAGGGACCGGACAGCCATAGCTATAATCACGGCATTATCGCCGGCCAGTATGAGGTCGATAAGAACAATACTTAATAACCCAACCACAAAATCCCAATTAAAATGGATTTGACCTAAAATTCCTAAGTCCAAAGGCTTCCCCCCTGACCCGAATGTCGTTTTGGATTTTTTTTGTTCTTTTTACCTTATTTTCCCCATAACTGAAAGCAAAATCTATTACATCCCTTAGCAGCCTGTCAAGGATAAAAAGCTATTTTATATTTAAAAAATGATTATAATTTAGCTACAATTGCCTTCATTCAGGAATCTTAAAAGATTCCGGTAAAAAAATGAATCAAAAAAAATTTTATTCTCAAAGTATTAATTGCATTGTCTGTCCGGCAATGTCATATTGAGTTTTACCTAAACCTCAGGCCCCTCTGGGGTACCACGGAGCATGAAAGTTTTTCTGGGGGCTATGGGCAAGGTATACAGGTTCAAGTTTTTTACACTTCCAACTTGAAACTTGCAACTTTCTCTCCGGCTGACCCCTGCCCCCCGACCCCTGATCCCTGAAGGTTATTTTCGATTTATAAGGATAGACCTATGAATAATGAAAACCCCACTTCACGACTCCTTAAAACCCATTGTTCACGGATGGATCACGGCGGCTGCGGTCTTCTGGTCGAGGTCCGGGAAGGCCGGATCATCAAAATAAAAGGGGACCAGGAAAGCCCCATCAGTTCCGGCTATATCTGTTCCAAGGCCCTGGCCTCGGCGGAACGAACGGTCCATCCCGATCGTCTGACCACCCCCCTGCTCCGGCAAGGTCCCCGCGGTGAAGGCCAGTTTAAACCCATATCCTGGACCGAGGCTTTGCAAACTATCGCCACCCGGTTGAACCGCATCCGTGAGGAACACGGTCCCCAGGCCGTCGTCTTTGCCCAGGGGGCGCCTAAAGGGCTGGAACATTTCGTTCTGATCCGGCTGGCCAATGTCTTCGGGTCTCCCAATGTCTGCGGTCCCCAGCATGTCTGCCACATGCCCCGGGAGATTGCCGGCCTGATGACCCTGGGCTTTTTCCCGGTCCCGGATTACGAAGCCCCCACCAGTCTTATTTTAAACTGGGGGAGCAATCTCCTTAAAACCAACGAAGAAGGGGTCATCTCCTTAAACCTGTTAAAATCCATCAAAAGGGGGGCCGACCTGATCGTTGTCGATCCCCGGCGGACCCATTTGGCTTCCATTGCCCAGACCCATCACCAAATAAAACCAGGCAGTGATCTTGCCCTGGCCCTGGGGTTGATGCATATTATCATTCAGGAAGGTTTATATGATCCTGAATTTGTCGAGCAATGGACTGTGGGATTCCGGGAATTGCAGGAACAGGTTGAAGGGTTTACACCGGAACGGGTGGCTGATTTGACCTGGCTGACCCCGGAAGAAATCAGACAGACGGCCTGGACTTACGGCACCTCCCGTCCAGCCCTCATTCAATGGGGCAATGCCCTGGAACATACGGTAAACAGTTTTCAGACCTGCCGGGCTCTTCTTTGCTTAATGGCCCTGACCGGCAACCTGGACATCCCTGGTGGAAACATCATGCCTGCCATGCCTCCGGTGGCCCGATTAGCCGATTTTGTCAAAGCCGATCTGTTACCGGGAAAGGCCCGAAAGATGTTGAGCCGGGCCTTCAACCTGGCCCCGAATTTTATGGTCGTGCCTCCTCCGATGGTGATCCGGGCTATCCTGACCGGTAACCCTTATCCTGTCAAGGCCATGGTGGCTCAGGTAACCAATCCCCTGATCACCAACAGCGATGCCCGTCAAACCTATGAGGCTTTGATGCGTCTGGATCTCCTGGTGGTTTCAGAAATCTTCATGACCCCCACGGCGGCCCTGGCCGATGTCATCCTGCCGGCGGCCACTGGTTTTGAATTTGATGACATCGGCCATTATGGTCTGGCCCAAGGCTGGATCGCATCCCGTCCAAAGATAGTGGACCCTCCAGGGGAATGCTGGCCTGACATTAAAATTCTGAATGAGTTGGGCAAGGCCCTGGGACACGGCGAACATTTCTGGCAAGAGACGCATCAAATTTTGGATGAGGTTTTGAAACCCTCGGGTTTGACCTATGATCAATTCAAGGAAGTTGGGGTGCTCAAAGGGAAAGGGAGATATAAAAAATATGAAGACCAGGGATTTAAAACCCCTTCAAAAAAAGTCGAACTCTATTCGGAGCCATTAAAAAACTGGGGCTTCGATCCTCTACCGACTCTTTCTCAACTCCCCGAAGTCTCTTTGGAGTATCCTTTTCTGGCCACCAGTCGTAAGAACCCTTATTTTTTTCATTCCGCTTATCGGCAGATTGCCTCGTTGCGGAGCAAGTACCCTCAACCCCGAGTCGAGATCCATCCTCAAGCGGCCAAAATCTTAGGTCTTACTGAAGGCGACTGGGCTTCCATAATAACCGCCAAGGGCAAAATAGAGCAACAAGCCCATCTAACAGAAGATATTGATCCTCGAGTGGTCTTTCTGGATTATGGCTGGTGGTTTCCTGAAAAAAAAATAGAAACCCTCTTTGACTGGGATCGATCGAATTTGAATATCTTAACGGCCGCCGAACCTTTCGATCCGGTTCTGGGAACCCCGAATTTGAGGGCCTTTCCCTGTCGAATAGAAAAGTCCCCTTCGTTATAAAATAAAAAAAGGAAGGCACTTCGGGATTTCCTCCTTGGAAGAAATCCCCTCCTTCCCTTGAAGAGGTTAAAAACTCTTAACTACCTTAGCGAACAACAACCAGAAGGTTATTTCTTTTTGGCCGGGGCTTTTTTAGCAGGGGCTTTTTTGGCCGGGGCCTTGGGGGCCGCGGCTTTCTTGGCCGGAGCCTTTTTAGCCGTTGCCTTTTTGCTTGGGCTCTTAGCTGTTTTAGCGGCCGCGGCTTTCTTGGGCGCGGCCTTCACAGCCGTTTTCTTCTCCGGAGCCTTTGCTTTTTTGGTTGCTGCCATGATAGTTCCTCCTTTCATACATATAGTATTTGTAAAAATTGTATTCTACAATATATAGTATGTCAAGAAAAAAAAACATTTAGAATAATTTTTTTAAAAATTTTTTATAAACCGACCCCGTCCATCGGGGTTTGACAATGGGGACACTTCCCTTTATCCAAATTATTTTTCAAAATAGAAAATCCAAAACGATCCAATAGCAAATGGCCGCACTGATAACAGAAGGTCTTTTCCCCTTGATCCCCCGGAACATTACCGGTATAGACATAACGCAATCCCTGCTCCTGGCCGATCTCCCGGGCCTGCTGCAAGGTTTTGACCGGCGTCACCGGCAGGTCGGTCAATCGATAAGTGGGATGAAATCGGCTGATGTGCCAGGGCGTTTCCCGGCCTAATTCATCGGCGATGAAGCGGGACAGTTCCCTTAACTCTTCCTTGGAATCGTTCAGCGTTGGAATGATTAAGGTGGTTATTTCCACCCAGACACCAAGCCTTTTCATGATTTTCAAGTTTTCTAAAACCGGGGCCAGCTTGGCACCGCATTGGGTCTTATAAAAATCCTGGCGAAAGGCTTTCAAATCCACATTGGCGGCCTGGAGATTGGGGTGGAGGGCTTCCAGCATCTCCGGGGTCATGTAGCCGTTAGTGACGAAGACATTTTTCAACCCTTGCTTTACGGCCAAAAGGGCGATGTCCTGGGCATATTCAAAAAATATAGTCGGTTCCGTATAGGTATAAGAGATGGACTGACATTGAGCCCTGAGGGCGGCATCGACGATTTCTTCAGCGGCCATCTCCTGGCCGGGAATAATCTTCAATTCTGAAGCCTGGGAGATATCGGCGTTCTGGCAAAAGAGGCAACGGAAATTACAGCCGGCCGTGGCCAGGGAAAAGGAGGTCGAGCCGGGTAAAAAATGAAAGAGGGGTTTCTTTTCAATCGGGTCCACATGATAGGCAATAGGTTTTCCATAAACTAAGGAGTAAAGGGTCCCGCCCTGATTTTCCCGGACCCCGCATATTCCGCGTTTTCCCTCTTTAATCAGACAATGGTGACAGCATAAATAGCACCAGACCTTCTGATCTTCTTTTTTTTGATACAGACGGGCCTCGATCATGG
>CAZVHO010000067.1:26020-27713 GCA_964627515.1 uncultured Thermodesulfobacteriota bacterium | reverse complement strand
T
The DNA here is from genome assembly GCA_964627515.1 of uncultured Thermodesulfobacteriota bacterium. GTDB lineage: Bacteria > Desulfobacterota > RBG-13-43-22 > RBG-13-43-22 > RBG-13-43-22 > RBG-13-43-22. The sequence continues at coordinate 27,712 of CAZVHO010000067.1, read as the reverse complement.
GGAGCAGGTAACATCCTTCAGGATCTCTACCTTGCGGATATTGACCTCCAAATTGCGGAGTTCAATAGCGATTTCTGGGGGAGTGGTCCGGTTCTGTTCCATATAAATTATTTTTTTATATATGATTATTTAAACGCCTTCCTGAAAATTTCCAAATTCTTTTTCATGGCTTTTTCATAGGTATCGGCTGCCGCCTTCCCGGTAGCTACCGGGTCAATTTCAAAAACAGGAACGCCCGTTTCCCGGGAAAGCGTTTGAGCCACCTTATCGGAATATTGGGGTTCTGAAAAGATGGCCGCCACCTGATGATTTTTGACCTTCCTGGCCAGACGGGCCAGAACCTTTGTGGAAGGTTCCACGCCTAATTGGGTTTGTATGACCCCTACCATCGTCAAACCGGTGTCCCGGGCCAGATAGGACAGGATATCATGAAAGGCAAGGATATTTTTGTTCCGGGCCCGTAAAACCACCTGCTGCATTTCCTGAAACAGGGCTTCCAGTCTTCCGGAGTATTCCTGGGCATTCAGACCATAATCCCGGGCATGGGCCGGGTCTTTAAGAGAAAGTCCCTCGGCAATGGTCCGGACCATGATCGCCGCTGCCCTGGGACTCACCCAGGCGTGACCGTTCATGAGGTCGGCGTGATCATGGCGGTGCCCGGTCCTGGATTTTCCATGGTCTGAATGGGCCGGTTCAGGTCGATTCAAAATGGGTTGAATTTTCTCGGCCGCCAGAATAACGGGGACTTTGGACCCGGCCTGTTTTAAAAATTGATCTAAAAATTCTTCCATTCCAAAGCCGTTGGCTATAATTAAATCGGCTCTGGTCATCTTAATTAAATCACCAGGGGTCAGGTCGTAATTATGAGGGCACCCTTGATGGGCCGGCAGGAGCAAGTCCACCTGTACTCCGGGGGTCTTCCCGACTACATTGAGCGTCAGCGAATAGACAGGAAGAATGGTGCAGACCACCCGAAAGGGCTTTCCCGATTCCCGGCCTTCCAGACCAGGAACGCAGACAGCAGCCAACAGTCCCCAAATAACAAAGCCCATTAAGATATGAATTGATTTTCGCATAGATTTTCTGCAAAACCTTCAGCCCCATTAAGTACCATGAAGCATGAAACTTGCATCTTGCAACTTGTAACTTTATTTTCGTATTAAAAGGTACTAATATATAGGGGCAATCGTCAAGACTTAATTTGAATTTAATAATTAAAGGTCCTATGTGCAGTCAGGAAACAAATAGCAGTCTTCCGGACCAAAGGAAGCAGATACTACAGCAAATCCTGCCCACAATTCGTAAAAATTGTACCCTGGCAGATGCCCATCACAGTGGGCTTTTTTCCTTATGCGGTCTGTTTCTTCGAATGAAAGACCAGTATAACTGGGAAAAGCACAATCCGCCCTGGAGTCCTACCGACAAAGATCGGCTTTTGAAATGGATCGACCAAAAGGAAGCCCTGTGGCTGGAGTGTCTGGATTCTCCTTTTGAACCGATCCGGATTAAGGGCCACACCTTTGATTATCTGGATAATCGGCGGATTAATCAATTCCTGATACCGGCCGGGCTTTATTATGGGGCCGGATACGGGAGAGGATTGAAGCCGACTTTTTTTCTGGGTATGGTTAAGGAACAACGCCTGTCCTTTGGGTTCACCGTCATTGTCCTGGAACGGAATTTAGCCTGTGA
>CAZVHO010000067.1:17658-25920 GCA_964627515.1 uncultured Thermodesulfobacteriota bacterium | reverse complement strand
AACGCCTGTCCTTTGGGTTCACCGTCATTGTCCTGGAACGGAATTTAGCCTGTGACCTGTCCCTGACCCTGGCCCAGAGACAGGGAAGGACTATCGCCCTTCATCTCGATCCTTTGCGTTTTTTCCTATGGTCCAAGATCCAGGAAACCGAACAGTGGGAGCGGGAGGCCACTGCACTGGCCCTTTCCTTTTACGGCTGGAATCCTTCGGCACCGCCCGATGGTCAAATGGAACCGATCATCCAATCCGAACTGGAAACGGTATTGTTTCATGAACTGGGGGAAGCCGGGGATCGAACCATTCCCCAAGGCCTTTGGCGGTCCCTGCTTTCCCTCTTTCCTTTCAGCCGGGTCGAACTGTACCTTCGGACTCTGAAAGATCTATTGGCTGATACCCATCCGGGGGGAACACTCAATCATATTATCGAGAGCGGAAAGGCAGGCTCTCTGGCCTTTTATCTCTCCAACCTGAAAGGCCTTCGCCGGACCCTGTTCCCGGAAATTATTCCGGCCATCAGGAAATTCAAAAAGGAAATGGACTGGTCCGGCGTTATCCAAGCTAAAAAAGAAGGCCGCCATCGGCTAGTCAACCAGGCCGGCCGGATCAGGGAATTGGCCGGGAAATGGATACCCTCCCGGCCGGAAGAATTTTCCACCCGGTTTGAACAAGAATTTTTCAGTCCCCTGGGCCTTTAACCGAATTCGGGAAAGTACCTGCTCTTTTTTAACGCAAACCGGGTATCTACAGAATGGACCGGAGATGCTTTTCGATCTCCCCCTTGGGCAAGGCGCCGACCTGGCGGTTGACGAGTTTTCCCCCTTTGAAAAAAAGTAAAGTCGGGATGCTTTGGATGGAAAATTTTCTGGCCGTCCCTTGATTTTCGTCCGTATTCAGTTTGGCAAACTTGACCCGGCCGGCATATTCTTTGGCTAATTGATCCAGAATGGGGGCGATCATCTTGCAGGGGCCACACCAGGGGGCCCAGCAGTCCAGGACCACCGTTCCCGGAAAATCAAGAACTTCCTGTTGAAAGGAATAGTCGGTAACCACGACCGGATGATTCAATGAGGGTCGGGATGAAAGAGGAGCCCGACATTTGCCACAAATGGGATGTTCGTTCAGACGCCATTTGGGAACACGGTTTTTGGTCCCACATCGGGGACAAGTAATGATAATCGAATCTGGTTCCATAATAACCCTTATGCCCCAGGGGGGCACCACGAAACATGAAAAAGGATTCAAGGGGTCCAGGGGCCAAGGATTCAAGTGAAAGGCTTGGAATTTAAAACCCCTGCGGTTCCCCGGAGGGGAACCTTTTCTATAGCTCGACGAAGTCGAGCGGCTGAACCCTGGAATCCTTGAATCCTTGAACCCTATTTTCGAACTAAAATATAAGATCAGCCCAAAGAGAGGTCAAGGAGAAAAGGAGCTTACATTGATTAATGTCATGAAAAAATATCTATTACCGGTTCCTCCGGTCATAGTCTGGGTGTTGCTGATGGCCATTACGGTCCCCATCGTTTCCTGCGTCTTCCCACAAGTGGATCGAGGAACCTATCTTCCTCCCACCAAAACCAGGCCCGAGATCAGTATCATGGACCTCGAAAAACAGATTCACGCCCTGATCAATCGAGAACGGCGAAAACAGCGGTTGTCTCCGATGGAATGGGATGTCGGACTGGCAGGGATAGCCCGGAAACACAGCCGGGATATGGCCGAAAGAAGGTATTTTGCCCACACTTCTCCGGAAGGACACGATTTCCCCTTTCGCTACCAACAGGGCGGATACGCCTGTAGCGTTCCTATAGGTAAGGTTATTTCTACCGGGGCGGAGAACATACTGCGAACCAACCTGTATGATTCGGTCACCACAGTGAACGGCAGGGCTTATTATAACTGGAGTTCTCTGGAAAAGATCGCCGAAACTGCGCTGGGAATTTGGCTTAAAAGTCCGGAACACCGGGAAAACATCCTTGCCCCCCACTGGAAACGGCAAGGGATCGGAGCGGCCATTGCCCCGGATGGAAAGGTCTATATCACACAGAATTTTTGCTGACTTTATCTTTTATTGACCCAATAAATCCCCATAGAAACCAGGGTCAGGGAAAGCAATAACCAAAGGCTCAACGGTTCATCTAATATCAAACTGCTGATAAAGACGCCGGAGATGGGGGTCAGGAATGAAAAGGTGGCCAGGATAGTTACCGGATAAATATGGATCAAATAAAACCAGGCCCAATAACTTAAAAAGGCCACAATAACGGTTTGATAAAAGAAAGAAAGGAAAATCGTCGTATCGATATATCGGATCGGGTCCTTTTCCAGGATAAAACTCAATAGAAACAGGATAGGAACTGAAAACAGAATTTGGTATAACAGGGTCTGAAAAGGGGTGCATTTCTGAATTAAAAATCTTTTGACATATATGGTCGTAGCCGCCCAGCTCAAGGCCGCCAGGATCATCAAAAAATCACCGAATAATACTTCGGATGAATAATGCTGGAGTCCTTCGGAAAAAACAAAAACAAGACCCAGAAAAGCCAATAATAAACCACTCAGACGACGCCAGGTCAACCGATCCCCGGGGATCAAAAAATGGGCCCCCAAGGCCACCCAGAAAGGGTGGGTATATAAAAAAATAAAGGAACGGCTGGCCAGGGTATGCCGCTGGGCCACATAAATAAAAACAAATTCAATCCCGAAAAGAAGACCGACGGTCAGGGGGTGGATGATCCTTAAGGACTTGGGGAAGAGGGGTTCTTTACGGTAAAACGTCCATAAAAGCATTAACCCGGAAGCAACCAGGGAACGAAGACCCGCAGTAAAAATCGGCTCCAATCCCTTATTGCTGAACTTGATGGCAGCCATATTCAGACCCCACAACAGACAGAGGGTCACAAGAATCGCTGTGCCCTTGAAATCAAGATACGGTTTGGGTTGATACGCTTCGGGCATAAATAGGTCCCATAGCTGTCAGCTTACAGCAGTCAGCAAAGCCCTTCTTTCAAAAATTTTTCTACATGCGGACTGCTCACATCCGGAAATATCTTTTCCGGATGTGAGTCAGAAAATTCCAAAAAATTCTCTGGCGTTCTGGGTAGTTTTTAAAGCGGCCTGGTCCATTTCGATCCCTTTGACTCGGGCCAGCTCCGCCAGGGTTTTTAACACCTGGGCCGGGGAAGAAGCCTCCCCTTGATAAACCTCAGGAGAATCGGTTTCGATTAAGATCTGTTTTAATGGGGCGGCGGCTACGGCTTCACGATGTTTGGGGCTATAGGACAGGGCCGGAGTAGCCGAAATATAATAGCCCGCCAAAAGCAACGCCTTTAACGTATCCATCGGTCCGCTGTACCAATGAAAAACGACCTTCTCCAGGGCCTGTCTGCGGATCAACTCGAAGGCATTTTCATGGGATAGCCGGGAATGGAGGATGACCGGTTTCTTCATGGTCCAGGCCAGTTCCAACAAGTCCTTAAAAATCCAATGCTGAAGTTCCTTGGCCACCGAAACCTTATAATCCAATCCCACCTCCCCCAGGGCCAAGGCCTGGTCCAGGTGGTCCCGAAGAAAATTAATATTGTCCCTTATTCCCGAAACCGTGATATTCCAGGGATGATACCCCAGGGCCGGAAAAACATAGCCGGGATATTTCCTCGAATAGGCCAGGATCTTCTCATTAGATTTAAGATCCGTGCCTACCGCCACGATGCCGGCCAAACCAGCCTCCCGGGCCTGTTGGACAGCCCCTTCCGGGTCGCTCAACTGGTCTAAATGGACGTGGGTATCGAAGACCGGTATCAGCATAAAAAAAGTTTCAAGTTGCAAGTCCCAAGTTGGGGCATCACTTCTAACCAGGTTCAGTCTGAGGATCCTCAAACTCTGTATCTGCGAATTTATCTCTCACTTTTATGAGGGAGCTATGGGGGTCTTATTTTTTAAAAACAAGGCCCTCAAACATCGAATTTAAAATTTCATTGATGGTCTCGTAAAAACTCGTCATTCCCGCGCAGGTGGGAATCCAGGTCATGCCTAACCAATTAAAAATACTGGATTCCCGTTTTCACGGGAATGACGATAATGAGTGCTTACGGACTTTTTACGAGTTCATCATCATTGGATTAAATTTCTTTTTCAACCTGCAACTTGCAACTTGCATCGATTTTCCTTTAACTGCACCGCGAAAAGCCGCAGGAGTGGCAGGTCAGACAGCCGTTTTCATGAACCACCTGCCCCCCGCAATCCGGGCAGGAGCCCATGATTTTTTCATCTTCCTCGATTTTCGCCTGGGTATAGTTGCTGATCACCCGGCTGATGGCATCCGGACAGGAAAGGACCTGGTGACCGTTTCCCCAGGTGGGAGAAGGGCAACGAATACCTGAAATCTGTTTCATAATCGTTGGCAGGCTGATCCCGGAACGCAAGGCCAAAGAAATCAAACGTCCCGTAGCTTCAATCTGAGAGGAAGCACATCCACCGGTCTTACCCATCTGGGCAAAGACTTCGCAAATCCCCTTCTCGTCGGAATTAATGGTCACATAGAGTTTACCGCAACCTGTGGAAATCCGTTCTGTAATCCCCAGGGTCCGGGTGGGACGTGGCCGGGGGCTGATTTTGGAAGTGTCGGTGCATTTATTGAGATTCAGGACCTGGGTCTCCCGGCTGCCGTATCGGTAAATGGTCACCCCTTTACAGCCCTGGTGATAGGCCATCAAGTAGGCTTTCTCAATATCCTCCGGGGTGGCTTCATGAGGAAAGTTGATGGTTTTGGACACGGCATTGTCGGTAAACTTTTGAAAAGCGGCCTGTATTTGGATGTGACATTCCGGACTGATATCATGGGAAGTAACGAAAAGGGCCTTGATATCGTCAGGGATGCCCGGGATATTCTGGATGGAGCCCTCCTGGGCGATTTGTTCCATCAATTGAGAGGAAAAAAATCCCTTTTCTTTGGCCATTTTTTTAAAAAAGGGGTTGACTTCAACCATCCGGGTCCCATCTAAAACCGTCCGAAAGTAGGAGACCGCAAAGAGGGGTTCAATTCCGCTGGAAGTTCCGGCGATAATGCTGATCGTCCCGGTAGGGGCGATGGTTGTAGTGGTGGCATTCCGCATCCCGGATATCTTTTTATCGGGCTGATCAAAGATGCTCCCGATGAAATTCGGGAAATTCCCTCTTTCTTTGGCCAACCGTTCCGAAGTCTGTTGGGACTCGGTTTCAATAATACCCATAACCTTTTCGGCAAGGTCCACCGCCTGGGGAGAGTTATACGGTACGCCCAACTGGATCAACAGATCGGCAAACCCCATGATCCCCAAGCCGATTTTTCTGTTCCCCTTGCTCATTTTCTCGATTTTCGGCAGGGGATATTTATTGACATCGATAACATTGTCAAGAAAATGGACTGCCGCCTGAACCAGGATTTTCAGTCTCTTAAAGTCGAGTTCCCCTTTCTTAACCAACCGGGAGAGGTTGATCGATCCCAGGTTGCAAGACTCATAGGGAAGTAAAGGCTGTTCACCGCAGGGATTGGTGGCTTCGATGGGCCCCAAGTGCGGGGTCGGGTTGTCCCGATTGATCCGATCGATAAAGACCACACCCGGTTCTCCGCTTCTCCAGGCCGAATCGACAATCTTGTCAAAAATAACCTTGGCAGAAACCGACCGGGTCTTTTGACCGGTGTGGGGATTGATCAAGGCATATTCCAGGTTATTTTCCACGGCCTCCATAAAAGAGTCGGGGATCAAAACCGAAAGATTGAAGTTGCTTAACCGGTCGGTCTGCAATTTGGCTTCGATAAATTTTTCGATGTCCGGGTGGTCCACCCGCAGCAGGCCCATATTGGCCCCCCGGCGGGTCCCACCCTGTTTGATGGTCTCGGTAGCCACGTCAAAAACAGTCATAAAAGAAATGGGACCGCTGGAAATCCCGTGGGTGGATTTAACCGTATCTTTTTCTGGCCTGATCCGGGAAAATGAAAATCCGGTCCCCCCCCCACTTTTATGGATAATGGCCGTTTGTTTTATGGCCTCAAAAATACTGTCGATGGAGTCCTCTACAGGCAGGACAAAACAGGCCGAAAGCTGGCCTAAAGACCGTCCGGCATTCATCAGGGTGGGGGAATTTGGCAAAAATTCCATTCGGGTCATGATCTGAAGAAATAATGCTTCGGACTTTTTGGCTTGATCCTCCTGTCCGTAGAGGGCATCGGCCGAGGCCACGACCTGGGCCACCCGCCGGAACATATCTTCAGGTTTTTCGATAACCTGGCCCTGGTTATCTTTTTTAAGATAGCGCTTGTTCAATACGATTTTAGCATTGGGGGTTAAAACGAGGGGAGAAGTCTGAGCCGTCATTACTTAAATCCTTTTCTTGAATTTTTTAGACGATATTTATTGTCTTCGCGTAACCTGTCCGCCATGGCGGACTTTGCAGGAAATAGGCCTGCTTGGCAGGTTTAATACCACAGATAGGGAATATGGCGATCTATTCTACAATAAGTGGTATTATAAGCGGATTGATAAAAATTTAAAAGAAAAAAAATGGGAAGCCCTTTTTCTTATTCCCGGAGTCCTATTACTTGTTGCCATCCCCTTTTCAATATGCTATTTTTCGAATACAGAGTTGCAAGTTGCAGGTTGCAAGGATAAAAACCTTGAACCTTGTACCGATTATTAAGATTCGTAGTGCCCTCCGGGGCATGAGCGCTTAAAATAAAAGTATAGCCAAACATTTTTGAAATTGGAGGCGTTATGAAAAAAAGTGTTGTTTTCCTTATCTTGGGTTTGGTTCTGATTTCGTTTTCCTTTGGTTGGGCTGATGAAAAACCAAGGATCGGGGTCCTTAGATTTACCAATCAAACTCATGCCGGCTGGTGGACGGGCAACATGGGTTACGAACTGCAAGACATGCTGGCCTCTGAGTTGGCCAGTACGAAAGCCTTCCAGGTTTTAGAACGAAAAGAAATCAATGCGGTTATAGGTGAACAAAACTTAGGGGCATCCGGAAGGATAGATCCTAAAACCAGGGCCAAAATCGGCAAGATTAAAGGGGCCAAGTATCTGGTGTCAGGGACTGTTTCCGCCTTTGAAGAAGATACCAGCGGCACCGGTGGCGGGATCGGCATTATGGGTTTTACCATAGGAGGGAGCAAGGGGAAAGCCTATATGGCCGTAGACTTAAAAGTTATTGATACTGAAACCGGTGAAATTGTTGATAATCGAACCGTTGAAGCCACTTCCGAAAAAATGGGGTTATCTTTGGGAGGATCAATAGGAGGCGTTTCCGGCCACCTTGGGAAGCATGAAAAAACCCCGGTAGGCAAAGCGATCAGGGCTTGCATCATAGAGATCAGCGAATATCTGGAATGTTCCCTGGTTAAAGGGAAAGACGATTCCTGTATGCAAGCCTACGCAGCCAAGGAATCCAAAAGAAGGGATAAAACCAAGAAATCCATCGAGTTGGATTAAAGATTCACCAATCCATCAATTGGGAGGAGATGTCCCGCTTCGAATCAAATAAGAAGGACATCTCCTTTTTTTAATACCCCCTGGCTTTCCGCAGTTTTTGCCCACAAACTACATGGAAAATTCTTGACTTACCTTTTTACCTTGTGATAAGGAATAACCCCAAACCGGGTAATTCCCGAGCGGTAGTGGTATAGCCAAAAAAGGTCCGGAATGCGGCAAGTTCGCCTCGTTCCGTTTAAAACCCTGCTTTGGGCGCCCCCTGGAGCGCCACGGAAAATGAAAAAAGGTTCAAGGTTCAGGGTTCTTCACGCTTGTAACATGCATCTTGCAACTTGAAACTTTTTTCCGAATTAATTTTTTCAAAGAAAGGAGTCTGTTTATGTCGATTACCCCCTTTATAGAAGTCAACCAGGCCATCGTGGCTACGGGTGGAGATACGCTGAATCAATGCATGCAATGCGGCCTTTGTGCCGGCCTGTGCCCCTGGGGCCGGGTCGTGGAAGGATCCCCCTTTGATATCCGAAAACTGGTTCGGATGGGCCAATTGGGCATGGAGGGATATGAATCCGATGACATCCTGTTTGCCTGCACAACCTGTAATCTGTGTGTCCGCAACTGCCCCCGTCAGGTAAAAATAGTCGATGTAGTCCGGGCCATGCGCAGCATGATCGTCGAGACCGGGGCCATTCCCCAGGGGCTTCGTCCTATCCTGGGCAGTGTTCACAGCCAGGGAAACCCCTGGTCGGAAGATAAGGCCAAAAGAATCAACTGGACTCAAGGGTTGGACGTGCCCCTC
>CAZVHO010000067.1:13271-17558 GCA_964627515.1 uncultured Thermodesulfobacteriota bacterium | reverse complement strand
AATCCTGGAGACCGGCAATCAGAAGGAAGTTTGAAATATCCCCCTTGGTTTTAAAAGTTTCTCGCGACACCCGATACTTATTCAGTTTTTTGCGACACTCGACACCCGACACCCGTCACTCAGTATCTATTGACACACCTCTTTCACCTCATCCCGGAGCAGTTTCCCATCCTGATAGATCTGCTGCCGGACTTGGGGGCATTTAGCAGCGGAAGCCTTGCCTAAAGGGTAAGCTTCGACCCGTTGAAAGCAATCGGCGCTTTGATAGGCCACGGGTCTCCCATCCCGGGCCGCCTCACCGGAGGCCCGAAGGGAAATTTCCGAAACCCTGCCCCCCAAAGTCCCGCTTAAGGCGGACCCGATAGCCCCACCTCTCCAGGTAGTTTCCTTGTCGATCAAAGACTCGATTTTAGTCCCAACGGGTCCAACCTGAAAAGCCTTTTCGCTGCTGCATGCCGGAAACAGCGCGAAAATAGACAGCATGGTTACCCAAAAAACAAGGTTTTCAAATATTTTTAGTCTCAACTATTCCTCTTTGGGCATCTTCATGTTTTTCATCTTTTGCATCTGCTTCATCATTTCCTGCATGCCCTTCATGTCTCCGGGTTGTCCCATGCCCATCACTTCATTCATGCTACTCACCTTTTTGAAATCTTTGGGGACTTCAAACATACCGGCATTGGCCGCTCCCACTTTGATATCTTTGATTTCAGTTACGATTTTTGCCGGCCCGGGGCCCTTTGTTTTACTTTCAGGCACCACCATTTCATTTCGGATGGGCAGCCCGCCTAAATCCTGCGCTCCCCAGAGTACGGCGTTGAATTTTTCCTGGGGTTTGTCCTTGAGATAAAATACCGCATCGGACTTGATACAGGGATGACCGTCAATGGTTTCCGATCCGATCTTCTTTTTTTCAATGACCACCTTGGGATCATAAAGAGAGGGAACCTTCTCATTGATGGCACTTTCAAAATAGGTCTTGTTTTTGGTATTCATGGTAATACTTTTATTGACATCCATCATACTGATGGTTACCAGCCCACCTATCATCATATTTTCCATTCTCGTCTTGCTCCCCATTTTGGCCATCGGCATGGACATGCCCATGATCATCAATTTGGCGGTAAAATTATCGGGCGGCGCCGCTAAGGCCAAGGTCGAAATCAGAAAAAATGTCATTGCCACTAAAACGGTTACCAACTGCATTCTCTTTTTTGGTTTCATTATTTTTCCTTTCCTTAGAATTTGTTTATTGTAGCACAGCCCCGCGTTTCGCGGGGCTGTTTCCCCTAATGACAGGCGAGGGCGACTGTCCTACATACATCTTAAATCCTTTTTCATGCTTCATCGGGCCCCTTCAACCTCCGGTCAATCTCGTCCCAAATTTCTTCTCTGCCCTGCCCTGTTTTGGCTGAAAAAAAAATGGGCTTACCGCCCGGATGGCCCAGTTCTTCGGAGATCATTGACCAGGCCCGTTTCCAGGAGCCTCGTCCCACGGTGTCTGATTTGGTCAGAACCCATAAAGGATCAAGGCCGTAAGATTGCACCAGCCGCTGGAAACCTTTATCTTCAGTACTGGGGAGACGTCGGATATCCAACAAAATCACCACCGAAACCAGGGTCTTTCTCGTTTTCAGATAGCCCGACATGGCTTGTTGATAGCTCCGAATGACTTCCTTGGGAGCCTTGGAAAATCCATAACCCGGCAAGTCTACTAAAACAAAATCATCATTAACCAAAAAAAAATTCAACAACCGGGTTTGACCCGGTCTTCGGCTGGTCCGGACCAGGGATTTTCGCCCCAAGAGGGCGTTGATTAAAGAAGATTTCCCGACATTGGAACGACCGGCAAAGGCAATCTCCGGCAGACCGGTTTGAGGGAAATGAATGGCCTTCAGTCCACTTCTGAGAAATTCCGCTGAATGGATAATCATGGAATTTCTTTATATTCTTCCCGGCTTAAATAAGCCTGAAGGCGTTCCATCCCCTCTTCGATCCGTTCAATGGAATTGGCATAGGTGAAGCGGAGATAGCCTTCGGCACCATCCCCAAAATCAATACCCGGAGTGGCTCCGACTTTGGCTTTTTTTAAGATGTCAAAGGCCAATTTATACGAATCGGAGTGGAAGGCTTTGGCATTGGCCAGGACGTAAAAAGCCCCGGTAGGCTCAACGGCCAGCCCGAACCCCAGTTCTTTGAGCCTTTTAATGATCACCTTCCGTCGCTGGTCATATAGGTCCCTCATCCGGGCCACATCTTCCTGGGCCTGATTCAAGGCGGTAATCCCGGCCCATTGGGCCACGGAATTGGCCGAGATAAAAAAGTTTTGATGGATTTTCTGCAAGGGACGAATAAATTCACGGGGGGCGATCAAATAGCCCAAGCGCCAGCCAGTCATGGCATACAGTTTAGAAAAACCGTTCAGCACAAAGGCCCGATCGGTGAATTCAAGGATCGAATGTTCCCGGCCCTCATAAACCAGACCGTGATAAATCTCATCGGAAATAATATAAGGGTCGAATTGGGCCAACCCCTTCATCCGGTCTGCCGACAACAGTGTCCCGGTGGGATTGGACGGAGAATTGATAAAAATCCCTTTGGTATCCGGTCCGATACGCTTTCGGATTTCTTCCGGAAAATATTGAAAGCCGTCTTCTTCATAGACCCGAACCTTAACCGGTTTCCCCTGGGCGAATTGAATAAAATTAGGATAACAGGCATAATGGGGGTCCGAAATAATGACTTCCTGTCCTGGTTCGAGTAAAGCCGAAAAAACCATAAACATGGCCGGCGAGGTCCCGGAGGTAATAATGATTTGATCCGGGGAAACCTCGACCTGGTAACGTTGATCATAATAAGCACAAATGGCTTCCCGGAGTTCGAGAATCCCCCGGCTGTCGGTATAATGAGTCTTTCCATCCTGGAGGGCCTTGATGGCCGCTTCTTTAATACATTCCGGAGTATCGAAATCAGGTTCCCCTACTTCGAGATGGATGATCCGGTCTCCGGCCCGCTCCATGGCCTGAGCGGCTTCCAGGACGTCCATGGCAATAAACGGAGTAATCTCCCGGGCCCGCCTGGAGACCGCGGTCGGTTCGAATGCATTGTTTGAAGACATATTCTCTTTTCCCTAAAAAACCTTCTGTGACATTTAAAGACTGTTTCGGGTTTCGGCAGTTCATTGCCCGTTGCTCGTTAAAACGAATAACGAGAAACAAGTAACGAGTAACCGAGAAATTTCAAATATCTTTTGCTAAAACTTGATCTCCTTTAATCTTTGTTGGGCCTTCTTGCCCAATGGACCTTCGGGATCCAAACCGATCACTTCCTTAAAAGCCAGTCGGGCCAGTGATTGTTGATTCAACTGAACCAGCACCTCACCTAAGTCGTAATGGGCCCGGGCGTATTTGGGTGCATGTTCAATAGCCTTTTTAAAGGCCTCAGCCGCCTCTTCCAGGTGTTGGGTGGCCTGCAAGGTCAACCCTAAACCATGATAGGCCAGGCTGTATCCCGGTGAGCCTTTAATAGCCTCTTGGAAGTATTCCTGAGCTTTATCATATTCCTGAAGGGCATAGTAGGCCTGGCCCAAATTGTATTGAACAAAATGGGGCGTCGTGTACAACGGATCATCAAGGGCCTTGTTAAACTCCGGGATGGACTCCTTCACCCTCCCATCCCGGAGCAGGGCCGTACCCAGGTTATTATGCACTTCCACATAATCGGGATTGAGGTAGAGGGCCTTCTCAAACTGATAAATAGCCTGGCGGACCATCCCCTTTTCCAGATAAGCGATTCCCAGAACATTTCGAATCACCGGGTTGCTGGGGTCTAAATCATTGGCCTTGATCAGTTCGGCCAAAGCCTGGGTGGGGCGGCCCTCCTGCAGCATCGAGTCCCCCAAGCGCAAATGGGACAGGGCCTGCTCCTTGGTTTGAGAAAGTGTGGCACAGGCGGCCAGGAAGACCAATATTAAAATTAATCCCAGCTTCCACCAATTTCTCCTGTTTAAGGGTCGCGGGTCGTGAGGCGTTCGGCGTTCGATAATAATCATTTTTTATTTACTCATGGGTTCATTAAAAAAAGCCGATTTTAAAATCTTGAATCTGGTATCACAAAAAAATTTATTTTCTTTTTCGCCGAACAACGAACGCTGAACGACGAACGGCAGTTATATCAATTTATTCAAAGAGTATTCAATGATCCCCTGGGCCCCTCTCCGGATCAAACCGGGGATCAATTCCCGGACCTGGGATTCCTCGACCACGGTCTCCACCGACAGCCAGTTGC
>CAZVHO010000067.1:0-13171 GCA_964627515.1 uncultured Thermodesulfobacteriota bacterium | reverse complement strand
ATCAATTCCCGGACCTGGGATTCCTCGACCACGGTCTCCACCGACAGCCAGTTGCTGTTATAAAGATTGGCGATGGTGGGGGCGTTCAAACTGGGCAGGATGGCTACCAGGTCTTCAAGCTTCTCAGCCGGGACATTCATTTTCAAGCCCACCATCTTTTCCGCTCGTAAGGCCCCTTGCAATAATAAAACGATTTGCTTGATTTTATCTTTCTTCCAGGGGTCTCTCCACGATTCCCGATTGGCAATGATCTGGGTATTGGATTGCATCAATTCATGGATGATCTTCAGACCATGGGCCCGGAGGGTACTGCCGGTTTCGGTCACCTCAACAATGGCATCGGCCAGGCCGGAAATGATCTTCCCCTCGGTAGCCCCCCAGGAAAACTCCACCTGCACCGGAATGCCCTTTTCGGCAAAATATCGACGGGTAAAATTGACCAGTTCGGTGGCGATCTTCTTCCCCCGCAGATCTTCTATCTTTTTGATCTTGGAATCACTGGCTACCGCCAGGACCCAAAGGGCCGGGCGACTGCTGACCTTGGAATACAAAAGATCCGAGATGACTTTTACCTTGGAGTTATTTTCCAGGGTCCAATCCTTCCCGGTTATACCGGCATCAATAGTGCCACTTTCCACATAGCGGGACATTTCCTGTGCCCGGCAAATAGAACACCGGATCTCCGGATCATCGATTTCCGGAAAATAATTCCGACTGTTGACGTTGATCTTCCAGCCCGACTTTCTAAAAAGATTAATAGTCGCCTCTTGCAGGCTCCCTTTGGGAATGCCCAGCTTTAATACGTTCACTTTTTATAAACCTCCTGGGGATCAAACCCTTTTTCCCCGACAATTTCTATGGAACCTTTTTCATCTATTTTTTGAAAAAAACAACTCTTATACCCGGTATGACAGGCCCCACCGCCCAATTGTTCCACCTTTAAGAGGATGGTATCTCCGTCGCAATCGATAAAGATTTCCCTGACCATTTGAACATGCCCGGACGTCCCCCCTTTAAACCACAATTCATTTCGGGATCGGCTCCAGTAATGGGCTTTTCGGGTTGCCAGGGTTTGGTCCCAGGCCTCCCGGTTCATATAGGCCAGCATGAGGACCTGCCCGGTTTGCCAATCCTGAGCAATAGCCGGCAGAAGGCCCCGCCCTTTTTCAAAATTCAGTTTCATTTCCATATTAAACCCTCATGCCCCGCAGGGCACCACGAAGCATGAAAATAAGTCCATAAGAGGCTATAGGTAAAGAGGAAGTATTTTTGCCCTCTCGCCTCGTGCCTCATGGCTTATTTTCTATTTTCGCACTAAACCCATCCTCCGGGAGGACTTTTTTTCGATTACTATAATATTAAAAAAAAATAGTGTCAACCATTGAAGCGGCTTGTCCCTTTTTCCTGCAAAGAATCTAACGACATCGAGGATTTTGTCTTTTTATTTCATTCTTGACCTAAACGACAATTGACGTTACTATTATTGACAAATGCCATAATAGGGGAAGGATGCTTTATGGAGCCTTTCAATGTGGGACAGATATTGGGGTTGAAAGCGAAGACCATCCGGACTCCACTCGACTTGGTTAAGTTGGGAGGAAAAGGGCTTTCCAAGGGAGCGGTATCCCGTCTGGCAAAACACCTCTCCATCGGACTTCAGGAGATGGCCCCGCTCCTTTCGGTGAACATGAGGACTATCCAGAGATACAGTGCAGAAAAGATCTTCAGCAGAACCATCTCCGAAAAAATCTTGAAGATTGCACTGGTGGTGTCACGGGGCGAAGCGGTATTCGGAGACAGTGAACAATTCAAGACTTGGATAAAGGAACCAAACAGGGCTATGGCCGGCCAAAGACCTCTGGACCTCCTGGTGTCCGACTTCGGCATTGATATGATACTCGATCAATTAGGGAGGATCGAGCACGGGATCATTTCTTAATGGTCCTATTCCGAATCGCCAAGACCGCTTATGCCCGGGACCTTTCAGGCAGTGGACCAAGATTATATGGCGGGCGCTGGAATCCCAAAGGAATTGCTGTGGTCTATGCCTCGGAAAACAGGGCACTGGCCGCCCTTGAGTTCTTTGTGCATCTGAGCCGTGCGGTCATCCTGCCGGATCTCATTCTGGTATCCATCGAGATTCCTGAATCCGTAGGAAGAAAAGAGGTCCTCGTTGCAGATTTGCCACGGAGATGGCGGGACTATCCGGCGCCGCCCGAGCTGGCGGTCATCGGGGAGACCTGGGTCAGATCAAAAGAGAGCCTGCTCCTTCGCCTTCCCTCGGCCTTGATGCCTCCCGAAGGCAACGTGCTCATCAATCCGGCCCATCCGGAGATATCCCAGGTCCACATTATTGAGGTTGTGGAATACAGCCTCGATCAGCGGCTAAGGCGATAAAAACCCAAAGAGTAGAACCTCCTTTTGCTGGACGGCAGAAATTACTCTGATTAATTGAAACGATACTCCTTTTCCCTGAAAAGCCTTAAACAAACCTCCACCACCTCCAGATCATACAGGATTCCTTTGTGTTGCTCGATCTCCTCCAGGGCCACCTCGATCCCTAACGCAGGCCGATAGGGACGATGAGAGGCGATGGCCTCGACCACATCAGCAACCATCAAAATCCGAGATTCAAGGAGAATCTCATCTCCGGTTAACGCATTAGGATATCCGGAACCATCCATCCTTTCATGATGCTCAAGTACTGTCCTCGCAATAGGCCAGGGAAACTCAATATCTTTGAGCATGTCATAACCGCTTTGAGCATGCGTTTTTATCAGGCTAAACTCTAAATCAGTCAGCTTCGTCGGCCTGATCAGTATCTCCGACGGAACCGATATCTTGCCGATATCATGGATCAAGCCCGCTGTACGGATGCCATCGATCTGATCTTTTGACAACCCCATTTCCGAGGCAATTGATCGAGCAAGATCGGCCACTCTGTGTTGATGACCCGCCGTATAGGGATCTCTCATTTCAACGATTGTGGCAATAGCCTGAATGGTAGATCCTAACGCCTTTCGCAACTGCTCGAAATTCTTTTGTTTATCTTCCTCTGCCTGTTTACGTCCGGTGATATCACGGGCGATTCCTGCAGTTCCTATGACCTTTCCTTGCTCATCATATATCGGCGTCTTTATTGTTTCTATCCAAAAGGCGTTGCCTTCATTGTCTGTCAATGACTCCTCAACCTGTTTCCGCTTGCCGGATTCCATGACTTCTTTATCCTCTGCTCCATACCTTTCAGCTAAATCCCTTGGCCATATATCTAAATCCGTTTTCCCAACTAAATCGTCAGGTTTAACACCGCATGATTTCTCAAAAGGTTCATTTACAGCAATATATCTTCTTTCTTTATCCTTTAGCCAGGCAATATCAGGAATATTATCAAGGATGGCTTTCTGGTGTTGTTGGCTCCTCCGCAGCGTTTCATCTGCTCGTTTGCGATCGGTGATATCCCTTAGATAGGCCAGGGAGACAACTTCTCCCTGATAGGTCGTTTTTGCCGCAGAGACTTCTATATGAATGAATTCACCGTTTTTCCGTTGTCCTAAAAATTCATATCTTGGAGGTAAAGCTTCCCCTTTTTGCCCTTGACGGAAAATATCCATTACCCGCTCACGGTCATCAGGATGGGTTATCATAGCCACCGGTTGACCGATAATTTCCTCCGGTCGATCATACCCAAAGATTTCCACCATCTTCCGATTGACAAAGATGTGCCGGTCCCCTTTAAGCAAGGCAATGCCGTCATTGGATTCTTCTATTACCGTCCGATAGCGTTCCTCGTTTTCTTGCAGTTTACGAAGAAAGAGGACATTGCTGAGTCCATCGGAAATCCGGCGGCTAATCTCCTTAAAGAGCTTTTTCTCTTCCTTTGTCCAGATGCGAGGATATGAACACTGGTGCATACCGAACACCCAGGGTTTACCCAACTTGGGATAAATAGAAACAAACATCTGCGATTGAACGCCAAATTGTTCGGCAGTCACTTTATTAATGGGTCTTTCCGTCCCGGAGGTGTAGGTCACCGGGTCATCAGACTCCAGCGCCTCCCGTAAATTCTGGGCGGCGTCCGGGGACATCGGCACGTCCATATCCAGAATATTGGCGCCCGGATATTCAGGCCGGCAGATTTCCACGGGTACGCGAAACGACAGTGCATCCGGATCGCACGGATAGACGAGCCAGGCACGGTCGCAGTCAAAAATCGAAAACACCGTCTCAACTATATTCCGCAGCATCTTTTCAACGTTAACCTCCTGCTTGATCGCCTGATCAACCCGCTCCAAGCTTTCAAGAAAACGAATGTGTGCTTTGCGTTCCTCCTCCGCATCCCTGCGTTCAGTGACGTTCATTGCGATGCCGATGAATTGCTCCTGGGACCCCGCAGGGGTGATATTCACTATCTTGCCTCTGGTGAAGACCCAGCTCCATGTCCCTGCTTTGTTGCGAATACGATGTTCGCTCTCGTAAATAGGGCTTTCGCCCCGTAAATATGCCCTGGCCTTGGACATCCATACCGGTATATCCTCTGGGTGGTGGTAGGGTAACCAATCCTGCAGCGTGTTTGGCAGTTCCCCTGGTGTATAGCCCAACATCGCATGGAACTGATCATCAAGGCGGACTTCATCGCGTTTGAGATACCACTCCCATACCCCTAAATTACCTACGTCTAATGCCATGGAAAGCCGTTCATTGATCTCCAGCAGCGCCGCTTCCGCCCGCTTGCGATCGGTGATGTCACTCAGGAAATTCAGAGTAGCTGGTCTTCCCTTCCAGTTTATTGCGACGACATTCAGTTCAACCCACCTGAAGTTACCGTCTTTATGGATAATCTGAAAATCATAGTTGTGAGGAAGCTCCTCACCCTTCATTCGCCTAATATGGCGATCCAAAACAAGCTCCCGGTCATCCGGGTGAACAAACTCAATAAATGGCCTTGACACGAGTTCCTCACCGGAATAACCGAACACTATGGTGGTCCTCAGATTGAGAAATACTAATTTACCATCCTGAGCCACATAAATGGCCTCGTTGGCATTCTCAAAGAGATTCCGGTAGTTATCCTCGCTCTCGCGCAAAGTATCTTCTGTTTTCCTGCGTTCCTGAATTTCCGCTTCGAGTTTTTCCGTCCTCAAGGTCACTTGCTTCCGGAGAGATACCGTCCAAAGAATAAGTCCCAAGGCAATCACTAAAAAAAACGCTCCAATGCCCGCAATGTAATTGATGACGGTTCGCATAGACAGGCCCGGCGGTTCAAGTGTTCCAAACCATTTCTTGTAGATCTCCTGATACTTCCCTGTCGTTTTAATAATGCTCAATCCCTGGCTCAGACCTTCCAGTAAATACTGGTTCCCATCCTTTACGGCAAGGCTAAACGGGCGATTATAGGTGTCGATGACGGAGGGAGACGGATTAAGATTCGTCAGATGCAGTTTTTTCATAACAATCAGGCCCACCAGCTTCGGCATCAGGGCTGCATCTCCTTTTCCCGCAGCCAGGGTCCGCAGTGCATCCGGTAGGCTGTCTACAAGAACCAACTTCATTCTTGTCGCCATTCCACTTAATAAGAGATAGTCATGGGCGGCATCTTTATTCATCACGATGACGGTTTTATTGACCAAATCTTTCAAAGAGCTGATCTTTGGGGTCTCGGTTCTTACAAAGATACCATCGTTGGCGATTGTATGAGGAACAGAGAAATCAAAATATTTATCTCTTCCCGGAGATGCGGCCATCATCGGGAGAAAGTCGATGGCTCCGTTGGCTAATGCCTTTATTGCGTTTTCCCAGGCATCCTCCCTGATTTCAAGTTTAAGGTTCATAGCCCCGGCTACGGCTTTGGCAATATCTACGCTAAAGCCGTCGGGAATCCCTTTGTCATTCACAAATGTGTAGGGATAGTAATCTCCCACAATAATCGTTTTTAGAGATGCCGATGGTAATGCCGGAGGATTTGGAGATTGAACCTTCGCCTCTTCGCGGGCTTGAGACAGACATGTAGTCAGGATGAGGATTATACCGATTAATAGGAAAGAAACGATGATAGTTCTCACCATCGCAACGGAATATTGGACCAAAGCGACAAGAAACAGCTTACCACTACATCGATCTTGATGGATATCTGTCCGTGCCATCGAATCCCCTCATTGTCAATATTATTCTTACAAGGTTTGATTCCGAGTGTAATATCAAATCTGAGGCTACTCAACCCTATACCGACAAATTCTTTGCGATCCCTCATGGATTACACCAAACCATGGAAGACTACCGTCGATGCTTTTAATGATATCCTATAGTAGTTTCAATAAGTTAAAATAATTGGAGGGCGACCTGTTTTTCTCCTTTGCAATGTGTCAAGTTCCGGGAAGGAAGCCTATGCGGACTTTCTCCTGACAATTATGATGAATTTTCCGATTCTTTCGAATTTCTGATGATAATAGAGTATTTTAGTCTTTTAAGGGGAGAAAATAAATAGAAAAATAACAAATTACCATTTGAACTCTTGTCTTTTTTCAAAAATGGAATTTTGAGGACTTCAGGAAGAAATGCTTGAGGATGACCCCATCTCATATAGCCTGTATCTTTCTATTTTCGAACTACACCACCCCATCCTCCTGAAGCTTCTGTAATTCCTCAAGGGATAACCCCAACAAATCGCAGTAGATCTTTTTGTTGTCCGCCCCTTTAGCGCCGCCGGCAAATTGAACGGCACCGGGGGTGCGGGAAAATTTGGCGAAGGTGTTGGGCATTTTAATCGTTCCGAAATCTTCATCCTCCACTTCAACCAAGGATTCCCTGGCCTTGAAATGGACATCTTCAAAGATCTGATCCATTTCGTAGACCGGACCGACCACTGCCTGGGCCTCTAAGAAGGTCTCCATGACCTCGTCCAGAGAATGGCTTCCGATCCACTCGCCGATAATGGCGTCCAGTTCTTCTACATGTTTAACCCGGCTGGGGTTGTCGCAAAATCTCGGGTCCTTTATCAGGTCTGGGCGGCCGATGGCCCTGAAGACATTCTCGGCAATAGGCTGGGCGCTTCCCGATAAACCGATCCATCGGCCTCCTTTGGTCTGGTAAAGATTTCGCGGTGCAGCCGAGGCGATCCTGCTGCCCATCCTCGGCGATTTCAGACCGAGTACCGAATACTCCATGACATTGCTTTCCAAAAGCCGCATCAATGGTTCATAAAGGGATATATCAATGATCTGTCCCTTGGCACTGCCCAGGGCATCCCGTTCATAAAGGGCGATCATGATCGCCAGGGCCGCAAAGGCGCTGCAAACCCCGTCGGCCAGGGCGTTTGGGGGCAGCGTCGGCGGGGAGTCGTGGTACCCGTTCAGGGCGGCAAACCCGCACATCCCCTCGGCCACAGTACCGAATCCGCCCCGGCTGGCATAGGGGCCTTCCTGTCCAAAACCGGAAACCCTGAGCCAGATGATCCGGGGATTGGCTTCCCGGATCACCTCCCAGCCCAAGCCCCATTTTTCCATGGTTCCGGGCCGGAAATTTTCAATCAACACATCAGCCCACTGTATAAGCTTTAAAAAGACCTCTTTCCCATTTTTCACATCCAGGGTGATGCACTGTTTGTTTCTGGACAAAGACTTCCAAAAAACACCTTTACCATCCTTGGAGGCCCCGAACTTTCTCATGCCGTCGCCGGTTTTGGGATGCTCCACTTTAATGACTTCCGCCCCGTAATCCCCCAGATAGGCGGCCGCCCAGGGAGCGGCCATCATCGTGGCCAGGTCGATGACTTTGAGCCCTCGCAGGGGCAGATTATTCTCTTGCATTTTCATTGCGTTTACCTCACATACAGAATTTCAAATAATCAAACTCAAAATTTTAAAGAACGGATATCAATTTCGCCGAACATCGAACGCTGTTATCATTTTTGATGGACCTGTAAAAACTCGTCATTCACGCGCAGGCGGGAATCCAGGCCAGGCCTAACTGATGAATCCCGGCTTTGGCGGGACTGGATTCCCGTTTTCACGGGAATGACGAATGTGCGCGCTTTCGGGCTTTTTACAAACTTGTCCTAATCCATTTTCTCCGGTTAATGCTTTTCTAAAGGCCTCCAGAAAATCTTCCACCGTTGTCCCTGGAATCTCGACATCGGGACGGTCGAAGATGGCGGTTAATTCCAGGCGGATAATGTTCAGATCCCCGGGTTTTCCCCGCAAGATCTTTTCCATGTCCTGAATTATCTCGAAAAGTCGGCATAGGTATAATCCGATTGGATCAATCGTAGTTCAGCCATCAAAAAGTCCTCCCCTGCCGTTGATCTTCGACGACAGGCCCCGGATTAAAATGATCGACCAAAAGTATTTCGTTAAAGGCCAGGAGGGTTTCCCTTTTCAGTCGGCGGGCCAATTCCTCCAGATCCACTGACCCCTCCGGGCCCTCGATCATCAAAGAAATGGTATCCACCCCCTGGGGATTGCGGACCACTACCCGGTATTTTTTTCCGGCCCCGGCCACACTTTGAAGAATGGCCCCGATCTGGGAGGGCCAGAACTTGACCCCTTTGATCTTAAGCATTTCATCGGTCCGGCCTATAATCCCTTTGGGCAGGGTGAAGGATCTTCCGCAGGGACACTTTTCTTCGATCATATAAGTCAAATCACCGGTCCGGTAGCGAAGCAACGGAGAGGCTTCCTTATGGAGATGGGTCAAAACCAGTTCCCCTTTTTCACCCAAAGGCACGGGGGCTCCGGTCAAAGGATCGATCACCTCGGCATAGATGAAATCATCCAGAAGGTGCATTCCTTTTTCAAACCGGCAGCTCCGGGCAATAGGCGAACATAAGGCCATCCCATAAGAATCGATCATTCCGATTTCCCGGCCAGAGGCCGACCCGATTTCCGGGCCGAAGGCCGCCCGGACTTTTTCGGGATAGCCCTCCACCGAAGTAAAAGGTTCCCCGCCGACAAAAAGGATGCGCACACTGGGGATTCCCTGGGCGGCCAGCTTCATGGCAAAGGTGGGATTGGAGATTAAAACCGTCACCTGGTATTTATTGATGACTTCCACGGCCCTTTCCGATTCTCCCGGACCGAGGGGGATTACCTTGGCCCCGTAATATTCAAGCTGGCTCTGATAATAAAGTCCGGCGATAAACAGGTGATAGCCAAAGGTGACGGCACAGATATCATCCGGAGTCACGCCGGCCGCCTCATAAGCCCGGGCAGCGACTTCGTGCATCTTTTGGAGATCCTGGTTGGTGTTGTAAACCGGAAACAGGTCCTGTCCCGAAGGGGAAAGATTAACCCGGGTTACCGCTGGGGAAAACAAGGAACACTCGGAAGGCTTTTTGTTCAGCTCGTCCAGGATCTCCTTACTGGATGTAAAAGGAATCCTCCTGAAATCATCCCAGTCTTGAATGGCATCAGCCGATACCCCGCCCTGCTCGAATTTTATTTTATAAAAATTCATGCGGGATACTTTTTCTATCTGAGTTTGTAAGGTATTTAATAGGTCGTGGTGCATTGTCAGTCTCCTTGTCCGAAGGCTATAGGCAATTGGCTATGGGCGATGGGCAAATGACGTAGTCGTCTTCATTATTGAGCTTTTACCCCGAACTCTGAACTCCCAACTCCGAACTTTATTTCGTATTAAACCCTCATGCCCCTCTGGACACCGAAGAGAAGGCGAATAGGGTTTTCCTAACCTTGAACCTTGAACCCTGAACCTTGAACCGCATTTTCGTATTAAAGCATCTTCACCAGCTCCTTGCGCATTACCTTTCCATTCGGATTTACCGGTATCTTATCGATAAATCTGAGTTCCCTGATTTTCTTATAGGGGGCCACCTTTTCATTGACAAAGGCCATGATTTCCTCGGCCGTCGGTTTTGCCCCTTCTTTAAGGGTGACAAAGGCCACCGGTATCTCCCCGGTCATATCATCCTTCTTGCCGACCACGGCGCATTCCAACACGTCTGGATGCTTATACAGGATTTCTTCAAGCATTCGAGGGGCGATATTGTACCCCTTATAGATGATCAGCTCCTTTTTCCGGCCGGTAATATAAAACAACCCCTCCGCATCCATGACCGCCAGGTCGCCGGTATAGAGCCAGCCATCTCTGAAGGTCTCCGCAGTAGCATCCGGTCGATTTAAATAACCCAGGGTTACGGTCGGACCGTTTTGGATCAATTCGCCCTCCTGTCCCACAGGCATCTCTTCTTTTCCGGTCAGAATGTCCACCACCTTCATATCGACGAGGGGAAGGGGGCTTCCGATGGACCCGTACTTCCTCCGGCCCGACCGGTTACAGTAATGTTTCGTGGAGCTGATGGTCGCCTCGGTCAGGCTGTAGCCCTCGGTGATGACGCCACAAATGATTCGGGAAAACTTTTCCGCAAGGACCTCAGGGACCGGAGAACCGCCGGTGGTCCAGACCCGGATGGGATAGAGAGCCCCTTGGTCCCCTTCCGACAGGGAAAGCAACATAGCCATCATTTGCGGTGCCCCGCCGGCAAAGCTTATCTTCCAGCGTCTGACCATATCGAGCATTGAGTCTTTGTTAAAAGCAGGCATAGGGAAAATCGCCATGGCGGCCATGACCGGAAAGTGCAATTGCCCCAAATAGGCCAGCATGTGCGTCCAGGGTGGGACGACCAGCACGGAATCCATGCCATAACGGATGGGATATTCCCATTCCCGGGTCAGATCTTTCGGGTCATTGGCACACAATAGATAACCCGACCCATCGATTTCAGGAAATTTCCCCGTATAGGCGGTCTGGTAGAGGATGGTCGAGGAAACGACATTATAATGAGAAATCATGACCCCTTTGGGATATCCGGTCGTTCCCGAGGTGTACATGATGGCCGTTAAATCCTGTTTGGGATGTATAACCGGTTTGGTAAAGGACTTATCGGAGAAGACCTCCGAAAAGCCCACCAGGGGAGACTTAAAAGTCATTTCCTTCCGGCCGAGAAGGGCCGGCTTTAATTCCTGGTTTCTGGTAAATACAATGACCCTTTCCAGGGGAGTGCCCCTTTTTTCTAAAAGGCTTTTTAAAACGGGCATCAGATCATCGGAGGTGATGGCCAGGCCGGCCCCGGAATCCTTGATCTGGTAGGCCACCTCTTCTTCGGTCAACAGGGGATTGCAAGCCACATAGACCGCTCCGGCCATCGATATTCCGAAGAGGGCGATGACGAATTCCGGATAATTTCGAGCGTATATGGCCACCCGATCCCCTTTTTTGACACCCAGTTTATTTTGCAGCCCCGAGGCGAATCGCTCACACAGGCTGCACAGTTCCAAATAATTGACAATGAAATTTTCCGGCTCGTAGATTAGAGCCGTCGAATTGGGAAAGTATTTGGCCGATGATTCCAAAAACCTGTACGAAGGTATTTCCGGCAGGATATAGGACTCCAGTTGTTGTCTGATCCCTTCCGGATAAGAGGGATACCAGGGTCTTTTTTTGATTTCTGCTAAATCGGTAATCATTTACTAAATCCTGTTAATCCTGTCAGAAAAAATGTTTCGCAGCTCCCGTTTTAACACCTTTCCCGTAGCATTGCGAGGCAGGCCGTCCATGAATTCCACGGATTTCGGCCGTTTAAACCTGGCCAGATTTTCAATACAAAAGGTAATAATTTCATCGGCCGTGGCTTCTTTCCCCGGCTCAAGGACCACACAGGCCTTGACCGCCTCTCCCCATTTTGGGTCTGGAATACCAACGACGGCGGCTTCTTTGATCTTGGGGCAGGTCAGGAGGACGGACTCGACTTCCGCCGAATAAATATTCTCACCCCCGCTGACGATCATGTCCTTTTTGCGATCCACCACATAAACGAACCCTTCCTCATCCCGACGCACCAGATCGCCGCTGTGGAACCAGCCTCCCTCGAAGGCCTTCCGGGTTTCTTCCGGGTTCTTGTAATATCCCTTCATCATGCCGGGTCCCCGATAAACGATCTCGCCGACTTCGTTAACCGAGACATCTTCCATAGCATCATTCACTATCCGGACCTCAACATTGAATAGAGGCAGACCCACAGATCCCTCCTTGCGCAGGGCATCCTGGTGTTTCATATAAACCGTGGTGGCCGACATTTCGGTTTGTCCGAAGGCTTCATACAAGGCGGCATTGGGGAATGATTCCAGAATCCGTTCCTTAAGGGCATTCGTCGTCACATCCGCTCCATAGGCGGCCGTTCGCAGGGAACTGACATCATATTTTTTAAAGTCCGGATGATTCATCACCATAAGCCACATGGCCGGAACAAGAAAAAGGAAGGTAATCCTTTCCCTTTCAACGGCTTTTAATAACTCCACAGGATCAAAATCCAAAATAACCATGGGCGTCAGGGCCTGCATGGTCTTGATGATGCTGACCACACCGGCGATATGAAAAAATGGGGTGACGGACATTACTTTCGGCGCTATAAAAGGAATATCGTTTTTTCGAGGAAGCGCCAAGGAGGTCTCCAGACTGATGGTCATGGCGCTGGTAATCAAATTTTTATGGGTCAATATGGCCCCTTTGGGTTTTCCTGTAGTCCCGGCGGTATAAATCAAAAAAACGTCTTCGTCGTCCTGGAGTCGGATCTTCGGAAGAGTCGATGAGCCCGTTGCCAAAACCTCTTCATAAAGTTTATACCCTCCCACCCCTTTCGAATCCGTTATGATGTGCTCTGCAATCAAGGGGAGGTCTCCTTTAACGGATTGGACAGTCTGAATAAATTTTTCTCCCAGGAAAAGGATTTTGAC
Organism: uncultured Thermodesulfobacteriota bacterium; assembly: GCA_964627515.1. Taxonomy (GTDB): domain Bacteria; phylum Desulfobacterota; class RBG-13-43-22; order RBG-13-43-22; family RBG-13-43-22; genus RBG-13-43-22. Next base: position 428 of record CAZVHO010000067.1, on the reverse strand, counting down.
ATCGGCGTTATTCAGAATATAGGCAATTTCCTGTGGAGCCAGCCGGATATTAATAGGGACGTTGACGGCCCCTATTTTAGCCACGGCAAAAAATATCTCCAGCATTTCCTGCCTGTTCTCCATGAGCAGGCCGATGGAATCCCCTTTTCCGATCCCCAGTGATAGAAGGGCATTAGCTAACTGGTTGACCCGTTCATCCAATGCCCGATATTGTATCCTTTTATCTTTAAAAATCACTCCTTCCAGGTCAGGAAATTTTCGGGCATTACGGGCCAGCATCTCCCCCAGAAGCAACTGCCTGGACATCTCTATTTCAAATCTCTGTTTTTCGATAGGCTCCATTAAATTCAATCCTTGGTTTCCATCTAAAAATCTTGTAACAGTTTAGCCCTTTGAAAAATTTGAAACTTTTATCTGAAAATCCTGAC
>CAZVHO010000066.1:0-28034 GCA_964627515.1 uncultured Thermodesulfobacteriota bacterium | reverse complement strand
TTTTCTTCTTTGCGGCCTTTGCGTCTCTGCGGTGAAAACATTTATTTAAAAAAACTGTTATCTTAATCATTCAAGGTCTTCGATAAAGCGGTCATGACGGTCCAGTTCGTTCCGCCGTAAGCCGTGGTCAAGGCCCTTCTGACCTCTTTGGGCACCTGGTGTTCCCCGGCATCGCCCCGGATCTGCAGGGCCGCCTCCCAGATGCGCAGCATGGCCGAAGCACCGATACAGTTGGTCGATAAGACGCCGCCGGAGGGATTCACCGGGATCGGGCCGTCAATGTTGGTCAGCCCCTTTTCCACCAGTCGGAATCCCTCGCCCGGCCGGCAGAGGCCCAGGTCCTCATACCAGACCAGTTCGGCCCAGGTGGCCGGTTCGTAGATCTCAAAGACGTCAAAATGCTCCGCCGGGTTGGTGACCCCCAGTTTTTTATACATCCGGGAGGCGCAGACCTTGGAGAAAATAGGCCGCTCGGTTTTAACGTCCCGCCAGTCCAGTTCGAATTGTTCGTTATGGGCCGTATCCATGGCCCGGAACCAGACCGGTTTTTTGCTGCGCTTCTTGGCTGTTTTTTCATCGGCCAGGATGACGGCACAGGCCCCGTTGGAGGCCGGGCACATGTCGAGCATCCGGATCGGATAAGAAAGCATCCGCGAATTCAAGGCATCTTCTATGGTAATGTCTAATTTGAGATGGGCGTATTTATTTTTCCGGGCATTCTGCCTGGCCTTGACGGCCACCATAGCCGAGTGTTCCTCTTTGGCCCCCCAGGCCGCCATATAGGAAGACCCCATCATGGCGAAATAGCCTACCGCCGCACCGGCCATGGACCGTCCCCACAAGGGATGGGCCACGCCGCTTAAGATGGCGCCGGTATCGCCTTCTTCCTGTTTTTCAAAACCGATGCACAGGACCTTGTCGAAAAGACCGCTGGCCACATGATGGACCCCGGCGCAGACCGTGGTGGCCCCCACGGTGCCGCCGGTGGTGATCTTGAGACCTGGCCGACCATAAGCGCCTGTCCCGTGGACCAGCCAGCAATCGGTCATGTGGACCCCTTCGAAGAATTCCATATTGCCGAGCAAGACCAGGTCGATCTCGTCCATCGTCATGTCGGCATCCGCCAAGGCCGCCCGGACGGCTTCGTTGACCAATTCCGCCTGATCCACATCGTGGCGCCGGGCCTTATGATAGGTCTGGCCCCCCCCGATGATGGCTACATTTCTTTTCATGGTTGTTTCTCCCTGAAAAATTTTTAGACAGGATTAACAGGATTTACATGTTTTGCTCAGGCTCCAGAAGACCCTGAGCAACTTCAATCCTCCGTCGGAGGAAGAAAGTTTCCTGTCCGCAGGACTATTTAGTTTGTGCCTTTCTTCCGGAAAGGCACAAAAATCATGGTAATCCGGTTAATCCTGTCTAATAAAGTTTTTTTCAAAAAGCTAAACTGATACGAAAAATCCGGTTAATCCTGTCTGTCAATTCCCCAACACAACCACACACTGATGCTGCCCGCAAAAGCCGCTGTGTCCCTGGGCGACGGCAATTCTGGGATTCTTGACCTGGTGTTCCCCGGCTTCCCCCCTTAACTGGAGGACCGCCTCAGCCACCCGGTTGAGCCCGGCCACATTGGCCGGCACACCGCCCAGGAGTCCTCCGGAAGGATTGACCGGCATTTTCCCTTTAAGGGCCGTCAGACCGGAATCGATCATCCGTCCGGCCTCTCCCCGGTCGCATAGACTCAGCCCCTCCAGCCAGAGGAGTTCCTGATAGGAAAATTCATCACCCAGCTCGACCACATCGATATCCCGCCTCGGCTTCTTCAGGCCGGCCATACGGTAGGCCTGGGCTGCGGCCTTTTCCAGTGCCAGACAATCGGCCAGGTCCCGGTCTCCGGGGTAATGGGCGTCATAACAAACCCCCATTCCTTTGACCCAGACCGGCTTATCGGTGATTTCCCGGGCCCTTTTCTCCGAGGCCAGGATCATGGCCACGGCACCGTCCGTATCAGGGGCCACGTCGAGCACATGGAGGGGGGAAGCCAGCAGGGGGGAACTCATGACCCCGGCCACGGTATACTCCCCGGCCCGATGGGCAATCGGGTTCAACCGGGCATTGAAGAGATTTTTCACCACCACCTTGGATACCTGCTCCCGGGTGATCCCGTATTTGTACATATAACGCCTGGCCTGTAAGGCTCCGGCCGAGGTATAATCCAGCCCCAGCAACCTTGAATAGATGGGCTCGAAGGCCACATTATTGACGACGTTGCGATTGGTTTGGGACATCTTGGTATGGGCCAAAAGGAGGGTCACCTCGTATTCCCCGGAAAGGATACCGATGGTCCCGTAAAAAACCGCGGTCGATCCATCCATGGCCATCTTCTCTTCATTGCCCAGGTGTCCGCCGATCACGTCGGTGATCCCGATATCCGAAATAGTCTGACCGTCCCAGATATCATGAGAGCAACTGATTTTGTTATCGATGTCCTTACCGAGATCCAATCCCGTGTCGTTAAGGACTTGGTTGATTACCTCATATGCCATTTCGGCATAATTCACCTCGGCCCGTTTGGGCGCAAATGGGGTTTGGGCCACGGCCACAATGGCCACTTTATCTGCCATATCATCCTCCTAAAAGTCTTTTTCTCGCCCGCTCCTTGAAGGTCGCTTGAGCACACAGAGATCCCAGAGAGGATCATTTTGGTCTAATTTTTTGAGAGTGAAAAATTAGACCAGCCTCTGAGCCCACCGAGGCTCTGCGGGAGATAGAAAAAGCCTGATATTAATGCCTGTTTTTAACGATACTAAGCTTTCTCAAAAATCGTGGCGATCCCCTGACCGCCGCCGATACAAAGCGTTACCAGACCGTATCTTCCCCCGGCCCTTCTCAGTTGGTGCAGGGCTGCCAAAGTCAGCCGACCGCCGCTCATCCCGTTAGGATGACCGAAGGCGATGGCCCCGCCGTTGGGGTTCCATTTTTCCGGGTCGACCAGGTGGCCCTGTTTACGAAGTTCTTTCATCACCGCCAGGGTCTGGGAGGCAAAGGCCTCGTTGCACTCCACCACGTCCATGTCCGAAAGTTTAAGCCCGGCCTGTTCCAGGGCCTTGGGCACGGCATAGGCCGGGGCAATGCCCATATATTTAGGTTCCACACCGGCCAGGGCACAGGCCACGAAACGTCCCAAGGGCTTGAGGCCTGATTTCCGGCATTTTTCTGCGGACATGAGAAGAATGGCCACGCCTCCGTCATTCAGCCCTGAAGAATTTCCGGCCGTCACCGTGCCCCCTTTTTTGAAGGCCGACTGCAGGGCCGCCAGCTTCTCCAGGCTCGTCGCCCTGGGGTGCTCGTCCCGGTCAAAAACAATGGGGTCTCCCTTTTTCTGCGATATGGTCACCGGGACGATTTCTTCCTTGAAATATCCCGCCTCAATGGCCCGGATGGCCCGCTCCTGGCTTCTGATGCTGAAGGTATCCTGTTCCTCCCTGGAGATCTCCCATTCCTCGGCCAGGATCTCGGCAATGATCCCCATGGGGACATTGGTGTCCGGGGTCGGTCCCGTTTCCTTGGTAATAAAGGCATTGGGCGCCAGGGAAAAGGGGACCTTCTGACGCTCCATCAAATAAGGGGCGGTGCTCCAGCTTTCACAGCCCCCGGCGATGTAAACCTCGCCCATCCCTCCCAGTATGGCCAGGGCCGCTGAATTGACGGTCTGCAAGCCCGACCCGCATTGGCGCTCCACCGTTTGAGCCGGCACGGTTACGGGAAATCCCGCCTTAAGAACAGCCCAGCGGGCAATGTTTATGGCAGCGTGATTGGTACAGGCATGGCCGATCAGGACATCGTCCACCATGGCCGGATCGATACCTGTTTTTTTCACGAGTCCCTTCAAGGCCAGGGCGGCTAATTCTTCAGGACGAAAGCCCGACAAAGACCCGCCCATACGTCCGATAGGCGTTCTTACCCCATCTACGATCATGACTTCTTTCATTAGGTTCTTCTCCTTTGTTCATCGGGATGAAGGAATTTTTATATATTCGCCTTCCCCCCCGCCCTCTCCCAACACGGGAAGGATATGACTGATTAATCAGTCATATTTTGAAACAAAATATCCTCAAGGCCTCTTCTTAAGAAATATTTTCAAAGTTACTGTGAATCCAATCGCCGGGCTTCCACGCGGCCGGCCTTGATCTCCTCACAAAGGGTCCCTATATCCCGGACTGGTTTTGAAAAAACCGTACGGCAGATCCCGACGGACCGGAGGTCATGGGCGTCGCTGCAGCCGATCCCGGCGATCTTCTTGGCCCTCACGGCTTTTTGGGCCAGCAACCGACTTTCATCATCATACGAGGGGTGCTCGACTTCCAGACCATCGATGTCCAGGCCGTAGACCCCGTTGCCGGCCCCGTAGAAACCGGTTTCATTGGGCAATTTTCTGTAAGGATGGGCGGCAATGACGACACCCCCTTCGGCATGGACGATCGCCAGGATCTGTTCCAGGGAACGGCTCGATCCCAGGCTCCGGGTAGGGCCGAAGACCAGGAATTCCCCCTGGAAATGTCCGAACTTCGTATAGCAGGCCACCTCCTGCCCGGGTAGGATCACCAAGTCCGTCATCCCGCTTTTAGTTCGAATCTCCTCGATATTTTCCGCCGACCAACAGATGCCGTGTTCGGTCAGGGCAATACCGTCCAGTCTCACTTCTTTGGATTTCCGAAGCAGTTTAACGGCATCGATATTACTGCAGCCGGAATAGCGACTGGTATGAATATGCAGATCGATCTCCAACTATAAACCCATCGGTGTGGTCCGGTCCTCTTCCATCCCGACAGAAGGGAGATACCGGTCCTGATATAGACCCTGTTTTTTTTCTTCCTGAAAAATCCTCTCCTCTATCCGGGAAGTGCCTCCGAAGAGGAAACAACCGGATGAAATCGGCACGGAACAGGGATCAAGGGCGATGATTGCCGTGTCGTCCCAGCCGCCGGACAAAGGGGCATTCGTTTCGAGCAATCGGTCCGGAATTTTTTCGGGGGCGGAGGTCTGAAAAAGTTCCCGGATATACTCCTCTCGGCTCTGTGAGAGAGGAAAGGGGATATTGGCCAGGCCGTCGGTGGCCAATAAAAGACGGGTATGGGATACGATAGGCAGATCATCCACCTGGAAAAAGCGGGGCGTCCGTCCTACCATCCAGAAATTGTTTTTTGACCATTGCCGGCTCTCCCCTGTTTGGACATTACAGGATAACAAGAGGCTGTCTCCCGTGTGGAAGAGGAGACCGGCGATCGCTTCTTTTTTGGTTCTTAAGAGCAGGATTCCGGTAAAGGTACAACTGTCGCCGAAGGATAAGGTTTGCAACAGATGGTCGGACTCGGCAATCAGTCGCCTTTTCAAAGTCTTGACCTCCTTCTCCCCATAGACCCGCCCGCCGGACGGGGAAATGATTCGGGTCAACATGGTTGAAAACAGCTTCATAAACTCCCGCGAGGCCGAAGGATTGCGCTCCGACCCGTCGGCAACGGCGAAAAACCCTCTGGAAAAATCAAGGAGCAGGCAATCTCCCATCCCGGCCGACGAAGAGGATCCGATCAGCCCTTGCTGAACACGGGCGCCGAGAATTCCGGGGCAACGGAGAGATCTCTTATAACGGTTCACCAGCACAATTGCCTTTGGCCTCAAATTAGGAGGCAGGTTTTCGCCGATACTCGCAGATAACTTCAAAATAATCTCTGTCCATTTTTCATCCCCCAGGCTACTTTCCTTTTATGCCCTTTCGGGCCGGTTCCTTCATCAGGAATCCTTGTTCTAAAAGACCCATGATCTGATTATTGGCCTTTTCCACGGGAAATTCCTCATGGTTGAAATCCGGATTGTAGACATATTGCCGGATGGTCATGTCCACTGCGCCATAGATGACAAAGGATGCAATCAAGGGGGAGAAATCCTTGCGGAAAATCCCCTTTTTCTGTCCTTCCTGAAAAATGTCGGCCACGCCGGTAAAGAAGCGATTATAGTTCTTCCAGTTTTCCGGGTTATAGAACTGCTTCAACCTGGGAAGATCCATGATCAATACCTTCATCAGGTTGGGATTCCTCTGATAGCTTCTGAAAATAAAACCGAAGACGGATAGAAGTCTTTCAACAGGATTGCTAATGGTCTGGTTTATTTTTTCCATCCGTTTGAGCAGGGCGTCCCAATTTTCATTGAAAATGGAAAGCAGAATATCTTCCTTGCTTTTGAAATATTGATACAAGGAACCATAGGCCACTCCGGCCTCACCGGAGATGTCCAGGGTGCGACAGGAGTAATAGCCTTTCTCGGCAAAAACCTTGATGGCCGCATTCAGGATGATGTCTCTTTTGGCTAATTCTTTTTCTTTCATGGAGGACCTCCAGGCAGGGGTGTTCAAACGCCGCCGGTTTTTGCTTGTGGTATATGACTGACTAATCAGTCATATAGCCTTATTAATATAACTTTTTAACCCTTGTCAAGAAAAATATTCTCCGGAGTCTCATTTCGCCAGGATAGGCTGGGCTTGATTTCCTGCGATGGGGGGAACGCGCCTTAAACATGCTCTTTTATGTCGTCCTCAAGGCCTCTACAATATTCAACCGTGAGGCCCGCAGGGCCGGCAGAAATCCTCCCAGGAGCCCCATGATCAAGGCGAAAGCGAAAGTCTGGCCGGCAATCTCAATATTTAAGATAAAGTTAAAGGCCAGTTCGGAAAAGGTCTGCCAGTTCATAGTCGAGATGCTGACCCATTGCATCAAAGAAGCGGATCCCAGACCTAAAATGCCTCCCAGGACCCCGAGCAGGAGGGATTCGATCAGAAAGGCGGCCAGGATGCTTTTTCGGGGAAATCCCAGGGCCCGCAAAGTGCCGATCTCCACCGTTCGGTTGGCCACGGCGGCGTACATGGTTACCATGGCCCCGATCATGGCCCCAACTGAAAAAATAATGGTTATAGACAAGCCCAGGATACGGATAAATTTCGCCATCATCTCCGATTGATCGGCATAGAATTGGGCTTCCCGTTTAACGGTGACGGTCAGGCGGGGATCGCTCTCTATGTGTTTTTTTAAAGACTGGAAGGAACCGTCATCCCGCAGCCTTAAGACCATGGAAGAATACACCGGCCGGTGAAAGGTATTCATGACCTGATCCACATCGGCCCAGATTTCCGAATCAAAGCCGGTTTGTCGGGCATCCAGGATGCCTACCACCAGCCAATCCCGGAGACCGAACCGGATGGTTTGACCGAGACCGGTGCCTTTAAACCGTTTGGCAATACTGCTTCCAATAACGATTTCAGAGGGGCCTGGTTTGAAATAACGACCGGACTTCAAAATCACGTGGTTCCGAAGTTCCAGTGATTTTTCAGAGACCCCCCTGATCGTCACCTGTCCGACACGGCCGGTCTCCATTTTAGGCAGGGCCACCAGGACCGTCACCTCGCGGCTGAATAAAGGATCCCCTTTTTGATCCAGAGCGATTTCCGGCCGGGTTTCAATGATAGCCGCTTCCCGGCGCTGTATGATGCTCATGACTTCAGCATCGGCTGACCGGCGGACAATAATGGCATTTCCCATGGACCCGGTATCCTGCAGGGTTTTTTTCAGTCCCTCGGAAAGCATCAGCACCGCGGCAAAGACATAGACCACCAGGGCCATACCGGAAATGGTCAAGAAGGTCGTAATTTTTCGGGTCCAGAGGTTTCTGAAGCTGTAGCTTAAGGGGAGTTTCATTATTTTTCGGCGATCTTGATTTTGGCGCCGTCCCGAAGGCCACGCTGGGGTTTAAGAACGATCCGTTCCCCGGCCTTTAAGCCTTGAGTCACTTCAATGAAATCCAACAGGGCAGGGCCTTTCCGGATTTCGACCAGACGGACGATCTTGCCCTCCAGACGATAGATAAAGGTCTTCCCATTCCGGTCGACGATGGCCGATCCCGGTACAGCCAGTTTTGGCTGCTCCTCCCTGGTAACCGGGCGGGAGAGGAAAGCCACCTTGGCACTCATTTCAGGAAGAATCCGTTCATCCCGTTCCAGGAATTTGACTTTGGTCAGGACCGTGGCCTTGGAGCGGTCGGCGGTGGGAACAATCATGTGGACCAGGCCTGGAAATCTATGACCGGGGAGGGCGTCTAATTGGATCTCACAAGGTTGACCCTTTTTGACCTTGGCTAAATTGATTTCGGAAACATCGGCTTCCACAATTAAGGACCCCATATCAGCCATAGTAACCACCGCGGCTTTAGCATTGATTGAGGAACCGAAAGGGGCAACCACTTCGCCGACATCGGCATTCTTGGTTAGAACCACCCCATCAAAAGGGGCCCGAATCTGGGTATATTCCAGGGCCACCTGACTGGCATTAAGGCCGGCCTCGGCGGCCTTGATTTGAGACAGGGCGGCAGCTCTGCCTGCCTGAAGCTGTTGCATTTTAGCTTCGATGGTATCGTAGTCGGATTGGGCAATGGCCTTGGATTGAATCAGTCGTTTGCTCCGGTCAAACTTGAGCTGGGCGTCTTTGATCTCCGCTTCGATTTGACCCAGGTTGGCTTGGGCGGTGTTGACATTGGCCTGGGTCTGGTTGATGGCGGCCTGAAGATCGGCGTTCTCTAACCGGGCGATGATCTGCCCTTTTTTTACCCGGTTTCCTTCTTCCACGGATAGGGTTTCCAATCGACCGGTCGCTTTAGAGGCTACCGCCGCCTTGCGCTGGGCCACTACATATCCGCTGGAATTAAGGACCGTATAGGCCTGGGAAGGATAAATCAGGGAGACCGTGGTTATTTCCCACTCCCCTGCCGGTTCCAGAACGCCTTTCCAATAAAGGATGCCGGATAAAACCAGTAATAAAATCACACCAATGATAACGGTCTTTCCTTTTTTACGAGGTCTGACCGGCAAGGAGGGGGCCGATTCGGTCCTTTTTATTTTAAGCTGGGAGAGATCTTCTTTTTCCATTTGTCTTTTATCCGCCGATCTGCTATAAATTAAAACCTGTTAATCCTGTCAAGTTAAAAGTCTTTTTAAAGCACGGGCGATTAGCTCAGGTGGATAGAGCGTTGGTCTCCGGAACCAAAGGCCGTGGGTTCAAGTCCCGCATCGCCCACCAAGTAAAAACAACCGTCCATTACTTTAGCCCCGTTAAAGAAACCGATTGGCTAAGGCCTAGGGGATAAAGGATCCAAGGCAGGTAACCGGCCCTTGGTCTTTTTGGCTCTTCCCTCCCCCCGGACCTGGATGAGTTCGGCTACGATGGAGACGGCAATCTCCTCCGGGGTCTCGGCCTGGATGTCCAGGCCGATGGGGGAATGGATGGAATGGATCCGGTCTTCCGGAAATCCTTCCTCTTTCAATGCCTTGAAAACAACCCCCCGCTTATGCCGGCTGCCGATCATTCCAATATAACGGGAAGGATTGGTCAGGACCTTTTTGATTATTTGATGATCATGGAGGTGGCCGCGGGTGACGACCACAATAAAGGCATTGGGGCCAAAAAGATAATCGTCGAGGAGTTGTTCAAAAGGTCCGACCCGAATTTCATCCGCTTCCGGGAATCGTTGGGGATTGGCGAATTCGGCCCGATCATCAAAGACCGCAACCCGGAAACCGACCATTTTTCCCAGGGTGCAAAGATATAAAGAAATATGACCGGCCCCGAAGATATATAAGCAGGAAGGGGCCATCAAAGGTTCCAGAAAGACTTTCTTTTCTTCACCCTGAAGCAGTGCCGTCATGAGGCGGGCTTGATTGCCCTCCAAAACCTGGGGAAGGTGTTTCCAAAAAGGGGAGATCCAGGGATAGGCATCGAGGTCCGGGTCTTCATCAGGGACAACCAGGAATTTGCCATCCCTTCGATCGGCTGATTGGCTATCCTCCAACAAGGTAGCCAGCAAGCCGGGCCGGCCGGTCTCTCGAAATTCTAAGGCCTTCTGAAATAAATCCAGGTCAAAGGGATTTTGTCCGGATAAGAGTTCGAGATAAATATCCACCTCACCGCCGCAAATCATCTCGGTTTCAGCTACTTCTTCCCCTTTTAAACGGAAATAGAGGATCCTGTTTTTTCGCTCAGTAAAAACCCGGGGGGCTGCGGTCAGGACGTCGGCCTCTAACCGGCCCCCGCCGATAGTACCGATAAAAGTCCCATCCGGACGGATTACGAATTGAGTCCCCTGGGTCCGGGGGGCAGAGCCCTTTTGCCGGATAATAGTGGCCAGGACTATCTCCCGGCCCTGGGAGAGTTCTTGAACTATTTCTTGGTAAATATCTTTCATCAGGGATCCTTTTTTATAATTTTTTTGCCTCATCCATAACGAATGGGGATTATTTTAACACGAAAATACGAAAATACGAATAACGAATATCGAAAATGATTATCTTGACAACCTGCCTTGAAATGATTATTGAATAACCAACCCGAATCCGGGAAGGGACAGGTGTTTTCAAGGAAGGCCAAAGATGTTAAATTCTGGAATCCAGGAGTCAGGAGCCAGAATTCAGTAAAATGTAGGGTGGGTGGAAGGAATTTTGCTATTTAAGTGAATTATCCAGTATCGTCCGATCAGAGGCGGATGAAGTTGCATTTTATAAAGTTAGTGATAAATTCTTAACATGGCGATTTAAGTTTAATTTTATGATAGAAGTTGAACGGTTAACCAAATATTACGGTTTTTTGCCTGCCATAACGGAACTTTCATTCACCATCGGTCAGGGGGAAGTAGTCGGTTTCTTAGGCCCCAATGGAGCAGGAAAAACGACCACCCTGAAAATATTGACCTGTTTTCTGCCGCCCTCTTCAGGTCAGGCCCGGGTCAATGGCTTTGATGTCTATCGGGATTCCTTGAAGGTCCGGGAACAAGTGGGCTACCTCCCTGAAAGCGTCCCTTTATATACGGAAATGACTGTAGAGCGGTTTCTTTCCTTTGCCGCCCAGGCAAAGGGCATAGGATCCCGGCAAATCAAGTCGTCCATTGATAAAACCCTGGATGATTGCGGATTGGAGAAGGTCCGGGGGCGTATCATCGGACACCTTTCCAAAGGATTCAAGCAGAGGGTCGGTCTGGCCCAGGCCCTTTTGAACAACCCGCCGGTGCTGATCCTGGATGAACCGACCATCGGACTGGACCCGACCCAGGTTGTTGAGATCAGGCAGATGATCCGGGCTTTGGGCCAGGAGAGGACCATCATTTTAAGTACCCACATACTGCCCGAAGTCAGCCAGGTCTGCCAGAAGGTGATTATTATCAACCGCGGCCGGATTGTGGCTATTGATACGGTCTCCAACCTGACGGCCCAAATACAGACCTCCCGGAGAATCCATTTGACGATCCAAGGTCCCGAGGAAGAGGTCATAAAGACCCTGATGACCCAGCCCGGGGTTTTGAAGGCCGAGGGGCAGAATGATGGCCCTGGAAGGTTTTTCGTCGAGATGGATAAGAATCAAGACATCAGGGCCGACCTGGCCCGGGCGGTCATTGAAAGGGGATGGGGGTTGCTGGAAATGCACAGCCAGGAACTCAGTCTGGAAGAGGTCTTTGTTCAGTTAGTCACCGAAGAACCGGGAGAACAGCCGTGAAGGGATTTTCGGCGGTCTTCAAACGGGAGCTCTATACTTTTTTCGCCTCCCCTATCTTTTATGTAGTGGGAACGATCTTTCTGTTGTTAACCGGCTATTTTTTTTATACCTCCGTGGCCTATTTCAGTCTGATCAGTTTTCAGGCGGCCCAGAACCCTTATATGGGGGGACAGGTTACTATCAATGAAATGGTCATCAAGCCCCTTTTTGATGATATGAGCATTATCCTCTTATTGATTGTTCCCCTGTTGACCATGCGCCTTCTGGCGGAAGAAAAGAAAAACGGGACCATCGAACTCCTGTTGACCTATCCTCTTCGGGAATTGGCGGTCCTGTTGGGAAAATATCTGGCCACCCTTATGGTCCTCCTGGTTTTGTTGGCGGTCACCGTCATTTATATTTTCATCCTTTCCTGGTTTGCTGATCCGGAGTGGGGACCTGTTTTAACGGGATACGCCGGGCTGGTTCTAATGACCGCCGGTTTTGTCTCCCTGGGCCTTTTTACCTCGGCCCTGACCCAAAATCAGATTATTGCGGCCGTAACCGGATTTGGGGCCTTGCTTATGTTCTGGATTATCGGCTGGGCCGGGTCGGTCTCCGGGCCGGCAGTCGGAAGCATCGTCCATTATCTTTCCCTGTTGGAACATATGGACCCTTTTTCCAAAGGGGTGTTGGACAGTCGGGATCTGGTTTATTATCTTATTTTCTCGATATTTTTTATTTTTTTGACCCTGCGCTATCTGGATTCGAGGAAAATCAGGGGATGAATCGATTTCGGATTTCGGATTTTGGATTGCGGAATAAGAAGCAATAAGAGCTATGCCTACGGTTAAAACAGAAATATGGAAACAAGGCTCCTTGTTGACCCTCCTGACCGTGGTCTTTGTGGCCATTCTGGTCGGGATCAGCTTGCTGGTCTATCGGTTTCCCTGGCGTCTGGATCTGACAGAGGGGAAAAAGAACTCCATTTCCAGCCAAACGCAAAAGATCCTAAAGAACATCAATCAGGATGTCTGGATCCGGGCCTTTTTTCAGGAAGGCAACCCGGCCAAAAAGAAGGCCCAGGCCCTTTTTGAGATCTATGGCTATACCAATCCCCGCATCCATTACCAGTTTATCGATCCCGATCGGCAGCCTTCCCTGGCCCAACAATACGGAGTGCGCAACTACGGGGCCTTGATCCTGGAATCAGGGGAAAAAACCCAGTCGGTGGCTATGGCCGATGAAGACGGGATCACCAATGGTCTGCTGCGTTTAATGCAAACCAAGGCCAAAAAGGTCGTTTTTTTGTCCGGCCATGGGGAAAAAAGCGTTGAGGATTCCCAAAAGGCCGGTTATTCCATGGCCAAAGGTCTCCTTACCAAAGAAAATTATCTGGTGGAGGAGAGGAACCTTCTGGCCGGGGGCGGGTTTGATGCCGAGGTCCGCCTTCTGGTGATCGCCGGACCGAAAAAGCCCTTTTTCCCGGAAGAGATCGAGGATCTGAAAAAATATTGCCAGTCCGGGGGCCGGGTAATCCTTCTGCTGGAGCCTTATCAAGACAGCGGGTTAAAGGAATGGTTGGCCTCTCTTGGGGTGACCCTGAACGATGACATCGTGATCGACAAGCTCAGCCGGGTCTACGGGGGGGATTATCTGATCCCCATGGCCGGGTCTTACGGTCGCCATCCGATAACCGATCAATTTACTGTAGCCACTTTCTTTCCTACGGCCCGATCTATAAACATCTTTCCTTCCCCGCCTTCCGCGGTATCAGTCGAGGTCCTGGTCCGTTCTTCTTCCGGGAGCTGGTCTGAATTAAACAGGAAAGATATGGAAAAAGGAAAGGCCTCCTTTGACCCCGGACAAGAGCAGAAAGGCCCGTTGCCCCTGGCCGTTTTAGTGAACTTTTCTTCCCCGGGAAAAATGGCGGAAAGAAACGAACCCAAAGAAAAAGAAAAAAAATCTCCTAAAGGACAAATCGTCCTTTTCGGCGATTCGGATTTTGCCAGTAACGGCTATTTTAACCTTTCGGGGAATGGGGACCTTTTCTTAAACACGGTAAATTACCTGACTGAAGAGGAGGCCCTGATCGCCATCCGTCCAGCCAAAACGGCGCAGGTCCGACCCTTGACCCTTTCCTCCTCTCAGGCCATGGTTTTGTTCTGGGTTCCCCTGGTCCTGATGCCTCTTATGGTCATAGGGGCCGGAATTTTGGTCTGGAGGTCGAGGAGAAAGGCCCGGTGATTTTAAAGAAGCTGTGGGTTTATCTTTCCATCCTGGTGGTGGTGGCCGGGATATGGGCTGCGATGGAATTCTTTTTCCCTAAGAAATCGGAAGACATCAAAAACCAGGCCCTTTTCCCAGGTATTTCGTCTGCCAAGATAGTGGAGATACAATGGAGACGAGGGGCTGAGGTGATCCACCTTAAAAAGGAAGGCTCCTGGAAGATTATTCAACCCATTTCGGGCCCGGCTGATTCGAAGGTGGTTGAGGGGATCCTCCAAACCCTGAATACCCTGCACTGGGAACGAAAATGGTCCGACCCCAGACAGGACCTGAAAGAATTCGGCCTGGATATTCCCAGATGGAAAATCCTGTTCTTAACCCAGGGCAAATGGTTTGAAATTCAGGTAGGGAATAAAACCGCCGTGGGAAATACCTGTTATATTAAAATTTCCAATTCTTCGGACCTTTTTCTGATCGAAGAACATTTGGTCAAGGAATTGGATCGGGACCTGTCGGCCCTGAATGAAAAAAAGATCAAGGAAGGTCCCTGATGCCTAAGGTTTTAAATTGTTTAAAAAAAAGAGACTTGCTCCACAATCCTCAGATTAATAGGGATCAATTGTCCCAATATGGTCGGGAATATTTTTCGGAGGACCGGCTGGCAGATGCCCTGAATTTTTTTGAGAAGGCCCAAAACCAGGAAGGGATTCGCCGGATCAGGGAGCGCAGTATCGAAGACGGCGATCCTTTTTTGTTGCAACAAACCAGCAAACTTTTAAAGGAGAGCGCCCCGGAAGCGGCCTGGAGGAAGGCAGGAGAAAAGGCCTTGGCCGATGGAAGATTTCAGCAGGCCCTGACGGCCTTCAGGGCTATCCCTGACGAGGAACAAATTGAAAAAATTCAGACAATGCTGAGGTCTTGAAATTTTATGCAAAACAATAACCATAAAAGGGATTATTACGAAGTCCTGGGTCTTTCAAGGCAGGCTAATGAAGAAGAGATCAAAAAAGCTTACCGGAAAATGGCCCTCAAATTTCACCCGGACCGAAATCCAGGGGACAAAGAAGCCGAAGAACGGTTTAAAGAGGCGGCCGAGGCCTATGAGGTTTTGCATGATTCCCAGAAGCGGGAAGTCTATGACCGGTTCGGTCATGAAGGATTGAAGAGCACCGGTTTTAGCGGCTTTGGCGGGTTTGAGGATATTTTTTCCAGTTTCGGGGATATCTTTGAGGACTTTTTCGGCTTCGGACGGAGAGGTCGGGGCAGTCAGTCCAGGGCCAGAGAAGGGGCGGACCTCCGCTATGATCTTTCGGTTTCCTTCATGGAAGCGGCCAAGGGGAAAGAAATGGAACTTAAAATCCCCCGGTTGGAAACCTGTTCCCTCTGTCATGGAAGCGGTCTTGAACCCGGAACAAAGCCTGAATTTTGCCCTACCTGCGGCGGGAGAGGACAGGTGGTCCAGACCCAGGGATTTTTTCGAATAAGCACCCCCTGCCCCCGGTGTCACGGCCAGGGTCAGATTATCGCCCATCCCTGCAAAAACTGCCAGGGCCAGGGACGGATTGAGCAGACCAAAACCCTGTCGGTGAAGATCCCTGCCGGGATTTCCAGCGGATCCCGTTTACGTTTCCGGGGCCAGGGAGAAGGGGGAATCAATGGGGGTTCTGCCGGGGATTTGTATGTCGTTGTCTATGTGGAAGAACACGATTTCTTTCATCGGGAAGGGGATGACGTGATTTGTTCCATACCCATTTCGATGATTCAGGCCGCTTTGGGAGCGGAAATTGAGATACCGACCTTAAATAATCCTAAAAAACTCACCATTCCCAAAGGGACCCAGAACGGCCACACCCTGCGGCTGAAAGGCGAAGGGTTCCCCCACCTTCGGGGGTCCGGCAAAGGGGATCAACTCATTCAGGTGATGATCAAGATCCCCACCCATTTAAATAAAAAACAGGAAGAACTCCTGCGGGAATTTGAGGAATTGGAGACTAAAAAATCAGGTTCCCGGTTGTTTAAGCTGTTTTCCTGACAAAATTCATAAGCTTTTCTTTTTACCGGATATAGGCCTCGGTCACATAACGGCGCATCATGCGATGGGTGTTAAAATAATAGGCATTTTTTCCGATAGCGTTCTGCATCATGCGGACCCAAATTCCATTTTCCTGATAAAACGTGGGGATAATAACCTTCTCGAGTTTGTTGTAAAGGTCCTCCGCATCCCGGGTATCGAAGCTGTCGACCAGTTGGGTTTCCGTGGGGCTCGGCCCGATAGACCAGCCGGTGTATCCTTCGATATGACCTTCGATCCACCAGCCGTCCAGGACACTGAAATTCACAACGCCGTTATGGGCCGCTTTCATCCCGCTGGTGCCTGAGGCCTCCCGGGGTCTTAAGGGGGTATTAAGCCAGACATCCACTCCGGAAACCAATTTTAAGGCCACCTCCATATCATAATTGGGAAGATAGACAATCTTGATCAGGTCTTTTAATTTTTCCTTAAAGGCAAAAATATTTTCGATCAAGGCCTTGCCCGGATAATCATTAGGATGGGCCTTTCCGGCATAGATGATTTGGATCTTTCCGGTCCCTATAGCTTTAAGCCGTTCCAGGTCGCTAAACAAAAGATCGGCCCGTTTGTAAGCCGTGGCCCGGCGGGCAAATCCAAAAGTCAATAGATCAGGACTCATCTCTACTCCGGTAGTCTCCCGAATATAATTGATCAAACCCGTTTTTGCTTCCAGATGGGCTTCCCAGATTTCCTGGTCGGGGATCCGGCCTATGCGGACAAATAATTCAGGTTCATTGGCCCAGCCGGGGAGATATTTATCGTAAAGCCGCTTGAAGCTCTCACAGGTCCAGGTATAGGAATGGACCCCGTTGGTGATGGCGTTGATTTTATAACCAGGGAACATGGTCCTGGAGACTTCTCCGTGCTTTTTGGCCACCCCGTTGACAAACTCACTCAGGTTGAGGGCCAGCAGCGTCATATTAAGGGCCTCCTGGCCGGCCAGACCTTTTAGCACATCAAAGGGAATGGGTTCTCCCAGAATCTGCCGGACAAGATCGTATGAAAATCGGTCGTGGCCGGCCTCGACCGGGGTATGGGTGGTGAAGACACAGAGCTCTTTAACCCGGTTCACATCCCAGACCAGTTTCTCATCCCAGACCTCTTCTATGGGTTTTTTAAAATTATGGAGAAGCTCCAGGGTCAGCAGGCTGGCATGCCCTTCATTGAGATGATATTTTTTTATTTCAAAGCCTAACTTTTTCAACATCCTGACCCCGCCTATACCCAGGACAATTTCCTGCTTTAAACGGTAGGGCAGATCTTTTCCATAGAGAAAAGAAGTAATTTCCCGGTCTTCGGGGGCATTTTCTTCCAGGTCCGTATCGAGAAAGAAAACAGGGACCTTCCCTCCGGTAAAGCTTTTTACCGTATAATGCCAGACCTGGATCAAAACCTTTCGGCCCTCAATTTCCACCGAAACCTTAGGAGAAAGCAAGGTCATGGACTTAACCGGGTCCCAGAGAACGGGGTGTTCGGTCTGTCTGCCCTTGGAATCCAGTTCTTGACGGAAGTATCCTTTTTTAGTGATCAGGGTAACAGCCACCATGGGCAGGTTAAGATCGGCACCGGATTTGATGGTATCCCCGGCCAGGACCCCCAGACCGCCGCTATAAGTAGGAATACTGCTGTGAATACCTATTTCCATGGAAAAATAGGCTATCTTTTGTTCTTGAGTGAGCTCCATTAACTGAAGGGCTTCTGGATTCATGTGTTTCCTCTAAGCTCTTGAAAGGACAGACTTTACCACCACAACAGGACAAGGGTGTGTCTTTGTGAAAGCCCAGGTTAAAGTGGGCATTCAGATTGGAATGGAAAAGGTTTTTAAAAGCGTTTTATTTTTTGCAGGCGGCCCGTTTTTTCTTCATAGGGGTTCCACAGCAAACCAGATCCACTGTAGGACAATCACAGTCTTGATCCACGGTGACCAGCAGCCCGCAGTCGCTACAGGCGTATTTGGTCCCTACTCGGGAAGCTTTTTTAGGAGCGGGTTTGGCAACGGGTTTTTTGGTCATGGCCATGTTTCGTTCCTCCTCAGGATCAAAATTGATATTTTGGTTAATTATGGATTAAAATAAAGAATGTTGTCAAGAGGTTATTTGATTAATAATTTTTCTTGCCAATAGCCTTTAAATCGGGTATATAAAATACTTTTAAATTTATCGCTTCAGAAAATTCTCAAGAGGGGAACTGGATGGGTAGCGTAGTTAAAAAAAGACGGAAAAAGATGCGAAAGCACAAGCATAAAAAGTTGATGAGGAAAACCCGGCATCAGCGTAAGAAGAGGGGCAAGTAATCACCCAGTATCAGAAGGGCATTGTTTCTGGTCATCCAAGGTTTTTTTACCCGGATGTCCCCTGTTGTAATCAAAAATGAAATGATTCTCTCTCTATCCAGGCCATCCCTTCGGGTATGGCCTGTTTTATTATTGGGGGGTTTATAAAGGCACGTATTTTGACCATAGCCGGATCGGACCCGAGCGGTGGGGCCGGCATACAGGCCGACCTGAAGGTCATCGCTTTGCTGGGAGGCTATGGGACCTCGGTTATAACGGCCTTGACGGCCCAGAACACCCTGGGGGTTCAAGGGATCTTCCCGGTTCCCCGGTCATTTATCCGGGAACAACTCCAGGCGGTCCTTTCCGATATCTGCGTCGACGCCGTGAAAACAGGCATGCTGGCCCAGGCCGAAATCATTACTCTGGTGGCCCAAACCATAAAAGAATTTAAGATTGAAAAGGTGGTGCTGGATCCGGTCATGATCTCCGGGACCGGGCATCCCTTATTGGAAAAAAAGGCCGTTCAAACGCTCAGGGATGATCTTTTCCCCGTGGCCGGTCTGGTCACCCCTAATCTCTCCGAAGCCTCGGTCTTGACCGGCCTGCCGGTGCGGACCGTTGCGGATATGAAAAGGGCGGCCATGGCCCTTAAAGAAAAAATCAGGGGAATGGTTTTAATCAAGGGGGGGCATTTAACCGGAGCGGCAGTGGATCTCCTTTACGACGGGATTTCTTTCAGGGAATTTTCCAGCCCCCGAATCCAGACCCCGAATATCCACGGCACCGGCTGTACCTTTTCGGCAGCCATTGCCGTTTTCTGGGGGCAGGGGAATCCTTTAATAAAGGCCGTGGAAAAGGCCAAGGATTTTATTACCAAAGCCATTGCCGGAGCCCAGCCGGTCGGACATGGCCAGTTGGCTACCGATCCATATAGTTGGCTTGAAAATAACAAAAACAAAAAAGAGGTATCATCTTGACCCAGATTGAATCAGCCAAAAAAGGGGTTCTAACCCCTGAAATGCAGGAAGTGGCTCGCCAGGAAGGGCTGGACCCGGAAGAGATCCAAAAACGAGTGGCCCGGGGGACGGTTGTTATTCCGGCTAACCTCGGGAAGAAGAAGGCCCGCCCGGTTGGTATCGGACAGGGATTGGCGATCAAGGTCAATGCCAATATCGGGACTTCCTCCGATCAGGTGGATCTGGCCCAGGAATTGCGCAAGTTGAATATTTGTGTCGAAGCTAAAGCCGATACAGTCATGGACTTAAGTACCGGGGGTGATTTGAAGGAAATACTCCGAACCTTGATAGCCCATTCCCCTTTGCCTCTGGGCACGGTCCCAATTTATCAGGCGGTGGTGGAAACGGCCAGAGAAAAAGGGGGGATTATCCATCTGACTTCGGATAAGATCTTCGAGGTGATTGAAAGTCAGGCCCAGGCTGGAGTCGACTTTATTACAGTTCATTGCGGAGTTACCCTCAATTCTTTGGAGCGGTTGCAAAAGCAGGGCCGGATTACCGATATCGTCAGTCGGGGCGGGGCCTTCCTGGCAACCTGGATGGTTTATCATGGAAAAGAAAACCCCCTCTATACCGAATATGATCGTTTAATCGAATTGGCCCTGCGATACGATCTGACCTTGAGCCTCGGAGACGGCTTGCGTCCCGGCTGTCTGGCTGATGCCACTGATCGGGCCCAGGTGCAGGAGTTGATCCACTTGGGGGAATTACGGGAACAGGCCTTAAAAGCCGGTGTTCAGGTCATGATCGAAGGACCCGGGCATGTGCCTTTGAATCAGGTCGAGGCCAATGTGCTGCTTCAGAAACAGCTTTGCCAGGGGGCCCCTTTTTATGTCCTGGGTCCCCTGGTCACGGATATTGCAGCGGGTTACGACCATATTGCCTGCGCCATCGGGGGGGCCTTGGCCGGGATGGCCGGTGCCGATTTTCTCTGCTATGTCACCCCTTCCGAACATTTAAAACTCCCCACGCCGGAAGATGTGCGGGAAGGGATTATCGCGACCCGTATCGCGGCCCATGCCGCCGACCTGGCCCGGGGCCGGGCGAAGTCCTGGGAACAGGATCGTCAAATGGCCCTGGCCCGTAAGGCCTTGAACTGGGAAAGACAGATCGGCCTATGCCTGGATCCGGAAAAGGCCCGCCGGATGAGGGCCGAAAGCCCTCCCAGTGAATCGGAGGTCTGTACCATGTGCGGGGAGTTCTGCGCCATCAAAATGGTTCGGGAGTTTTTTAAAAAGGAATAATCCCTCACGGATTATGAATTCTTCCCAGAAAAACCCGCAGATTCGACCAAAAGAAATAATATTGGGGGCCCTGTCCCAAAGGGAATTTGTTTCCGGAGAGGCCTTGGCCAGGGAATTGGGTATGACCCGCCCGGCTATTTGGAAATATATGGCCAAACTCAAAGCAGAGGGTTTTAGTATCGAATCTTTGCAGGGGAAAGGGTATCGCCTGACGGCCGTTCCGGATATTTTATTGCCTGATCTTTTAGCCCGGGAGTTGAAAACCGCTTTTTTGGGGAAAAACATCCACCACTTCCTCCGTACCGATTCCACAAATATTCAAGCCAGAACCCTGGCGGCCCAGGGGGCTCCGGAAGGGACCCTGGTCGTGGCCGAATTCCAGGAAAAAGGCAAAGGCCGACTGAGCCGTATTTGGCAATCGCCATCCGGTAAAAATCTCTTATTTTCTTTGATCCTGAGGCCGAACTGGCTGCCTCAAGAGGCCTTTTACGGCACCGTGCTGGCCTCTGTTTCTCTTTGCCGGGCCATCCGGGAGATCGCCGGGATGGATGTGGGCATTAAATGGCCCAATGATATATATGCCGGGGATAAAAAATTAGCAGGAATCCTGACCGAATTCACCACCGACCCGGACCGGATGGAATATATGATTATCGGGATCGGCGTCAATTGCCACTGGGCCCCTTTGGAGCCTCCTCCGGGGGGACAGCCGGCCACCAGCATTTTAAAGGAAACCGGCAAAAAGATTTCACGCCTTCAACTCCTGACCCGGTTTTTGGCCTTCGGGGAAGCCCTTTACCAAAAGGCTCAAAACGAAGGGGTTGGGTTTTTACGTAAGGAGTGGGACCGGTATTCTTTAGTCAAAAACCGGAAGGTAACCATTCTGAATAACCAGAATTCCCTGACCGGTGTGGCCCAGGGCATTGATAATCATGGCGGATTGATCGTTCTCCTGGATAACGGCCGAAAGGAAACGATTCTGACCGGCGATGTTCATCTGAGATTGTAAGTTTTTTAGTGCAGGTAACTTCCCAATCGATTGAATCGGCTTTTTGAATAAGGAAAAGCTTATGCAAAAAATTGCTTTTATCCTGTTGTCCTTGACCTTGTTTTCCTTGGGGTGTGCAACCCCACCTATTCCTTCTCCTTCCCGGCAGTTGCACATTTTAAATTTCAAAGAGTTTCAGGCCAGACTATTGAATGAAACGGACAGCCGAAGCCAAAAATCGTTTGAAGATCAATACCTGAAATTGGTAGAAAAAATCCCCGAAGGGGTGGTTCTGTCCAACATGTTTGGAGACATCCTGGAAGCAAACCCGGCTTATCAGAAAATGGTGGGATATAACCTGGCAGAGTTGAGGCAGCTTACTAATCAGAAAATTACTCCTGCCAAATGGCATGAAAGGGAAAAACAAAAAATCAGCGAAGCGATGACACAAGACTTTGTAAATTTCCAAAAGGAATATATCAGGAGAGATGGTTCGATACTGGCTGTTGAGGTGACATGCTGGATTATCAAAGACCGAAAGGAAAATCCCATCGGGATCGGGAGTATGGTTAGGCAATGAAAGCAAAGGGCCTGCTCCCTTCGAAATAAAAATGGGCTATAGGGTATGAGGATACTTTGAATAGTAATGGGAATTTTGCCAGGCTTTTTTCATCGCCTGGTTAAATTTTCTCGTAGCAAAGAAGGTAGTCCCGCCCTTTAAATTATAAAAAGATTTTAGAAGCCGGTAGGGATAGCCTGGAAAGGTGTATATACTTTTTTTTAGAAAACTATCGGCCCGATAAATGGTTTCTTCTTCAATTCCCTTAGGCTCATGAACCACATAGGAAAATCTGTATTTTTCCCAATCTTCCGGGAAATTTTTATAAACCAAGCGCCCTTCCTTCTCTAATTGTTCCATTAAACCTGTCCCGGGAAGGGGGGTAAGAATACTGAGTTGGATGATATCTATCCCGGAATGGACCAAATCCCTGGCCATTTTTTTATAATAAGCCGGGGATTCAAAATCATTACCCAGAATAAACGCCCCAAATACCGATATTCCATATTTGTGAAAGGTATCCGCCACTTTTTTATAATTGTCAGCCCCAATTTTCAGATTAATCCCTTTTTTCATGCTCTTTAGAGTATCTTTGTCGGTCGTCTCAAACCCTACAAAAGCAAACATACAGCCGGCTTGGGCCGCCAGTTCTATCAAGGTTTCATCTTCGACGGCATTGATCGAAGTTTGCATCCACCATTTTTTATGATACCCCCTCTTTATCATGCCTTCAAACAGGCCCCTGGCCCTTTTTTTGTTCTCAGGGCTGTATCCGATCAGGTTGTCATCCAAAAAGGAGATGTATTGACTTTGAATTTGATCCAATTCTTTTAGTACAGCGTCGGGATTGCGTTGCCTGTACTCTTTGCCCAGATACCTTGAAACCGAACAAAAATGGCAGTTAAAGGGGCAGCCCCGGGAGGTTTGGATCGAATTCCAGAGATAGTCAGGGTTTAATAAATCACGCCTGGGCGTGATCTCAGACTCAAACAGATCAAGCTGAGGTCCTTTGTATTTGGGGCGCAGGGCATTATTTTCAAAATCCCTGATCACTTTCCCCCAGATACCCTCCACCTCCCCGATCACAACGGCATCGGTATGTTGTAACGCTTCATCGGGGAGCATAGAGGCATGGATACCCCCGAGAACGGTTTTAATCTTCTTTTCCCGGTACCTTTGGGCGATCTCATAAGCCCTGTTAATATTGCTGGTAAAGGCCGTAATCCCTACCAGGTCAGCCTCCTCGAAGACAAAGGGGGTAAAATTTTCATCCCGTATTACAATTTCCCAATTCGATGGAGTAACGGCAGCCACATAGGCAAGGCTTAAAGGAGGAAGGGTGGAAAATTTACTTAAAAGATATCCGCTTTTGTGACCCACCGGATTTATCAAAAGTAGTTTCTTCATGCCAATAAAAGACCTTTCGTGTTTTTACACGGTTATTAGTTGGATTAAGCGATGGGAAAATTCAGCCGATAAAACGATTTTCCAAACTTAGAAAAAGAACACCCGATGATAAAAGAGTTCCCCCGATTTTTAGGCCGCAAGCAAAGACCTTATTTCTTTCCTTGACTGGTATTTTGTGCCATAGTATGTTCATATAGATAAAAAGTAAACACTAAAAAACATCAAGCCAATACCAATAATAGACTTGTAAAAACTGGAACTTGCTTCTAATTTTATATTCTGGTGAAAGCCGGAATACAGAATTTTACTATGACCCTGACATATATCCTATCGCAGTTAAGAATTCTTTCCAATATTTCGGCCTGGGAGATCCGTCGGCTCCGGAAGAAAAGTTATCAAAGGTACCTCATATTCGATCAGATCGAATCCCAGCGTCTGGTGGAAACGGAAAAATTCATTATCACTCTTTACAAGGAATATGAACGTCAAGGCCAAAAAGTCTTAGGCGAATCTACGGTCTCTCTCTCGGAAGGAGATAATGCCAGGGAACGGCTGACCCTGGGGTTGGAGATGGCGGGTTTGGTGGCCAATCCAGTTTTTGGGTTACCTGAAAAGGGGCTGGAATATGAACAGGTTCAAGCCGTTGATCCGGAAATCAGAGAACACCCCCTTGGCTATCTGGACCGGATACAGGATGATTTTATAAAAATACCCCTGGAAAAGGTCAAAAAAAGTTCGGCGGAAATTTTTATCGAAGACAAGGAATTGTTTCTCCTGAATTCCAATGGCTTGGAAAAAGAAGACTCTGAGACTGACATTTTTGTCGATTTTGTTTTATTGGCCGAAAAAGGTTCCAGGTTGGAAGGGGAAAGCCAAGGGATGAAACAGGCCCGTTTTTATAAAGATCTTCAATTGCCGGAAATGGTCCAGGAATATGCCCGATATGCTCGGGAATCCCTGGAAGCCCGTATTCCCAAGGCGGGGTCCTATCCGGTTATCTTTTCAGGAGAGGCACTCGATAACCTTTTTAATTTTTTTTGCCTCCAGGCTTCGGGGCCGGCCCATTTTCAAAAATGGTCCCATCTGGCAATCGGGCGGCCGGTAATCTCCGATTTGTCTGGAGAGCCCTTAAGCCTTTCCAGCAATCCCGGTCTACCCGGAGGGATCAAAAGCCGGGCCTTTGATAATAACGGGTTACCTCTCAAACGGGTCGAGATAATAAAAGAAAACATTTTTAAAAGAAGGATGAACAACAAACGGTACGCCGATTATCTGCAGGAAGAAGCTACAGGAGATTTTTCCAACGTAGAGGTGTCAGCCGGTTCAAGGTCCTCTAAAGATTTATTGGCCGGAGGTCCTTGCTATCATTTAATCCGATTTTCGACCTTTGAACCCAATCCCATTACCGGAGCATTTTCCGGCGAGATTCGAACCGGCTATTCCCTTCGGGATGGTCAAAAAATCCCTATTAAAGGGGGATCGGTTTCCGGGACCATGCAAGAAGCCTTTAAAGAAGCCTTCTTCTCTAAGGAAAGTGCCCAAAGAGAAGCCTATCTTGGTCCGGAAGCCGTTCGGATTGAGAAGCTCGATATAGCGGGAAATTAGCTTAAAAGATTAAAAGGGAAAAGAATATCTTTTCTAAATAGTCAGGAAACAAAGATGGAAGACCCCCTTCTTTACAACAGCCGGCTTATAAAAAATTATGTTGAATACCTTCGGAAATATTATCCCCAAATTGATCCGAATGATATTTTGGAATATGCGGGGATCGAAACGTATGGGCTTGAAGAAAGCGGGCAATGGTTAACCCAAAAGCAGGTTGACCGTTTCCATGAGAAACTCAATCAGCTTACCGATAATTCCAACATTTCCCGTGAGGTAGGACGATTTTCATTTTCGGGTACTGCCTTGGGATCAATAAAAAAATATGCCTTTGGATTTCTAAGCCCATCGCTGAGTTACCTCTTAGCGGAGAAAATCGCTAATAAAATAACCCGAACCATCAGTTTTAAAGTGAAGAAACTGGGAGCACGAAAGGTCGAAATCCGAATTGAATTAAAGCCTGGGGTAAAAGAAAGCCTTGCTCAGTGTGAGAATCGTATTGGGATATTTGAAGTTCAGGCCAAGTTATACACCAAAAAAATGGCTCACGTCGATCACCCCGAATGTGTTCATAAGGGAGGAGAAATATGCAGGTACATTGTTTCCTGGGAAAAGACCTCATCCTATATCTGGAAATTGATCCGGAACTATAGTTTTCCTGTAAATTTTCTATTGAATCTGGCCTTATATTTTGTCTTGCCTTTTGATTCCTGGATTTGGCTGGTCAAGATTTGTGTGCTGATTAATATGGGGATCATTATCCTTTCAGAACACATGGAAAAAAAGGAGTTGATCAAGAATATCACCGAGGAAAGCGAGGCCACCCAATCTTTACTAAACGAAACGAACCGACGTTATAATGAGGTACTTTTAATACAGGAAATCGGCCAGACCCTGTCCATGATCCTGGATATCGATGTTTCGCTCCGGGCCATCATGGAGGCCATGAGTAAGCGGCTGGATTTTGACCGGGGGATGATCCTTTTGGCCGACAAGGAAAAGATAAAACTGAACTATGTTACCGGTTATGGCTACGATCATGAAGATGAAGAGTATTTTAAAAAAGTCGAATTTGGTTTGGACAACCCCAAATCTCAGGGAATGGCCGTAGAATCGTTTAGGAAGCAGATTCCTTTTTTAATTAACAACACGGACGAGGTCGAAAAAAAGCTTTCTCTAAAAAGCATGGAATTTCTTCGCCGGGTCGGCACCCAGTCGTTTATCTGCGTTCCCATTGTTTACAAGGAAGAGTCTCTTGGCATTCTCCTGGTGGACAACCTGACCTCCAAAAGGCCCTTGACCCAGGGCGACCTGAGCCTCCTGATGGGGATCGCCCCCCAGATTGCCATCAATATCAATAATGCCGTGGTTTATAATAAGATACGGGAAAGCGAAGAACGGTTTCGATCATTAAGTGAAAATACGCCGGATATCGTCTTTGCCCTGGATCATGAGGGGATTTTTTCCTATGTGAATCCGGCTTGGGAAAGGATATTAGGACATTCCCCGTTTGAAGTGATTGGGCGAAAAATGATTGATTTTGTCAAAAGGGAAGATTCTGAAAAATTTCAACAACTCTTTGACCAGGTCTGGGGGGAAAAGACAATCATCCGGGATGTCTTGGGGACCTTTTTACAAAAGGATGGTAAAGAAAAGATCTTCAGTGCCAGCGGCGCCCCTAATTTTGACCCTGATGGGAATGTATCCAGTTTGGTGGGTATTTTAAGGGATATTACGGAGCAGGCCCTTTTGGAGTCACAACTCCGTCAGGCCAAGAAGATGGAAGCCATCGGAACCCTGGCCGGGGGTATTGCCCATGATTTTAATAACCTGCTTATGGGTATTCAGGGCTATACTTCCCTGATTCTCATGACGATGGATGAGACCCATCCTTTTTATGAAAAATTGGACGGTATCAACCAACAAGTCCGGAGTGGAGTGGATTTAACCAGGCAACTCCTGGGATTTGCCAGAGGCGGGAAGTATGAGGTAAGGCCGGTTAATATAAACCTGATCCTCCAAAAGTCTGCTGAAATGTTCGGGAGGACGAAAAAGGAAGTTCGTATTCACAGCCAAATCCAGGAAGACCTCTGGACCGTGGAAGTCGATCAAGGCCAGATTGAACAAGCCTTGTTGAATCTCTTTGTTAATGCCTGGCAAGCCATGCCCGGAGGAGGATCCCTTTATTTGAAAACCCGGAATATTGTTATTACTTCCTATGGTTCCGACCAGCCCAGGCCGGGGAAATATGTCAAGATTTCCATAAGGGATACCGGAGAAGGGATGGAGGAAAAGGTTATTGAGAGGATTTTTGAACCTTTTTTTACCACCAAAGAGATGGGCCGGGGGACGGGTTTAGGGTTGGCCATGGTTTATGGTATTATCAAAAGCCATGGGGGAAGCATTTTTGCATCCAGTCAAAAAGGCCAGGGAAGTACTTTTTCCATCTATCTCCCGGCATCGGATAAAAAGATGGTCTCTGAAGAAAAACCCCAGGAAAAACCGGTTCGCGGACAAGAAACCATTCTTTTAGTGGATGACGAGGAAGTAATCCTTAAAGTAACCCGGGAAATCCTGGAGAGCCTGGGATATCTCGTTTTGTCCGCCAATAGCGGCCAGGAAGCCTTGTCTCTGTTCAGGGAGAAACATCATGAAATCGACATGATTATTTTGGACATGATCATGCCGGATCTGAAAGGGAGCCAGACCTACGATGGATTCAAAGAGGTGTCCTCCCCTGTTAAAGTGCTTCTCTCCAGCGGATATAGCATTGACGGGCAAGCCGCCTTACTTATAGAAAGGGGCTGTAAGGCCTTTATTCAAAAACCGTATACGGTTTCGGAATTATCGCAAAAGGTGAGAGAGGTTTTAGACCTGCCGTGATGGAATAAAGCGATCCAAACGATTCCGTTACTGGTTACTGGTTACTCGTTATTCGTTTTATCCAACAACCGGCAACGAGGGAATGACGAATAATTAAAAAGCTATGAAACGCCGCATTGCGGCGCTGTATCAGAAAATAACTTGGCAATAAAAAAGCTAAGTTATTTGGAAGTCATCGAGGGCTAATTTTCGTCATTCC